>NZ_JBFUFS010000161.1:0-502 GCF_056403335.1 Rhodobacter sp. P2_H5 | reverse complement strand
CAATATCTTCGACCGTGCCACCCCAGATCCAGATCGTGTCGGCCAAGCGCGGAAAGCCGGGGCCGCCAATGCCCTCCTTGCCGTGGCAGGACTGGCAGTTCTGGCCAAACAGCGGGGCTGCGGTGGCCATGACCTTTGCCATCAGGTCGGGGTCAGCGCGGATTGCGTCATAATCCAGCGTGGCTATCTGGTCGCGCCACCCGGCTCGCGCGGCGTTGGCGGCAGCGATATCAGCCGCCACATCGGTCCTTTGATCCACGCCCAGTAGGCCCTTGGTGTAGGTATGGCCGAGGGGCCAGGCCGGCAGCAAAATCCAGCCGATCAGCGCCAGAACATGGGTGATGATGATGAAAAAATATACCACACGCGGGACCGGAGAGTTCAGTTCCTTGATGCCGTTCCAATCGTGGCCGGTGGTGGTGTAACCGGAAACCGGGTCGCGCTCTGTCACGGCCATGGGTGATCCTCCGGCGCAAGGATCGAGTTTGCCGCGTGTTCGGCC
>NZ_JBFUFS010000160.1:0-502 GCF_056403335.1 Rhodobacter sp. P2_H5 | reverse complement strand
GATTTACCCGCTGCTTGACCCGCGTGTGAAATTGCTGGGCGCTGCTCCCGGCACCGCCCCGGCCGCTGGCGGCCTGACCCAATCCCCTGCCGCACCGGTGAACGCATGACATTCTCCACCTTTCGGGACCGGTCCGGCCCCATCACCCTCGCCGGCCTGCCGCCGACCGTTGCCATTGCCTTCCTCCTTCTCGCGGTGGTGCTGGCCTGGTCGGTGGCGCCCAGCCTCTTCACCAGCCTTGACCCCGCCCTCGGCATCCCGGCGGAAAAGCTGCAAAGCCCCAGTGCCGCGCATTGGTTCGGCACCGATCATCTGGGGCGCGATCTGTTCACGCGGGTGGTCTATGGCACCTCTTCCTCGGTCGCCAGCGCGCTGATCGCGGTGGGGATCGGTCTGGTGGCGGGCGGGTTGATCGGCCTTCTGGCGGGTTTCCTCGGCGGCTGGGTCGATGTGGTGCTGGCGCGTCTGGTCGATGTGCTGCTGGCGGTGCCGAGTTTCCTTC
>NZ_JBFUFS010000159.1:0-502 GCF_056403335.1 Rhodobacter sp. P2_H5 | reverse complement strand
GCCCAGATGAAGGTGTAAGAGCCGGTGCCCGCGCCGCAATGGATCGACCACGGGGGCGACACCACGGCCTCTTCGTTCTTCATCACAAGGTGACGGGTCTCGTTCGGCTCGCCCATGAAGTGGAAGACGCGGGCATCTGCGGCCAGATCGAAATAGAGATAGACCTCCATCCGGCGGTCATGGACGTGGGCGGGCATCGTGTTCCAGACCGACCCGCCGTGGAACTGGGTGTAACCCACGACCAGTTGGCAGGAGGGCATCACGTCGGGGTGGATGAACTGGTTGATCGTGCGTTCGTTCGCGGTGGCGGCGGAGCCCATGTTGACCTTCTTCGCCTCGGCCAGCGTGACGAGGCGCGCCGGATGGGCGGCATGGGCGGGGGCCGACAGGATGTAGAACCGCCCGGCGCCGGCAAAGGTGACCGGGCCTGCGCCCATCGGCAGATAAAGCACGTCGCCGCGTCCCATCGTCCAGCTTTGACCGCCGGCGGCGACCGTGCCGG
>NZ_JBFUFS010000158.1:0-517 GCF_056403335.1 Rhodobacter sp. P2_H5 | reverse complement strand
CCCGCAGCCAGTTGTCGAGGATGATCCCGGCCGACTGGCGCCCCTTGCCCGCGCCGGTGCCATCGCCCAGCATGAAGCCGCGGCGAAAGCGGACAGAGCCAGCCACACCGTCAGCAGCAGCGCTTACCTTGTCGCAGGTTTCGTCGACGGTCCAGCTTCCTGCAAGATGGTCGGAGTGGGCCTCCCCGGCATAGATCACCGTCTCCAGCTGGGCATCGGACAGCAGTTGGCAGATGCCGGCACGCAGCAACGGCCGATAGGTCGGGAGTGGCGGGGCGACCGAAGCCATGGCGGCAGATTGTACAAGCTTGGTGGGATGCGGCACAGCGCCGGGAATCTGGATCGATTGCAGGCCGTATTCTTCGTAGATCGCATCCGACAGGCGGGCGGCGTTGGGCGGCCCCGCGTCGATGACCTCGTAGCCGAGTTCGACAGCCACCGGGGATGCATCGGGCTTGTGGATGGCGGGGGCAGCATTGGCCCGAGCGAGATAGCCGCAGACTGAGCGCGCGGGCGA
>NZ_JBFUFS010000157.1:0-518 GCF_056403335.1 Rhodobacter sp. P2_H5 | reverse complement strand
CCTTCGGCCTGCCCGAACACCGCGTCGTCACCCGCTATGCCCTGCGCCTGGCCATCGTGCCGACGCTGTCGGTGATCGCGGTTGGCCTTGGCGGCATCCTGTCGAGCGCGGTTTTTGTCGAGACCGTGTTTTCGCGCCCCGGCATCGGCACGCTGATCACCGGGGCGGTGTTCAAGCGCAATTATCCGGTGGTGATGGGCACGGTTCTGGTCACCACGGCCTTTTATCTGGTGGTGATCACCTGCGCCGATCTGCTGATTGCAAATCTCGACCCCAGGGTGCGCGATGCGCTGGCCCGCTGACACCCGCGCCTTGCGGGCACTGATCCGCGATCCGATGGGGTTGATGGGCCTGATCCTTGTCACCCTCTTCGTCATCATGGCCATCGCAGCACCCCTCCTCGCCCCCTCTGACCCGCTGGCGCTGGATGTGCGGGCCAAGCTGCAGGCGCCCAGCCTTGCGCATTGGCTCGGCACCGATCAGCTGGGCCGCGATACCCTGTCGCGCATCATCTACGG
>NZ_JBFUFS010000156.1:0-519 GCF_056403335.1 Rhodobacter sp. P2_H5 | reverse complement strand
GGCCAGCAGCGTCGTGGTGCGCAGTTTCATGGCGCACCATCAGGGCATGACGATCACCGCCATCGCCAACGTCCTCTTGAACGGCCAGCTGCGCGCGCATTTCCACGCCGAGCCGATCATTCAGGCGGTCGAAATGCTGCTACAGGAACGCGTGCCGCGCGATGTGGCGATCGCGCCGCCCCGTGCGAAAGAAGTGCTGGTGGCGGCGGTCGAGGCGCAGTCTGCCCCCGTCGTGCGGCATTTCGAAAACCCGGCTGCGGCGGCACCCACGGCGCATTTCCTGTCGAACGGCAGCTATGGCGTGATGCTGACCCCGACGGGGGCGGGCTTCAGCCGCTGGCGCGATCTTGCCATCACCCGCTGGCGCGCCGATCCGACGCAGGCGCAGCACGGCGGCTTTGTCTACCTGCGCGACGTGCGCTCTGGCGGGCAATGGTCGGCGGGCGTCTTGCCCACCGGGCGCGATGCCGCCTTGCATCGCGCGGTCTTCAGCGAGCATCACGCGGCCTTCACCCATAC
>NZ_JBFUFS010000155.1:0-528 GCF_056403335.1 Rhodobacter sp. P2_H5 | reverse complement strand
GGCTGACCCTCGACATCGGCCGCMCAGCCGAGATGGCGGCGTTGGCCGACCAGATCCGCGCTTGGGGCGGACGCTTGGACGTGTTGATTTGTAATGCGGGGGTCTGCCTGACCTCGCGTATCGCCGACCTGGACGAGACGGCATTCGACCGTGAAATGAACATCAACCTCAAGGGAGCGATCTTTGCCACGCAGACCTGCCTGCCCTTCATGACCTCGGGCGGGGCAATCCTGTTCACCACCAGCGTAAATGACGTGTTGGGCATCCCCGGGCAGTTGGTCTATTCCGCGACCAAGGCTGCGCTGCGGTCGGTCGTCCGCACTCTGGCCGCCGAACTTGCGCCGCTGGGGATCCGTGTGAACGCCGTCGCCCCCGGCCCCATCGACACGCCCATCTTCGACAAGTTTTCGGCCGACCCCACGGTCGTCGCCAATGCCAAGTCCTATGAGGCCGGACTGACTCTCGCAGGCCGCCTCGGCCGCCCGGAAGAGATCGCTGCGGCCTTCGCCTTCCTCGCCAGCCCTGGCG
>NZ_JBFUFS010000154.1:0-532 GCF_056403335.1 Rhodobacter sp. P2_H5 | reverse complement strand
CTCTTCATGACGCTCTCCGTCACGATCATCACCCGGGCCGCCGCCACCGACAACGAAGGGCCGCGGCATCAGGTCATCACCCCGCGCGCCTTCACCCCCGACATGATCGAGGCCTTCGTCGAAGGCGGCACCCTCAAGGTGTTGCACTGCGATGAGACCGACAAATGTCTGGCCCCGACGCTGGTCGATGTGAACATCCCACAGTCCGAAGCCTTCTACGCCAGGGTCAGCACGATCCTGCAAGGGATCTCCGACGCGCTCCGCGATGACACCAAGCTCTCCCCCGATGCCGTCGGCCTGATCGGCATGACCTCAGTTCCGATCTACGACACCCTCAAAACCGCCCGCGCCTACAAGTTCCAGTTCACCGATGACGAAATCGCCCTTATCTCCGAGCTCGTCGCCATCGACTGCGCCATGCGCTACAGCCAAGACGCCATGCAGGAACTGGCGAAATCGGCGTCCAATACCGATGCCTTTGGGTCCATCATCGAGGAATTCCAGCAGTCGGTGTCCAAGACCCTCGATGCCT
>NZ_JBFUFS010000153.1:0-534 GCF_056403335.1 Rhodobacter sp. P2_H5 | reverse complement strand
TAGCCTTCGTGCCTGCCATCCAGGCTCCAGCGGACGGCGGCGCGGGGCTGGCGCCCGGCCTCGTCATTGCCGATCACATGATGCACGGTGAAGGTTGCGGCGGGGAAAGACGACCGCAACCCCATCCACGCGGCTTCCGCGAACTCGCAGGTCCAACCACCCTGGCCACCCGGATGTTCCAGTCTGACCGCTCGGTCATAGGTCTTGCCGATCACCGCAATATCCTTGCGCATGATCCGGGTCAGGATATCGACCAGCTTGCCGCCCCAAGCGTTGTCATTGCCGCGCAACTGGTAGGGGCCGCTGCGGTCCTGATCCGGGGTGAAGGGCCGCCTGGCCCGCGCTGGCCCGCCCTCTGCCGCGATCTGGCGGCGCACAAAGTCGCGAGGGTCGTGGCCCAGCTGCCGAACGATGGAGCTGGTGTCAAACACCAGCCATTCATCGTCGAAAACCCCGTCGGTCACCGCGCAATCCGCAATGCAGCGCGCCACATAGCGCTTGCCCGAGGCGGGACCAAAAGCGCTGTCGCCGGTC
>NZ_JBFUFS010000152.1:0-537 GCF_056403335.1 Rhodobacter sp. P2_H5 | reverse complement strand
GATCAAGGGGCAGCGCATCCTGCAGGATGTGGTCCTGCAGATCGTGATGTTTCTGTCCTCCGAGCTCATGTACAAGACCGCCCGCGATATTCCGGTGGCGCTGGTCATCGACGAGGCTTGGGATCTGCTCAAGACCGAGGCCACGGCGCGCTTCATTGAAGCCCTGGTGCGGCGGGCGCGCAAATACAATGCAGCGCTGATCACCGGCACGCAAAGCTTCCGCGACTATGAAGAAAATGCCGCCGCCCGGGTGTGCCTCGAAAACTCGGACTGGACCGTCGTCATGGCCCAGAAGCCCGAAACGCTGGACCTTCTGGCCTCGGAAAAGCGCCTCGCCGTGACCTCGGGCATGCTGCACCAGCTCAAATCCATCGCCCCGGTTCAGGGCCTCTATTCCGAGATGGCGATCAAGGGTCCCGAGGGCTGGGTCTTTGGCCGGCTCCTCCTCGATCCCTTCTCGCTCGCGATGTTTTCCAGCCGTGGCGAGACGGTCGAGCGGATCAGGCGCCTCCGCCAGGAGGGCGGGCTTTCCATGGT
>NZ_JBFUFS010000151.1:0-538 GCF_056403335.1 Rhodobacter sp. P2_H5 | reverse complement strand
CGATGCCTATGCATGCTTCGGCTATTCGGGGCGTGGTATCTGCCCGGGGACGATCTTTGGTGCCAGCACCGCCATGGCCCTGCTGACGGGCACTCCAGATGGTCTGCCGGTCGCCCCTGTGGCGTCGCACCGCGAAAGTCTGACCGGGCCGCGCGAGGCATATTATGAGGCTGGCGCCGCACTTACGCACCTGTTGGGCGCGCGGAGCCGCGCTGCGAGGGACCAAACTGAAATCGATCGCAAAGCCAATCGACCGCTGTAAGCGATAGGCAAGCCGCCTGTCGCGCATCACGGGGGAACCGGACGCAAGGGGGCCGTCGGAAGTGATCTGGGATACCCAGGGCATTTTGCGCGTTCGCTTGGCGATTTCCGGATGTCCGGGACGAGGGGCTTGACGCCGCGCGGCATGAGCGGCGCGGCGTGAGGCGGGTTTTCGCTTCGATCCTCATGCGTGACATGCCCGAAGCCGGGATGTGCCGGTCCTCGGGAAACCGGGAGACGGACGCGGGCGTGGCGCGGACGCTTGGAAGGGTACATG
>NZ_JBFUFS010000150.1:0-539 GCF_056403335.1 Rhodobacter sp. P2_H5 | reverse complement strand
CTCTACAAGTGCTGAGGGATGTTTAAGGTATTGCTTTCGCCTTCAGATTGCTGAAAAGTTAAGTTGCAATCGACTTGGCTCGCAAAGTCAAGTTGAACATTGGCCTGACTGTGGATTCAGACCCAGACAGGTCTCCGAGCCTTAGCTGAGAGAGTATTTGATCTAGGATTTTGGTATGGCGCAGGCTCCGACCGACAAATATTCCGCCGGCGAACAGGGCCTCGGGTACATCTACCAGGCGCGGCTCGCGCTGCTTCACTTGCTCCAAGTGCCGGAGAGTACTTCGATCCTGCTTGAAAAGGACGATGATCTTGACTTTATCGATGGAGAGGGTGGGAAATCTCTGGCATCCCTCAAGCATAAAGCAATCGGCGACAAACTGACTGACCTTTCAACCGACTTCTGGAAATCTGTTAACATCTGGTTGGAGCGTTATAGTCGAGACGATCGTGCCGCATCAAACCTGCGTTTCTTCCTTTTCACCACTGGCAAAGTATCTGCTGACTCTTTTTTGGCCCGGCTCCTACCAGATGTTCCAG
>NZ_JBFUFS010000149.1:0-543 GCF_056403335.1 Rhodobacter sp. P2_H5 | reverse complement strand
ACCCAGGGTCGTCCGCCGGTTAGTGTCCGCGGAGCTGGTGTAAATTCACCGCCGACAGCGGTGTGATCCCGGGTGGCCATCGAGGTGTAGGATCGAGGTGGAGTTTGGCGACTTCAACCAGAGACCATACGGAGCCCCCGATGACCAATACCAACATGGACCTGTCCGAGCTTCTGGCCAAGCACGATCAGGGTGATTTCCTCCGCGGCATTGCCGAGGCCGTCCTGCAACTGATCATGGAGACCGATGTCGAGGGTCTGATCGGCGCCGGTCGGCATGAGCGCAGCGGTGAACGCACGACCTGGCGCAACCGGTATCGAGAGCGCGCTCTCGATACCCGTTTGGGCACCCTGAACCTGCGGGTGCCGAAGCTGCGTCAGGGCAGCTACTTCCCGAGCTTCCTCGAAGCCCGCAAGACCTCGGAGCAGGCGCTCGTGGCCGTCATCCAGGAGGCCTGGATCGGCGGGGTCTCGACTCGTCGGGTGGACGAGCTGGTTCAGGCCATGGGGCTGAGCGGGATCTCGAAGAGCACGGTTTCGAAGC
>NZ_JBFUFS010000148.1:0-550 GCF_056403335.1 Rhodobacter sp. P2_H5 | reverse complement strand
GAATTCACTCGACAGCCGTTACCAGACTTTCGGTTTCGTCCCTATGGCCGATGTCGAGGCCGTGGGTCTGCCTTTCCCGGGATTTCCCTCTTGGCAGGAGGTGGCAGCATGGCTTGGGCAAGAGTCGTGACGCTGAGCCTTGCCATCGGACTTGGTACTGCGGCCCCGTCGTCCGCACGTGATCTCGGCAACTTCGGCGAGGTCTTCCCGATTGCCGAACCCGATCTTCTGGCCCTGATCAAGGCGAAGATCAGCGCCATGATTGCCGATGGCGGGATGGAGCGATTGACCGCCGAGATGCAGGGTAAGGCGCAGACCTATGCCAACCGCCCCAAAGGTCTGGCCTTGCCGAGGGCAACCGAAAACCGCAGTTTCAGCCTCGATCTGTCGATCCGGGTTGACCACGATCTGGCCGATCAGAACGGCGTGGTCTTTGCGGCGGCAGGCACGGTGGTGAACCCATTGGCCTGGTCGGGGTTTGACAAGACGATCCTTTTCATCGACGGCGACGACCCGGATCAAGTGGCCTGGGCCGTGAGCCAAGGAAATG
>NZ_JBFUFS010000147.1:0-558 GCF_056403335.1 Rhodobacter sp. P2_H5 | reverse complement strand
CCGCCTGTGCCGCCGATTGCGTCGCAGCCTCCTCCGGCCAACTCGGCAATGACAAGCTCTTCTGGTGCAATGGCTGTCAGGGTGGGCTCTACCCGATGACCGGGGACGCCAACGAGCATTATGGTGGGGTTCAGGCTTCGGAAACCGTCGCCGCCAAGCTCCTGGCACGCATGCACCGTTTCGGTCTGGCCCGCCGCACTTCCGGATCGGGCGCGCTCTGCCAGCCGAAGCCGGCGCCGATCCTGCCCAAATCGCAATACCGGTTCCAAATCACCCGGCCCAAGGCCAAGACCTCCGGCCGCTATGCCTGCGGTCCCCTGGGCTCCTCGACCCAGTTCGTCGACTCCGGCCGGGCATATCCTTTCAAAGGCGAAAGCTTCGGCTGGCTCACCTGGAGGAAACACAATTGCTGCGCGCTTTGATCAGGGCGGGCCTTGTCCTGCAATTCCTGTCCGGAGTGGCTTTGGCAGACGAGCCAWTGCCGCAATTTGCGCCGGGGGCCACTGGCTCTGTGGGCGTCGATGTGACGGGTCTCATGAACAAGGCCGCCAAGGATGC
>NZ_JBFUFS010000146.1:0-558 GCF_056403335.1 Rhodobacter sp. P2_H5 | reverse complement strand
GCCGGGGGCTGATGCGGCCGCCATTGACGCAGCCATTCGCAAAGCTGCTCCGATCAGGGCGCTGGAACAGGTCTTTTACGCCTTAACCGACGCGTTTCAGGCCACTGCTGGCGGCACCGTGCAGACCACCGGGCCGGGCAAAGTGATGGGCTTTGGACCGGAATACCTGGTCAATTTCCCGAAAGAAGTCCGCCTGTTGTCCGGCTCCCTCGACGGGGTGCTGATCGCACAGCAGACCGCGTCGAACCTGCATGTCGGGCCAGGCGACCCTGTCAGCATCACGCGGATAGGTCTTGATCCCGTGGTGGTGACTGTCGCAGGCGTGGTCGATATGCCCGATGCGGACGCATTCTTTCAGGGGGTAGGGCTGCCATCCCAAGCCGCACCACAAGCCCCGCCGGACAATGTGATCCTTTTGCCCGCAGCCGATTGGCACAGGATTTTTGACGCCCAAACCGCTCTGCGCCCTGACACAACCCGCCTGCAATTCCATGTCCATCTGGACCACGCGGGTCTTTCTACCCAGCCGACCACGGCCTATGCCCAAGTCACTGGCGA
>NZ_JBFUFS010000145.1:0-560 GCF_056403335.1 Rhodobacter sp. P2_H5 | reverse complement strand
GTTCTACCCTGGAAATACGATGTTCAAATGCGTACCAAATTGGAATTCCTGCACAGTTTGATGTCGCAAACCGCTTCCAAGTAGGGGAGAGTATGTTAGTTTTTGGCCGCCGGACGTTAGCGCGACATACCCGCCTTGGTTAGCCGCTTCCTCTATAATCGTTGTATAGCCTTCGCCGTTTCTTCGGTCTCGTCCAATATCACCCCTAATAGACATCTTGTTTGTGATTGCACTCGAAAGATCGAAGTTGTCTTTGTTAAATCGACCAAAATGGCGGAGGTTTTCGATTAGTCCGCGCCCATTATCGTAGTAGTCTAGAACCCAGTATTTCATCTCCTTTGTGTTTCTTGCGGTCGCATTTAACCTAAGATACTCGAGCAGAGTTTCGTTCAATTTAGTATGACTCGTTGGTCCATAATCTGCATAAGTCAGTCTTGAAACTCGGAAGACCAATGTGTCACCAAAAAGGTGCGATTTCTCTTTGCTCCAGTTTGGGTTCTCGTGATAGTCCATCCAGTGATCGATATTGTCGATAACTTGATGATGAACGCTACAAATCG
>NZ_JBFUFS010000144.1:0-562 GCF_056403335.1 Rhodobacter sp. P2_H5 | reverse complement strand
ACACCGGCCTGGCCGATATCGCCGCGCGGCTGATGAACCTGCCCTTCTATCGGGCGCTGGCCTTCACCCTGACCTATTGCTTTATCGTCACCCCGCTGGCGATGGCGCTTGGCTTTGCCATAGCGCTTGCGGTGAACACGATGCCGAAGGTCCTGAAGGGCCCGGCGATCTTCGTGTCGATCCTGCCGATGATCATCACCCCCCTGATCGGCTCGCTGATCCTGTCATGGATGTTCAATCCGGCGGGGATATTCGGTGCCACGCTGCAATGGCTGACCGGCGACCCCACGCTGAGCCTGCGCGCCTCGCCGGTGCTGACCTGGATCGTCATTCTGACCTATGGCGTCTGGACCAACGGGCCGTTTTCCTTTGTGGTGTTTTACGCCGGCCTGCAAACCGTGCCGCAAGACACGCTGGAATCGGCGCGGATCGACGGTGCCACGCGCTGGCAATCCACCCGGTTCGTGATCATGCCGCATCTGATGCCGCTTGCGACCTTCGTGGCGCTGGTGCAGCTCATGGACAATTTCCGCGTCTTCGAACCCATCGTCGGCTTTTCGGC
>NZ_JBFUFS010000143.1:0-564 GCF_056403335.1 Rhodobacter sp. P2_H5 | reverse complement strand
GCGGCAGGGCTTGTCACGGGCCCTGTCTCAGACGCGACATCGGGCGAGACAGGGCAAGGCCAATCCATCTTGGCCCGCTGGTCGCAGATGCGCATCTGCCTGCCAGCGCCCTTGGCGCGGCAGGATCGGGGAGGGCGAAGGTTGACAAGACGGCGATGGAGTTGATGACGCCCGCGAAACGCGTGATCATCGCCTCACGGATTGCGCGATGACGGAGGGCCTGAAAATTCCATTGAGGCACCCCACTTAAAATAGGGGGATGGCCGCACATTACGGATTCAAATCAACTCAAGTAAAGACGCGAACGTCCCAACCGGGTGCTGAGGTCACATTGACTTAGCCGAATTTGGCAAATGATTCCCTTATGGGCCAAATCGCCGGCAAAACATGACCGAATTTCTCTGCCTTCGCTTCGAGGTAGCCCGCGTTGAACGGGTTTGGCGAGATGATCAGCGATTCAACCTTGGTCACCCTGATGTGATTGCGTGCCAGCCCCGACGCCTTCTCGGGATTGTTGCTGAGCAGGCGAACGCTATGGTGACCCAAGGCGCGTAAAATCTGCGC
>NZ_JBFUFS010000142.1:0-572 GCF_056403335.1 Rhodobacter sp. P2_H5 | reverse complement strand
GGTTATAGGGCACCCCGAAGAAGGTTTGCGAACCCAGAACCCGGTAGATCGGCGGCACGTTCCCCGAAGGCGCGCCTTGCGTATAGGCAAAGCGCATCCCCTGCAGCAGCGTCATCGTCGCCAGCGTGGCCAGGAAGGGCGAGACGTTGCGCTTGGTGATCAAAAGCCCGTTGACCAGCCCGGTGATCAGGCCAATCGCCATCGCCACCAGAAAGACCGGCAGCGCATCGCTGTTCTGCCCGCTGAAACAGGTCGCCGTCACCGCCGCCGTGGCCATCACCGAGGCGACCGACAGATCCAGCCCCCGCACCAGGATCACCATGACCTGGCCGATCACCACGATGCCCAAGGGGGCGGCCTGCAGCAGCATGTTCGAGATGTTGTTGGCCGTCAGGAAGGCCGGCGACAGGATTGCCGTCACCACGATCAGCGCCAGCAGGACCAGATGGATGCCGTAGCTGCGGGCCACATCCATGGCCGAACGCTGCTGCGATTGGGATTGCGCGGCTTGCGTCATCACACCTTCCTCTTGTTTTCGACGTAGACAGACACGGCGACGATCACGATCAGCC
>NZ_JBFUFS010000141.1:0-573 GCF_056403335.1 Rhodobacter sp. P2_H5 | reverse complement strand
CGACAGGAAGAACCGGCCCTCGGGGCGGCAGAACACGCCCGAAGGGTCGATCATCAGCGGCAGGCGGCCCTGGTTGACCGTGGCGCTGCCTTCGGGGGTCCTGGCGCAGTCAAAGACGAAGAGGGTGCGCTTCCTCGGCTCCACTGGCACGGCTATGCCTGCCATCTGCGCGGTGCGCCCGGCCTGCGGGCCCGAGGCATTGACCACGGTTCCCGCCTCCACCGTGGTGCCGGATTTCAGCGTGACCCCGGTGACCCGGTTGCCGTGGCGGGTGATCGCCACAACCTCGTCGGTCACATACTCTGCCCCCAGTTCCCGCGCCTTGGCCTTGAAGCCATTCATCAGCCCGGTGTTGGAGAACCAGCCCTCACCCGATTGGCCATAGGAGGCCAGGCGGATGTCATCGACATTTAGATGCGGGAAGGCGCGGTGCAGCGCCTCCTGATCCCACAGCACCACATCGGCGCCGCAGGCGCGCTGGACCGCGTGGTTCTCGCGCAGGGTCTGCTCCTGTTCCTCGCTGCCAGCCAGGAACAGATAGCCGCCCTGGTGAAAGTTCAGATCGGGCGGCGC
>NZ_JBFUFS010000140.1:0-575 GCF_056403335.1 Rhodobacter sp. P2_H5 | reverse complement strand
CGTCAGGTGTATATGACGGTCCAGGCGCCGGAGCTGAAGGACAGCTCGGCGGCTGAGGCCATCGATGCCCGTCATGCTGCTTGGGGGGCAGAATTGCCCTTGGGCGATGAACCTGCGCTCTGGGAGCGACTGTCGACGCTGGATCAGGCAAGTCGCCTTTCTCTTCTCGCCCATTGCCTGAGCTTTGGCGTCAATGCCCTGCATGAACGGGTGAGCCCCTATGGTGCGGGCATCTCGGCTTCCGGCCTGACCCGCCGCATGAAGCATGCCGACATGTTGGCCAAGGCAGTGGATCTCGACATGGTCGAGGCGGGATGGGAACCGACTGCAGAGACCTATCTCTCGCGTGTGCCGAAGGCGCGGATCATCGTAGCCGTGCGCGAGGCAAAGGGGGAGGGCGCTGCCCAACTCATCGACCACTTGAAGAAGGGCGATATGGCTGTCGAAGCTGAGCGCTTGCTCAAGGGCACCGGCTGGCTGCCGGAGGTGCTGCGCCGGGCGGACCTCGTGGCACTTCAGGGTGAAACATCGGAAGGGCAGGGCGACGATATCGGGGATGAGGCTGGGATTGCGCC
>NZ_JBFUFS010000139.1:0-583 GCF_056403335.1 Rhodobacter sp. P2_H5 | reverse complement strand
CGCCAGACCCGCCAGACCCGCCAGACCCGCCAGACCCGCCAGACCCGCCAGACCCGCCAGACCCGCCAGACCCGCCAGACCCGCCAGACCCGCCAGACCCGCCAGACCCGCCAGACCCGCCAGACCCGCCAGACCCGCCAGACCCGCCAGACCCGCCAGACCCGCCGAAGCGGTTCCCGCACCCCGATTACCCGTCAAGCTCAATTCCAACCCGAAGGAGAAAACCCCATGCGCGTCATCACCGCTTACAGCCACAAGGGTGGCACTGGCAAAACCACGGCCCTCCTGATGCTGGTCTCCGCGATCGACGCTGCAGGCAAATCTGCCCTTCTGGTCGATTGCGATCCGCACCAATCCTTCAAAGCCTATCAGACGTACAGCCAGCAGGTTGGGCCGGAATTCTGGTCTGACAAGTTCGCCGTGAGCTTCCTGCACTATGAAGCCACCCGATTGCTGGACCTGGAAGATTCCCTTCTCGACGCCGATGAAAGTGGTCGTTTCGATTATTGCCTCCTGAACCTCGCGGGAGTCGACCACCCCTTCAACCGCCATGTCCTACGCTATGCCGAGGTGACTTTGATGC
>NZ_JBFUFS010000138.1:0-587 GCF_056403335.1 Rhodobacter sp. P2_H5 | reverse complement strand
CCCACCTCCCCCTCTCGGCCCTTCATGTCCCAGACCCGAGCCACCGCTTCGGCGATATGGCTCTCTTCGAGCTCTTGCACCCGGCCTTGGGCGTTCTTGCCCAAGGCGGCCATCGAGGCCACGATCCGGGTCAGAAGTTCGATGGCCTCGGCGCGGTATTCCGGGGCTGCCATCGCCTCTTCGGAGAGCATCGAGAAGGGGTTGAGCCGGATCGTCCAATCCGCCTCGAAGTCCACGAAGGTGCCACCGAAGAGCTCGACGGTGTTCCTAAACGAATAGCCATCATCGATCACCACGATCTTGCCGCCACGGGCATAGATCGAGGCCACGAATTCCTGCATGAAGACCGACTTGCCGGCGCCAGATTTGCCGAGCACCGCCACGTTGAAGTTGCCGCTCGAGCGGAAATTGTCCCAGTCGAAGATCCCGCCCTGACGCCCGAGAAGGAGCACGCCCTTTCCCTCCCCCGCCCCAAGCCATTCGCCATGGATGGGGGCGAAAGCGACGGCGGCTTCCGCCTTCAAAAGCCGCATGCGTTGCAACTTCCTCAGGTCGGTCATCCGGTTGCCGGAGGCCGTGAAGGGAAG
>NZ_JBFUFS010000137.1:0-589 GCF_056403335.1 Rhodobacter sp. P2_H5 | reverse complement strand
GCGCCAGCCTGTGCGCGATGCGTTTTACCGGCTGTCGAAACTGGGTTTCATCCTGATCCGTCCGCAACGCGCCACCACCGTTTCGCAGATTTCCTCCAACGCGGTGATGCAGGCGCGGTTCATCCGCGCCTCGATCGAGGCGCAAACCGTGCGGGTCGCCTGTGATCGGTTGACGGCCGCCGACCATGCGGCGCTGCGAGATCTGCTGGACCAGCAGCGCGCCGTCATGCAAGCGCAGGACCCGCTGGCGTTTCACGCGCTGGACGACCAGTTTCACCGCGAACTGTGCGAACGCGCCGGATGCGGCTTTGCCTGGGAGATCATCCGCGAAAACAAATCGCACATGGACCGGGTGCGCTTCTTGTCGCTGGCCTTCGCTTCTCAGGATGCCTTTGGCGACCATGCGGCAATTCTGGATGCGATCGAGATGCGCGACGCCCCGGTGGCCATGCAACGCATGCAACTGCACCTCAGCCGGATCAAGAAGCAGATCGAGCGGATTCGCGAGGACAATCAAACCTATTTCGTCAACGAGGATTCATGTCTTCCCGATCTCTGACCCCGCCCGGCCGTATCGTCTCGCTCGGGG
>NZ_JBFUFS010000136.1:0-591 GCF_056403335.1 Rhodobacter sp. P2_H5 | reverse complement strand
ACATGCAGCACCCAGACCAGCGCTTCGGCCCCGGTGTGCCATCCCGACCAGCGCGACAGTCGCCAGGCCTGTGCCAGACCTGCAACCGCACAGGCCACCGCCGTCAAACGCTCTTCAGGCCAGAGGGTCCAGATGACGAGCGCCGCCGCAGTCAGCGCCAGAACAAGGGCATCGTTGCGGCCGAAAGGCACCGGCAAGTTCGGGTTTTGCCGTTGCGCCAGCCAGTTGCGGGTGAAGCTTGGCACGATGCGACCGCCGATCAGCGAGATCAACAGCACGGCAACCGCAAGGCCGATGCGCAAGCCAATGCCATGCGCCGGAAAGCCGCCCTTCGCCGCCTCCAGATGGAAAAGCCCATTGGCGAGCGTCAGGCCCAGCAACAGCGCCAGAACCGGCAGGTTCTTCCAGGTGCGCCCAGCCACCACCTCACGGGCAAGGGCCGCGAACAGGGCCAAAGGGAAGGCAAGGTCGATCAGCGCGACCAGGCCCCAGGGCAACAGCGCCGACACCGCCACGGCAAGACGCCCGGCGAGCCAGAGTGCCACCAGTCCGGCCAGCGGTTTTCCCACGATCGGCAGCGCGCCGGTCCAG
>NZ_JBFUFS010000135.1:0-594 GCF_056403335.1 Rhodobacter sp. P2_H5 | reverse complement strand
GCGGAATCCGGCAAGATCATCGAGAAGGTTCTGATGGAAGAGGGCCGCCCTCCGGAATCGATTTTCGATTTTGTTCAAGGCATTACTCGCTTGGCACGCGACAAGACCCAGCAGGACGCGCGCCTCGACATGGAAGGGCGGGCCAAGAAACTCCTCGACCGCGTCAGCTGAGTTTTGCGATAGGGCAGGGGGCCCGGTGGCCCTCTGCTCGCACCAGTTTCTTCCCCTTTCCCCATCCCGGCTAACTCCGCCCGCGCAGCGTACTGCTGCCGATCGGTTGTGGTCGGTTCAACTCATGAGACCCATATGTCCCTATTTTCCGAACAAGCCACGCCTTTCGCCTCGCGGCGCTCCGGCAGCTGCGAGTTGACCGCGCAGGAGCAGGCCACCGTCTTCGCCGCACGCGAAATCCTGTCACGTCACATCAACCGCAATCCCGTCCTGACGTCATGGCAGGCGGTGATCGACTATTGTGCGTTGTCAGTCTGCGGCGAGGTCGAGCGGTTTCACGTCCTCTATCTCGACCGCAAGAACCGGATGATTTCTGATGAGCGGCTTGGCGTCGGCACGGTTGATCACGTCCCCGTCTATCCG
>NZ_JBFUFS010000134.1:0-598 GCF_056403335.1 Rhodobacter sp. P2_H5 | reverse complement strand
GACTTGGCCGAGGTCATCCGGCACAGGTTCACCGCGCCGAAAGACACCCTGCACGAGCTTTTCGGGCGAATCTGCTTCAACATCCTGTGCGGCAACACCGACGACCATGCCCGCAACCACGCCGCCTTCTGGGACGGCAAGACGCTGTCGCTGACCCCCGCCTATGACATTTGCCCGCAAGGCCGAACCGGCTCCGAGGCCACTCAGGCGATGCTGATCAGCGGTGACAACCGGAGAAGCACGCTGGCCAGTTGCCTGGCCGCCGCGCCGACCTTCCTGCTGGACGAAAACAAGGCGACGCAGATCATCCTGCAGCAGATCACCGGGATCGCGGACGCGTGGGACCCTGTCTGTGATGAAGCGAAGCTCAGCCAGACCGACAAGAGCCTCTTCGCGGGCCGTCAATTCCTGAACGCCTATTGCGCGCAGGACCTCGGCAAGGATTCATCCGCGTTGCGCGAGGCGGTCGCGGCGGCGCGGGCGAAGATTTCCGCACGGGGCTGATCAGCCGTGACTGCGAAGCGCCTGGATCGGCATGCCGGTATCGATCTTGGGCTGGTCCATCACGATCTGGCTTTGCACGCGCGCCACACTGGGA
>NZ_JBFUFS010000133.1:0-607 GCF_056403335.1 Rhodobacter sp. P2_H5 | reverse complement strand
CAGCAACCCCAGGCGGGATATTCCTGCAACCGACCCAGGACTGCGGCGCGCCGACTCTGCCCTGACCGGAGCTGATGCAATCGCCGGAGGTCTCTTCAGCGCCACCGGAAACCAAGGCGAGGGCTGCACCGCCGAGGGTCTGCAGAGCGCGGGCGTGATCGAGCGTTCCTGCCAGCGTGTTGTCGCGACCTCGGCCAGTACCTGCCAGCTTGCGCTTGATGTCGCGGTCATCAAGACCAGCCGCTATGCGTGCGACGAGGCAGGGGATACCCATGAATGTGCCACACTTGCCGCCAATCTCTCCTGCCACGAGACCGGCAGTACCTGTCTGAACCTCGGGATGGATGGCAGCTGCCTTGCCCTCCGCAAGAGTTTTGACTGTATCGATGTCACGGGTGATCTCTCCCCGGCCCGGCAGGTGGGCGAGGCCACGACCGAGATCGCCGAGACCAAGCGCGGCACCTGTGACAGCATCGGCGCAAGTTGCGCCGCCGACGAGGCAAGCTGCACCTCGGGGTCCGAGACCCGCATCATCAATGGTGTTCCCATCACCCGGGCCTGTTGGGCTTGGGAAAAACCGGTCTCCTGTCAGGCAGAGGGCTCCGAG
>NZ_JBFUFS010000132.1:0-612 GCF_056403335.1 Rhodobacter sp. P2_H5 | reverse complement strand
CTGCAGATCGTGCGACAGGGACTTGCCGCGCAAAAAGAGCTGTCCCGGATTTAGAAAACGCAAAAATACACAAATCTCCGGACTGAACCTCGGCCTCCTGGGGTTCGCACAGGCTGGCCATTTCGGCGGAGGGTGGCCCCCATGCGCCGGAAAGGAGATGTGCCGCACTGGCGCGAGCGGCGCGGGCCATGAGCGCCGATCTTCTGACGATGTGTGCGGACGCCGTGATCCGCAGCAGCACCCCGCCAGTCGTTCACCCGAGGCCTTGGCCGACATAGAGGCCAGCTTCACCGCAGCGATCCGGATTGCCGATCAAAACGCTTCCGTCGAATGCCGGCACCCTGTTTGCCCCAGGGGGGCCTCAAGATATGATCGTCCAGCGTGACTGATACGCTTTCCAGCCCCAAGCCAGCAGAGCGCCGACTTTTGTGATTTTGTCGTCAGGGACGGGAGCGGTTGTGTTGGCGAGGCAGGCATCATGGTCCACGGCGCTGCGTTTGACCTTTTCGATCAGGGTGAGGCAACCGCGGCGACGGCGCCCGCCTCGGAGCCGACATATCGGGAGTGGAGTGCGCCCCGAGAAATGCTAACCCGCCCGCGCCTCCAAAGCCT
>NZ_JBFUFS010000131.1:0-630 GCF_056403335.1 Rhodobacter sp. P2_H5 | reverse complement strand
CCCTTCAGCTGCACGCCCGCCGTCATGGCGAAACCATCTACCACCTTTACAACGCGGTGGTGCGACCCGAGGACGGCGTCAATCGCAGCACACTGATCAGTTGGGGGCGCGGTAAGAAGGTCCCGCGCGCCGCGATCAGCCTCGAAATCTTGGGGCGGATCGAGCGGCGTTATCGGCTGCCGGCGGGCTACTTTCTGGGCCTGTCTGGTACCCCTGATCGAGCGCCAGGCGACTTTGATCTGGACGACATCTCGCCGTCTKAGCGGCGACGTTTGGCGTGGCACCTCCCCGAAGATTTCAACCGACGGCCAAGTCAGGAGAAGGCGGAAATCCTGAACTGGGTCCGCACGGTGATCATCAGTGGGTCAACGGATTACCGCAGGTATCAGGCGGCTGCCATTCGTCAGCGATATGCTGTTCGCTTCAGCTGTGCCTCGGGGCCGGTTCGCAAGTCTTCTCCCGCGCGAACGCCGGAAGAGTCGGGCATCATCATTGCGCCCAAACGATTGAATGACGAGATGGTCGAACTCCTTAGTTTCAAGACATCGACCTTTGCCGCCTTCGGCATGCAGCGGAATGGGGTCTGGGGCGCGGAGACCGCGTCCCAGAAGGTTGAGCATTTCGGGCTGT
>NZ_JBFUFS010000130.1:0-630 GCF_056403335.1 Rhodobacter sp. P2_H5 | reverse complement strand
ATCCACGATCACGATGCGCTTGCCCGCAGAACGCTGGGCCGCAAAGGCCCCGCGCACCGCCGCCTCGCCCTGCCAGATCGTCTGGATCGGGACGAGACCGACCGGCACCCGGGTCTGACGCCCCAGAACCCGCAGAAGATTGGCGTCATGCATCGGGTTGAGCGGATGGTCCTTCAGCGGGCTGTCCGACAAGAGCGCGTCGTTGACGAATAGGTGCCCCCTGTAGGTCGTCCGCCCCGCTGCCGGGAACGAAGGGCAGGCGATTGTCAGCTCCGCGCCCGTCAGTTCCAGCAGCGCCTCGGCCACGGGGCCGATATTGCCGGCATCGGTCGAATCGAAGGTCGAGCARTACTTGAACAGGATCTGCCCTGCCCCCGCCGCCCGAAGCGCCTGCGCCGCGGTCAAGGACATGGCGACCGCCTCATCCGCGGGGATGGAGCGCGACTTCAGGGCGATGACCACCGCATCCGCCTGCGGAAGCGGCTGATCCGGGCGCGGCAAGCCGACGATCTGCACGGTGCGCAGCCCCCCGCGCGACAGCATCAGGCACAGGTCGGTGGCCCCGGTGATGTCATCTGCGACAGCGCCGATCAGCATGGCAATCCCTTTCTTCGGGGCGATGCGGCCCCG
>NZ_JBFUFS010000129.1:0-631 GCF_056403335.1 Rhodobacter sp. P2_H5 | reverse complement strand
CAACTGGCCCTGCCACGGCGATTGCCATGGCGACAGTCACGGTTGCCAAACCGGCCACGGCGCCGATGGACAGGTCAATCTCACCCGAGGCCAGAACGAAGGTCATGGCCACCGCCATCACGGCGATCATCGCGGTCTGGCGTATGATGTTAAGAAGGTTGGTCGGGTTCAGGAAACCCTTCTGGCTGAGCGTCAAGGCAAAGATCACGAAGATCAGCACGAAGCCGATGTAGATGATGTTTTGCCGCCAGTTGGTGAAGAATCCGCCCATCGGCGTGGTGGTTGCGTCAGCCATGGGACACCTCCTGTGTCATTGCGGGCTCGAAGGCGAGGGCTTTCTGGATTTCAATCTGCAACTGACGCTCGGCCCCTTGCAGGCGGTGGCCAAGGTCAGGTTCGGTTGGGTCGTCCAGCGTGGCGCGGTCGATCATCTGATGCGCACGGCCGTCGGCCATCACCAGGATGCGGTCGCAGGCGGTCAGAAGTTCGGACAGTTCGGAGGAGATCATCACGATGCCCTTGCCTTGGGCGGCAAGGTCGCGGACCAGCCGGATGATTTCGGACTTGGAGCCAATGTCGATGCCGGCGGTGGGTTCATCCAGCACCAGAATGTCCGGGTCGGTGGCGAGCC
>NZ_JBFUFS010000128.1:0-645 GCF_056403335.1 Rhodobacter sp. P2_H5 | reverse complement strand
CTTCCTCTTTAGGGGATTCCGCTTTTGGGGACTTCGGTTTCGGCTTGCGCGCCGGATCACAGTAGAAGTTCCAGCCGACCTGGATGTTGTCGGCACAGAAGCCGAAAGCATGGCCGTCTTCGGCCTTGGCCCCGGAGGAGATCGCGACGGCCCCAAGAGCCATCAGGCATATGACGGACGTGAAGGGGCGAAGGCACCGATCAGCCATGGCCTGCGCTCGCGGCAGACTGAAGCGTGGCGCGGACGGCACCGAGATATTGACCGGGGCTTTGGAACCCAGCGATCTGGCCCACGACCTTGCCCTCGGCGAGGTCGACGAACAACAGCACCGGGATCGCATGGATGGCAGCGGTGATCGGATTGCCTCGTGCGTCGACGAAGGCGGGCCAAGGCTGGATCGCCTTGCCGTCCTGGCTGGCGACCAGAATGTCGATGCCGGAGCGCTCGGCGGCCGGGGCCAGAACCGCAGCCGCCGCATGACAGACCGGGCACCAGCTGGCACCAACGAAGATCAGACCAATGCGGGGATGGCCCTCGGCTAGGGCGGACCTGGCAATCAGAAATGCCGGGATTGCGATGGAGGTCAGAAGGAGGGTTCGACGGGACAGCTGCATGGGTTTTGATCTCAAAGGCGCGTGGCGAGGA
>NZ_JBFUFS010000127.1:0-659 GCF_056403335.1 Rhodobacter sp. P2_H5 | reverse complement strand
AGGCTGGACATGGCGACGTAAAGCTTGCGCATCACGGCTTGCGCGCCCGCGATGTCGCCGCGGGCATGGGCCTTGACCATGGCCACGGTTTGCTTGGGGAAGCAGTTGGCCGGGCCGCAGATCCAGCTGCCCGCGCCCCAGATCAGGAAGTCCAGCGCCACGTCGTCCGAGCCGCAGCTGAGCTGGTAACTGTCGCCGTAGCGCGTCTTGATGTCGATGGCACGCGCCAGCGAGCCCGAGCTTTCCTTGACCGCGATGACGCGCGGGTCGTCGCGGAAGGCGTCCATCACCCCGAAGCCGACTTCGACGCCAACGCGGGGCGGATAGTTGTAAAGCACCAGGTCGACCGGCACCGTGTCGAGGATCTTGCGGTAATGCGCGGTCAGTTCCTCCTGACTTGGCAGCGAGTAATAGGGCGGCGCCAAGAGGACGGTGTCATAGCCCAGTTCGGCCGCCACGCGGACGTTGCCAATGACCTCGCGCGTCGAGCCGGCATTGCCCCCGGCGATCAGCTGGGCTCGGTTGCCAACGACCTCCTTGACGAATTTCAGAACCGAGGCTTTCTCCTCGGCGTTCATCGCGTAGTATTCCCCGGTCGACCCCAGGGGCACGAAGCCCTTGACGCCATTGGCGATCTGATCCTCGATCAGCTTGCCGAA
>NZ_JBFUFS010000126.1:0-670 GCF_056403335.1 Rhodobacter sp. P2_H5 | reverse complement strand
GGCCAGTCTGGCCGGCAAGAAGTAGGTCCCGAAGGGTTCGGCACTTTGACCTGAATCCAGGAATTTCCAGGTGGCGGGCAAGCCCGCCCGTATTCATCATTTGCAGCGTTCTGCTGTTCCTTTCCGGCCCGAACCCCGCCAATCTTCTGGGACCCGCATCGCGGCACGGCTGGCAAGCGGTGGGCATTCTGTGACGGGGCAGGGCACCTGTCCTGGGTCAAAGCCCCATCCCCCGCTTCCATTCGCTGTCCTTGGTCTGATCCGTCTCTTTGACACTCAACCCCAGAGGGGTCGGCTACGCGGGCGTGCCGCCCTCGCGGATTTGGACGAGCCAAACGCACGAGGGTGATTGCAGATCCGGTCAGACACTTCGGGCGCCTGTCGCGCGGGGGATGGTCCTCCGCCCCAAGAAGACAGGAGCCACCCCATGTCCTACAAGGATGCCACCGCTTTCGCCGCCTCTCTCGCCGCCACGCTGATGGTCTCGATCGTCGTGTTCCAGGCCGGGGACGGCACACACGCAGCGATGCCGTCCGATGAATACGATGGCGACGAAGCTCTCGTCGCCCTGGAAATCGACCCCTGGCAATGAGGCGCGAAAGCGCCTCACCCCCCATCCGGGAGCGCTTACCAGCGCGCCCGTTCGGGGAAACGGCGCCGAACCGAGGGG
>NZ_JBFUFS010000125.1:0-676 GCF_056403335.1 Rhodobacter sp. P2_H5 | reverse complement strand
ACACCCGATCCCATCCCGAACTCGGCCGTTAAGTGCCGTTGCGCCAATGGTACTCCGTCTTAAGACGTGGGAGAGTAGGTCACCGCCAATCCTAGAAAGAAGCGATATCTCTATACGACGACAAACCCTAACCGGCGCGGGGTGGAGCAGCCCGGTAGCTCGTCAGGCTCATAACCTGAAGGCCGCAGGTTCAAATCCTGCCCCCGCAACCAAATCTAACAAACGATCCACAATGCCAACACACAGCCAGCTCTCAAGCGGGCTTATGTCGTTTTGGGCCAAGCCAATCATCGCCGTCAGTGCGCCCTCAATGCAAATTGACCTGAGCCCGTGAACCTCCTCCAGATTTTGGTAGAGTCCGTCCACGCAAGGAGACGGACAATGAAGCAATCGCGGTTTACGGAAGCGCAGATCATTGGGATTTTGAATGCTGTGACCCCCAATGCTCACCCAGCTGAGGCCAGAGTCGGCGGTTGAATTTGGCGCGATTGCGCCGACGGAGCAATGGGCGATCTGCGCAGCGGTTCAAATGCGCGAAGCTGATCGCCCATTGCGGCGAGTTGGGCGGCAAAGGCCGCCGGGGTCTGGTAGCCGAGGGCAGAATGGGGCCGCTCGGTGTTGTAAGTGTGGGTCCAGCGCGCCACGGCTTCGCGGGCATGGTCGATGCCGAAGAACA
>NZ_JBFUFS010000124.1:0-682 GCF_056403335.1 Rhodobacter sp. P2_H5 | reverse complement strand
AACTGAAAGTCCCCGCACGGCCTCGAGCCGGGCGGTCAAAAAAGGGGCCGCGAACGGGTAATCGGGCGCACGAAAGGCGGGCTGATCCCCAAGCTTCCTGCCGTGGCAGATGCCAAGGGCAGGCCGTTGACGTTCTTCATGACGGCGGCCCAAGTCTGCGACAATATGGGCGTTGCCGCCACAAGCGACGCAATCGGATCGAGATGATGTTCGGCCGCCTCAAGGACTGGCGCAGGATCGCGACCCGCTATGACCGATGCCCAAAGGTCTTTCTCTCCGCAACCGTCATCTTCTGGCTCTGCGCCTCAATGAGTCCCGACCCCTGCCTCCAATACCCCTGCCATTCTTCAAAATCCGAATTGACCTCGTCCGTGGCACGCGCGGACACCTCCACCAACCAGTCTTTCTTGCAGCCCATAACGTCGGTCCGAAGTGCAACCGGATCGACCGCGCCGGAGAGATGGATCGCCGCAAGGTCACTGCCCATGGCCGCAAGCACTTCGGCACCGAAAGCAGCCGTGCCGCCGTCGGTCAGGTCGATCTTTTCGGAATCGTAGGCGATGCGCCGGATCATGTAGCCGGAGGTGAGTCTCAGGAACGGATCGGGCGACCGGAACCGGCCTTCGGCCAGCATCAGGGATTGCCCCGCTGTCCCGGGAAGGCCGGACGCTCAGTCCCAGGC
>NZ_JBFUFS010000123.1:0-682 GCF_056403335.1 Rhodobacter sp. P2_H5 | reverse complement strand
ATGACGGCCAGCGCCGTGACCTCCAGTTCAAGGTAGACGGGCTTAATGTCATTACCGGTCGCTCCTCAACCGGCAAGTCCGCTCTCTCCGAAATTATAGAATACTGCATGGGACGATCTTCGTTTAATGTCCCGGAAGGCATCATCCGCGACAAAGTGTCGTGGTTCGCCGTTATCTACCAGTTCGACAAAGATCAGGTGCTGGTCGCCAAGCCAACCCCGCCCAGCGGTGGTGCAAGTTGCAGCACCGCAATGCTGCGAAGGGGTGCCGAGTTGCCGATACCCGAGTTCAAAGATCTGGCGGTCAATACCGATGACGACAGCATAGTCGAACTATTGTCACGGCTACTTGGCATTCCCGAAAACCGTACCGAAGTCGCGCTCGAACACAGCCGTATGAGCTACGACGCAAACATCAAGCACACATTCTATTACCTGTTCCAGAAGCAGGGACTGATCGCCAACAAGGACCAACTTTTCTATCGCCAGAACGAGCAGTTCCAGCCGCAGGCAATACGCGACACGCTGCCAATCTTGCTCGGTATTTCCTCCCACGACCACTACGAACTTGAAGCCAAGCTGCGCATGGCGCAGCGGGATCTGAGAGTAAGCAACAAGAGGCTGGAGCAAGCGCGCCTTGCAGTCGACACGTCGCAAGAGCAGGCCATTGGCCTCTACTCTGA
>NZ_JBFUFS010000122.1:0-685 GCF_056403335.1 Rhodobacter sp. P2_H5 | reverse complement strand
GTCAATGCCCTTGGTCAGGATGACGAAGGTCATCCCCACGCTGACGATGCCGTAAAGCGCCACCTGACGCAGCACGTTCATAAGGTTTGCCGGGTTAAGAAATGCGCTGGAGAGCAGCGTGGCGACGACGCAGAGCGCCACCAGCACCCAGATCAGCCCTGCCCCCTTGGGCAATGCCAGCCGAAATCCGGCGGGCTTTGTCGTTCCGTCCTGCCTCGTCATTTCTCTCTCCCTTGACCCCAAGCCGGGGTGCCGCCGTCTCAGTGAAACGTCGCGAATTTCATGATCTCTTCTTCAGAGGCGCCGCGGGGCAGTTCCGCCGTGATCTCGCCTTCGCGCATCACCAGGATGCGGTCGCTCATGCCGATCACTTCGGTCAGTTCCGAGGACACCATCAGCACCGCAAGTCCGCGCTTCTCGACCAGGCCCACGATCAGCTCGTAGATTCCCCGCCTGGCACCCACATCGACACCGCGCGTGGGTTCGTCGATCAGCAGCACATCGCATTTGGCGTTCAGCTGCTTGGCAATGACGCATTTCTGCTGGTTGCCGCCCGAAAGGTTGYCGATGGCGGTCTCGATACCCGGGGTTTTCACCCGCAATTGACGTGACAGGTCCTGAACCGCGCCGCTTTCCGCCTTCAGGTCCAGTTTTCCGCCGCGCAGGAAGTTCGACAGGCGTGAGA
>NZ_JBFUFS010000121.1:0-694 GCF_056403335.1 Rhodobacter sp. P2_H5 | reverse complement strand
GTGCGGATCACCTCGCCCTGCGGCGTGACCACGGTCAGGTTCAACACATTCTCGGCCATCGTGCCATAGCGGACCGCACTGGTGCCCGAGGCGCGGGTGGCGCACATGCCCCCCAAGGTCGCATTGGCGCCCGGGTCGACCGGAAAGAACAATCCGGTGTCGCGCAGCGCGGTATTGAGCGCCTCACGCGTGATCCCGGCCTCGACCGTGCAGTCAAGGTCATCGGTGGAGACCCAGACCACCCGGTTCATCCGCATCATGTCGACCGAAACCCCGCCGCGTACCGCCGCCACATGCGCCTCCAGCGAGGAGCCAAGGCCATGCGCGATCAGCGGCACCTTGGCCTCCGTACAGATCCGGACGATCTGCGCCACCTCGTCGGTCGTCACGGGCCAGACCACGGCATCCGGCAGCTGTGGCAGGTGGTGGGTTTCATGCCCCGCGTGATGGTCACGCTCGCCCGCATTGGTCGAAAGGCGATCCCCCAGCAGCGCGGCAAGGCGGGTGATCACGGCCGGTTCAATCGTCACTGGTCTACCCTTTCATCAAGCGGCACCGGTTCGGCAGAGGGAACCCGCAAAGCCACCATTTGTCATTGAGTGGCGAATGGACCGCCAAGCCAATCTTACCCCAACCGCGCAAAGGCCCACACATCCATCCGCCTGGCGCCTTCCTGCAAGAGGTTGTTTATACA
>NZ_JBFUFS010000120.1:0-713 GCF_056403335.1 Rhodobacter sp. P2_H5 | reverse complement strand
GATCATGGTCGATCTTCTCGGGCAGGAAGACCGTGGAAATCTCACGCTTCTTGATGTCTTCGGCCACTTCGTCGAAGCGTTTCAGAAGCGCGTCGCGCTCAATCGGGTTGGAAACCCGTTCGATGACCTGACGGCTGTAAGTCGTCGTGGCAGGCGAGACCGTGTACATGGCCTGGGTCGCATCCAGGCTCAGCGCCTCAAGATAGCGCACATCGCCGCCACCCTGCGCCACCATGCCATCGCTGACCCGGGAGGGTATCAGGATGGTCTGGCTGTGCGTTTGCAGCACCTGCCAGGAGAGTAGCAGGTTGGAGCCGATCAGCGCGAGGCTCACCAGCCCCAAGGCATTGCGGGCCCGGCGCAAGCGGCCCATCGATGTTTCCATCACGGCGAAATTCATCAGCCTCTCCAGACCGAAACCGCACTGTCGGGCAGGCTGCGGCAGAAGTTCATCGGGCGCGGCAGCACCCAGTAGAGGAGCGCCAGCACATGCGGCACGCCGCCCTCGCCCTTGAAGCGCTTCCAGAGCGCGAAGGAGAGGAGGCCCATCGCGAGCCCCGGGATCAGATGCTGGGTCATGAGCCCAAAGCCCACCGGCAGCAAAGCCGCCAGACCCTCATCGATGGGGACGAGGAGAATGCGCGGCACATCCTGCAGATGCTGTTCGACGCGGATCACAGGGTCGGACATGGGGGATCTCTGGTGGGTAGAGT
>NZ_JBFUFS010000119.1:0-713 GCF_056403335.1 Rhodobacter sp. P2_H5 | reverse complement strand
GCCATAACGGGTGATGACCAGCCCCTCGCAGGGCCCCCAGGCCGCCTCCACTGCTTCGGCCATGCGGGCGCTGGCTTTGCCGGCGCCGACGACAACGACGCGCCCTGTGGGCCGCGGCGGCAGATGTGCAGCGAGTGAACGCATCGGGTCGGCAACTTCAACCGCACGGTCGAACAGGCGGCGCAGGAAGGCGGCAGGGTCGCGCATGTTTCACCCGACCCAATGGCTGCGCTTGCCGATGGCGATGTGGATTGACTTGACCTCGGTATACTCCTCGACCCCCAACATGCCGGCTTCGCGCCCGATGCCCGATTGCTTGAAGCCGCCCATCGGCTGACCCGGTGCGCCGGCGATGGTGGTGTTGACCCAGGTCCGCCCTGCCTCGACCCCACGCATCAGGGCCATGGCCTTGTCGATGTCCTTGGTCCAAATCGAGGCAGCGAGGCCGTAGATCGAGTCGTTCGCCATTTCCAGCGCCTGCTCTGGCGTGTCGAAGGTCATCACGCACAGGACAGGACCAAAGATTTCCTCGCTGGCAACGCGCATGGCGTTGGTTGTGCCGGTCAGGACGGTCGGCTCGATGAACCAGCCTTCCGATGCCCGCTGAACCCCGCCATGCGCCAACAACGCGCCTTCGGACTGGCCGAGGGCGATGTAATCCATGATTTTCCCGCAGTGTTCTGGTGTGGAAATTGCGCCCATCTGGCTGTCGG
>NZ_JBFUFS010000118.1:0-724 GCF_056403335.1 Rhodobacter sp. P2_H5 | reverse complement strand
ACCCTGGCGTGACGTGACTACGCCCGCCCTTCGGGGCGGGCTGCGGCCCGGCGGTCGCGCCGGGGTTTCGCCGTCACCGCCACCTTCGGGCTCCGGGGCTTGCCGCTAGCCAGTCAAGCAAGCCAGAATCTGCAGTGCGTCAGGATTTCCGCTTCAGGCTGCCCTCGAACTGTGCGCCGGTTTCAATCGTGATCGTCTCATGCGTGATATCGGCCCGGACGCGGGACGAACCGGACAGCGACACCGATTTCGCGGCAATGGTTCCGTCGATCATCCCCAATACCGACAGGTTCAGGGCCATGACCTGACCCGCAACACGTCCGCTGGCAGAGATCAGTACATCCGGGGCCCGCACGGTGCCAGTGATCTTGCCATGCACATCCACCGGGCCTTTGGAACTGACGTCGCCGTCGATTTCCAGATCKTCCGCGAGCCACGAGCGGGCCGCGCCACCCGGTGCCGCGGTCGGCCATTCCGTCACTGTGATTTCCGTGCCCATAGCCTGATGCTCACCCTGTTCCATCTGTGAAGGCCGATAAGACCGCAATGCCTGACCACGTCAATGACGGGGTCAGGTGTCGGGGCGAAATCAGCAAGCGAGCGCCGCTTGGCCATCTGCGACAGTTCGGGACAGTCGCCGTCGCATGCGAGGGAAGGCGATACACGACCCTCTGGCCGCCCGTTTGACGCCAATGACCGGAAATGCCGATACTGGCACTGCGCG
>NZ_JBFUFS010000117.1:0-727 GCF_056403335.1 Rhodobacter sp. P2_H5 | reverse complement strand
GTGGAAATTGCGCCCATCTGACTGTCGGGGTCCAGGCAATCTCCGATCCGCACGCGGGAAAGCTTCTCCTTGAGTAGCGCCACGAAGTGGTCCGCCACGCTGGCTTCAACAATCAAGCGGCTGCCCGAAACACAACACTGGCCGGCGTTGAAACACATCGAGAAGGCCACCCCATCGGCCGCATCTTCCAGGTCGGCATCGGCGAAGACGATCTGCGGGTTCTTGCCCCCGAGCTCGAGTCCGACCTTCTTGAAATTCTTGGTCGATGCCTGCAGGACCAATGCGCCCGTCATCGTCGAGCCCGTAAAGGAAACCATGTCCACATCGGCATGCTCGCAGATCGCCTGGCCCACGTCGCGGCCCCTGCCGGGAACGACGTTGTAGACGCCGGCTGGCAGGCCAGCGGCCACGGCGATCTCGGCCAACATGAGCGTGGTGGCAGAGGTGATCTCGGCGGGCTTCACCACCACCGAGTTGCCGGAAGCCAGGATATAGGGCAGGCGTTCCGCCAGAACGATCATCGGGAAGTTCCAGGGCGTGATCAGCCCCACMACGCCGACCGGCTGACGGGTGACGATGCCCATCATTCCCTCACCGAGATGGTTTGCGCTATCGCCGTGCAGCGTCATCGCAAGGCTGGCACCCAAGTCGAAATTCTGCGCCGCACCTTCCATCTCGCCGAGCGACTGACTGATCGGCTTGCCGGATTCCAGGGTCTCCCAGTAGG
>NZ_JBFUFS010000116.1:0-732 GCF_056403335.1 Rhodobacter sp. P2_H5 | reverse complement strand
GGGTCTTGACTAGCATAGAGCCAGAAAACTGGCGCAATGCTATGAAAAGGCTTATGAATCGCTACGCAAAAAGTTCGAAACTTTCTGAAGCCCAATTTCGGGCCTTCATCAGGCTCGTCGCGGCCGATCTCACGGCCAGTCAGATCGCGCAGGTCAGCGGCCTCAACCGCAACACGGTGAACCGTTTTCTGAGCCTTCTGCGCCTGCGCATGTCCGATTGGTGCGAGGCGCAGAAGCCCTTTTTCGGCGTAGTCGAGGCCGACGAATCCTACTTCGGCCCGCGCCGCGTCAAGGGCATGACCGGGCGCGGCGCCGGGCGCAAGACGATCGTTTTCGGGATCTTCGAGAGAGGCGGCCAGGTCTGGTGCCAGGTGGTTCCGGATGTCTCAATGCGTTCATTGCAAAGGGTTATTCTGGAGAGGGTGGCCCTGTCCTCGACCATCAACACGGACCGGTGGAGGTCCTACAATCACCTCGACGCGGTCGGCTATGCCCATGTCCGCGTCGACCACGGTCGCGACGAATTCGCCCGTGGCGAGGTCCATATCAACGGCATCGAGGCCTTCTGGGGCTACGCCAAAACCCGCCTCGCCCGCTTCCGCGGCCTAAGCCCCAAAACCTTCCCCTTGCACCTCAAGGAATGCGAGTTCAGATACAACAATCGCGGCAAGAACCTGACYAGGATCCTGCTCAAAATCTGCCGCGAAAACCCGCTCTCCTAGTCAAGACCCT
>NZ_JBFUFS010000115.1:0-733 GCF_056403335.1 Rhodobacter sp. P2_H5 | reverse complement strand
GTCGTCGGAGAGCCCCTCGAGCGACTGGGTGATCTGGTCGCCGTCCTTGCGGACGACAAGAGCTTGAAAGGTCATGGGAATTCCTTGTTCAGACCAGTTCGGAAGCAAAGCGCGCCTCGCGCCAGGCGATGGCGGGCTTGACGCCTTCCTGGCTGAGGATGCGCTTGAAGGTGCGGGATTCTTCGGTGTCGGTCGTCTCGATCTCGACATCCAGCGCCAAGGCTTGAGCGAGAGCGCCTTCCAGCCCCATGGCGCCATAGCTGCGGTTGATCGCCAGCTTGGTCAGGCGCAGGGCATTGGCGTCCAGAAGGGCGGCTTTGCGGGCCAGGGCATGGGCCTCGGCCAGAAGCGCCTCGGGCGGGACTACGGCGTTCACCAGCCCCATGGCAAGCGCGCGCGAGGCCGTCACGCGGTCATTGCCGAAGAGCAGCATCTCCTTGGCTTGTTTGGGCCCGGTGACCCAAGGCAGGATCAGCGCCACGATGCCAGAGCCGAATTTGGGCTCCGGCTCGCCAAAGATCGCGGTCTCGGCGGCCAGCGTCACGTCGCAGGCCATGGCCAGTTCGAAGCCACCGCCCAAGGTATAGCCCTGCACCGCCGAGATGGTGGGTTTGGGGCTGTTCCAGAACCGCATGATGATGTCGAAATCGGCCTGCAACACCGCCCGCATCGCTTCGGGAGCGGGGTTGGGGTCCATCTCCGAGAGGTCGAAACCCGAGGAAAAAGCCTTGCC
>NZ_JBFUFS010000114.1:0-733 GCF_056403335.1 Rhodobacter sp. P2_H5 | reverse complement strand
TCCGGAACCAGCGCGGGCGGTTTGGTCCAAGGTTCTTCGACAAGCGCGCTCTGAAACCAATGYTCGCGGAGATTCGCGTGCTCGGTGACGATCAGTTGAAAGCCAGGGACATCTTCCTGCGTAAACTTCAGCAGCAACTCAAACAGGCGACGCACCGCATTAAGATCCGCGTCAGCCTCAGTCCTTTGCACCGAGCCATCGGCATCCTTGTAGACTTGCTCGGACGGAAAGTAGACTTGGGTCGGCTGATCGATCAAGAGGAACCGTGGGATCGGGCGGCTATTCTGCGCCGCGAACTGGTGAATGGCGAGCAATGCCGACAAATGATAGGCCAGATGGTTCTCGCCGCCACCGGTGCGACTCATGGGGACCGGACGTTCGGGGCGATCGAAGATAATCGTCAACTGCGGCAGGTTTAGCCGTGCAGGGAAGTCTCGAAACTCTGCTTCGAAT
Source organism: Rhodobacter sp. P2_H5 (assembly GCF_056403335.1). NCBI lineage: Bacteria > Pseudomonadati > Pseudomonadota > Alphaproteobacteria > Rhodobacterales > Rhodobacter > Rhodobacter sp. P2_H5. Next base: position 280 of record NZ_JBFUFS010000114.1, on the reverse strand, counting down.
TTCTGAATGTAACGTGTTACCTGAGCAGAGATGTTGTTGAGGATCGAGGCCAAGCGTTCGTTGCTGTCGTCAGTGCCAATCTGCTCCTCAAGCTGTTTGACTTTGTTGTTGAGACGGCGGTTCTCCGCCTCCAGTTTGGCTAGATCCTCGTCCGGCAGGAGCCTTTCAAGGAACAGGCTGATACGGCCCACAACACGCGCAGCGGCATTATTGCGTGTGCCCATCTGGGCGATGACCTCATTGGCTGAGATCGCTGCGGACAACTCCGACTCCTTCTGTT
>NZ_JBFUFS010000113.1:0-737 GCF_056403335.1 Rhodobacter sp. P2_H5 | reverse complement strand
CTCTGGTTCCATGACGACGGCCAAGGCGATGTCGAAGGGGTCATCCGCTTCGTGCTGCGCATCGCGGAAGACCTCGATCTCACCGGCCTCTGGGGTTTTGACTATGCCAACACCTGTTCCCGGCCCCGGCTGGAGGCGTTCGCCGGCGGCGCGCATGTCATTGACCTCGGCGCGCGCAAGAGTGTCGGCTGGATCAGTACCCATGAATGGCTGACAGCCGCCCTGAACGGTGAAGACATCGACGCGGTGGAGGCGCTCGTCGCATGAGCACCGTCGTCCAGTCCAGCAACCCCGCCTCTTTCCCCATCCCGGAATTCGGCCGCAGTGCCGATGGCCTGACCGTCGCCCGGATCGGCGATGCCGCCTATGCCATGATCCCCACGGCTGATGGTCGGCTTTACCTCGGCAGCGGCTGGCGCCTCTCCAAGCCCCTGTCGGACTGGAAGCGTTCCGAATTCTACCTTCATGGCGGCGATGTCGCTGACGAGGCTGCGTTCCAAGCCTTCGTTCAGGAACAGGCCGAGCATCAGGGCGAGAAGGCAGCTCTCGGTCGGCAGGAGTTCCGCGCCCATGCCAGCACGCCCTGGGGGCCATCGCAGGGCGCGGTCCGCTACGGCGAGGGGGTGGTCTTCCACTCGACCTCCGGCCATGGCGGGTTCCACCTGACGGCGGACCGCAATGCCGAACTCCATCCCTTGCTGCGCGCGACTGGAGGTTGGTACGAGGAGGATGCCGCT
>NZ_JBFUFS010000112.1:0-748 GCF_056403335.1 Rhodobacter sp. P2_H5 | reverse complement strand
GGTTTCAGGGAGGGAGAGTGTCTCCTGCCGCCCGTCGCGGAGTGATCCCGATGACTGCACCCATCTCCCGAACTGCCTTCCGGGGCCCCGGCGACAACCTGATCGGCGGGGTTTTTGCCCATCTGCGCCTCGCGGACCGCTTGCCCCTGCGCGTCAGCTGCCGCTGCCTCGCGCATTGGGACGATCCGGCGCTCGATCAGCTGTGCATCAACCGCGAGGTCRATCTCGGCACCTGCGGTGACGTCGCGGCTGCCATGACCGTGGCGCGCAAAGCTGTCGCTTCCGGCCATCTCGACGCGGGGCGCGATGCAGCCCTGCGGCTGGTGCCACAATTCGTCACGATCCTCGATGCCGAATACGGCCTCGTGCTGGCGGGGGAGGTGCAGCTGGGCGGCGTTCAATGGTGCACCCCGGTCGACAGCGATGCCGAAGCGCGGCGCGTGGTGAATGAGGCCTGCGGGCTTCGGGCCAAGGCCCGCGCGGCAACGGACGCCGACGATCCCGCATCTGCCGCTGCGCTGCTCACCCGCGCCCGCGAGCTGGAAGGTCGTCTGGTCGACCCGTTCTGGCGCGACCTCGCGGCCGCCGCCGTCGATCTCGCCTTGGCGGCCTGATCCCTCCCCTTTCCGGAAATCCACCCCCGGCAACTGTCCGGGCCGTACAGATGAGGGAACGGCTTATGCCCCAAGTGATCGCCACCACCGTCTACCGCCTTGACGAACTTCCCGAAGGCGCCAGGGACAGGGCC
>NZ_JBFUFS010000111.1:0-748 GCF_056403335.1 Rhodobacter sp. P2_H5 | reverse complement strand
GTCCCTTCGGTGGCCACGACCTTGATGTCGGGATAGGCCTTCAGGGCTTCTTTGACGCCATCGATCCGCTCGTTCAAGTTGGACGCGCCAAGCTGGCCGGTGATGATGGCCACTTTGCCTTTGCCGCCCAGCTTTTCAGCCATCGACTTGCCCATGGTAACGCCGGCCTGTTTGTTGATTGTGCCGATGTACATGCTGCGGCCCGACTTCGCGCTGTCGGAGTCGAAGGTCACAACCTTGATGCCTGCGGCCATGGCGTCCTTGATCACGCCTTCCACGGCCTTGGGCTCGTTCACTGATATCGCAATGCCGTTGACGTGGCGGGCGATGAGGTCTTCGATGATCTTGACTTGGGTGGCGCCTTGGGTGTTGGCGGGCACAACCCACTGGTAGTTCACGCCAGCGGCTTTGGCAGCTTCAGCAGCACCGGTGTTGCAATCGTCAAAGAACGGCACGGCCACTTTCGGGACCACGGCAATGGTGATGTCTTCAGCGAAGGCGGTGGTGCCAGCCAGCAGGGCTACGCCAACAAGYGCCGCGCGTGCGGTTTTCATAAGGGTACGCATCAGTCTCTCCTCCTCACCCGGGCATGTTGACCGGGCCTTTGTTTGTTGTGATCTTCTCGTGGGCTAAGAAGCGTGGTGGCTGTCAGTTGTTTCCTCCCGTCAGTTTGTTGCGCAGCACATCCAGGCTCACGGCGATGATGATCACCCCGCCGGTAATCGCCTGTTGTGCGTAGGTGTTGATG
>NZ_JBFUFS010000110.1:0-753 GCF_056403335.1 Rhodobacter sp. P2_H5 | reverse complement strand
CGCGACGACAGCATGGCCCGACAGCATCAAGACCCAGAGCACCATCGCCAGCGCGGCCCAGGCAGCCCCCAACAGGAAGAAGGGGCGAAAGCCATAGCTCAGGATCGCGGGTCCGGTCCAGGCGCGCATTTGTTCGGCGGAGGTGGTCATGTCTGCTCTTTCGGGATGTGAAGGCCGGTTTCGGTCACGATGACCTGCATGGGAATGTCATGCGGTTGCGGAAAGATCGTGGAGACGCGGGCGGCATCAAGGCCCACGCCAATCGCATGGGGGAGGGGTGACAGAGCGGCCAGAGTCCGGTCAAAAGAGCCGCCGCCGTAGCCAAGCCGGTAGCCCTGCGCGTCCCAGCCTACGACAGGGGCGAGGGTGATGTCGGGCGTTACCTCTGGCCCTTCGGCTGGGATCGGAATGTTCCAGAACCCGCGTTCCATCCGTGTCTCAGGGGCCCAGGGGCGAAAGATCAGGGGCGCGCCTTGCGCCATGACGACGGGGAGAGCAGCCCGCGCCCCGCGTGCCGCAAGGCCCGCCAGCCAGCTGCGCAGGTTCAGTTCGGCCTTGATCGGCCACCAGGCGGAAATCGTCAGCCCCCGCAATGACCCGAACCGCTCCGCCAGCACCCGGTCCAGATGGTCCGCGATGGCATGCGATGCGAGATGGCGCGTTTCCACCGGCATCGCGGCACGCTCCGCCAGCAACCGCTGGCGTTCTGCCTTGCGCCAGACCGCCACGTCATGGGCCTGCTCGGGGTCAACA
>NZ_JBFUFS010000109.1:0-757 GCF_056403335.1 Rhodobacter sp. P2_H5 | reverse complement strand
ATTGCGAACCTCGAAGGGGCGCTGATCCCATCGCTTCACGGGCCCACCCCCAACACTTTGCCGAGGCGATCGATGAATCTGGGATGCCAATAGACCTTGGGTTCAGGCGCTGCATCCGCCAAAATGTGGAAGCTGCCACGAAGAACATAGGGCTCTGTCACCCGTGCACGGATCCGCAAAGATTCGATTTTCCCAGTTTCAAATTCCGCCCAGTTGAAGAGGGTTGCGCCAGCCTCGCGTAGAACTTCCTCCGCGCTGTCATCGTTCAGTTTCTCGAAAGCAACATCCTTGTAGCGGCTCCACTCATCTGCAAGCCGATCTTCGTATTCCTCGACCTCTCCCAAAACTAGCAGGTTTTCGCGCGCCCATGCCGACCGCTGTTCGAACGCACGGTAGTAGTCAAGGATCGCACTTCTAATTCGGTTGGACGAGATACCAATCTCACGCAATTGCGCCACAAACAGACGCGGATCGGCATTGGTGTCGATCTCACCGTCCGGCACCTTTCCGCGGAAGTTGATGGGCAGGTTGTCGGCCTTATACTCCTCCGCGAAATTCGAAAGCTTGTCTGAAACCTCATAGCCGAATATTCCTTCCGGCCTGGAACCCGTCAGGTGCTTAATCACCGCATCGGTCCACCAGCCTTCGAGCCGCTCGAAGACGAACTCTCGATGTTCGCGCCTTATGCTTCGCATGTGCTTGTCCATTATGATCGCCGGGATCTCGGCGATGCGAGGACTGCCATCAAGGATTAGGA
>NZ_JBFUFS010000108.1:0-757 GCF_056403335.1 Rhodobacter sp. P2_H5 | reverse complement strand
GAAGACCAGCGCCGAATGGCTGGCCGTCTTCCGAGCGGCGGATATCGCAGCGATGCCGGTGCATTCCATCGAAAGCCTGTCGCGTGACCCGCATCTGACGGCGGTGGGGCTGATCAGCCACGAAGATCACCCGACCGAGGGGCGCGCTGCGGCGCTGCGCAGTTCGGTCCTCGCCGATGGCGCGACCCTGCCCCTGCGCACCCCCTCTGCGCCGCGTGGCTGGGATACGGCGGCGGTGCTGGACCAACTTGGCTATTCCAAGGACGAGGCGAAGGCCCTGATCCACCAAGGGGCCGCCGTTTCCGCCTGACAGGTTCGCCAAAGCCAAAGGGCCGCGAGGCCCTTTGGCATGTCGGAAGGCTCAGGCCATCACAGCCCCAGCCACCCGGCCGCGTTCCGACCACAGAAGATAGGCAGAACCGGCGAAGACCATCAGGATGCCCGGCCAATAGGTCACGTCGAGTTCAAAGCTCAGCACCAGCTAGGACACGAGGATGTTGGAGAACAGCTTAAGATCGTCAAACGGCTGCACATAGGCCGCATCCGCAGCGGCCTAGGCCAGGGTCAGGAAGTGCTGCGCGAAGTACATGATCGCACTGCCCACGAGCAGCAGGTCTAGGATCGTGCCCGTCGGCACCTCGAACCCGGCCTGAACCGAGAACAGCAGGTTCACCGGCGTCAGCAACCACATGGTGATAGTGGTCTGGGGTTCATCCTGCGTCAACCGCTTGGTGATCAGCGACGCACCGCCCAAAGT
>NZ_JBFUFS010000107.1:0-761 GCF_056403335.1 Rhodobacter sp. P2_H5 | reverse complement strand
GGGCGAGGTCGTGCGAGACGAAGACATAGGTCAGACCCAGTCGGGCTTGCAGCGCCAGCAGCACCTCGACGATGTCGGCCTGCACGCTGACATCGAGGGCCGAGGTCGGCTCGTCCAGAACGATCACATCGGGCTGCAGGACCAAGGCCCGGGCGATGGCGACGCGCTGGCGCTGGCCACCCGACAGGTCGGTGGCGCGGCGCGACAGAAGGCCCTCGTTCAGGCTGACGCTCGCCAAGGCCTCACGCACGCGCTGGGCGTGTTCATCGCGCGTGCCGATGCTAAAGCGGTCCAAAGGCTCGCGCACCAGGGCCTCGACACGCCAGGTTGGGTCCAGCGAGGTGAAAGGGTTCTGGTAGACCAGTTGCAGATGGCGCCAGGCCTGGCGCAGGCTGGCCGGATCGCGGCCCGAGACGGAATGCCCCGCCACCTTGATGCTGCCGCGGTCGGGTTGTTCCAGCCCCAGAAGCAGCCGGATCGTCGTGGTCTTGCCCGAACCGGATTCACCGACCAAAGCATGGGTGGTGCCCGCCGGGACCGAGAAGGACAGATTGTCCACCGCCGTCAGACTGCGCCCCTCGACGCTGAAGGTCTTGGAGACTCCGGCAACTTCGATCTTGGCGGCGCTGGTCTTGGCAAAACCCGGATCGCGGAAGCTGGCATAGCGGTCGGGGTTCAGGGCCGGCACATCGGCCTGAAGCTTGCGGGCATAGGCCGAGGCGGGGGCGGCGAAGACCTTTGGCGTCGGCCCGGCCTCTTGC
>NZ_JBFUFS010000106.1:0-771 GCF_056403335.1 Rhodobacter sp. P2_H5 | reverse complement strand
GTCGTAATCTGCCCGCTTCACCAGCTTGACGAAATCGCCCTCTTTCCAACTGTTCACCAGATAGGGGCCGCTCGCCACGGTCTTGGACAGATTGGCCTGTTCGGAGGCCGGACTTGCCAGGGTCTTGGGCGAAATCAGGATCGAGCCGTGATAGCCCAGGGTCGGAATGAAACCCAGCGTGGGCTTCTTGAAGACCACCTTCACCGTGGCGGGATCAAGGGCCTCGGCATGGTCATAGGTCTTGGGGAACAGGCCGATCGGGTTGATCCCGTCCTCGGTCCGGCCAGCGTACCAGATGTCCAGATTGGCCACGACCGCCGCCGCATCCACCGCCGACCCGTCCGAGAAGGTGACGCCCGGTTTCAGCTTCAGGGTGAACTCGGTCGCCGTGTCGTTCTGCGTCCAGCTTTCCGCCAGCCAGGGCGACACGGCGCCCTTTTCATCGACATAAACCAGCTTGTCGGTCACATGGCCCCAGATATGGCCCTGAAAGCTGGAGATCGAAGAATTGTTCGGAATCCAGGTTGGTCCCAGCGAGTCGATGAGGAAAACCAGATCGCCACCGGCCTCTTCGGCGAAGGCGGTACCGCCAAGCGAGGCAACGGTCAGCGCGGCAGATCCAACCAGAAGGCTGCGGCGGGTCAGGCGAAGGGAAGCGGGAAGCTGTGTCATGGTACTATCCTGAGGGGGAGGGTCTTCGGGGCCTCCGGTGCTGCCGGGGCCGGGATGGGGCTGCTGAGTGCCTTGGGCTCAAGACCCAAGGCCGAAAAA
>NZ_JBFUFS010000105.1:0-785 GCF_056403335.1 Rhodobacter sp. P2_H5 | reverse complement strand
GATCCGGGGGAGCAATTCGCCCCGTAGCGGGGGCATGAACACCAAGCGGCACGCCGTCGCCGATGCGGATGGTCGCCCGATCCGCTTCCTGATGACCGCAGGCCAAGTCAGAGATTACCCTGGCGCGGCGGCCCTGCTGGGCAGCCTGCCAAACGCAGAGTGGTTGCTGGCCGACCGGGCCTACGACGCTGATTTGTTCAGGGCCCTCCCGTGCCCCTTCATTCCTTGATCACGTGCCAAAGGCCGCCCATGCCGTCGCCGGTGGCCTCGCCGGCCTTCTTGTCGCCGGAGAAATAGTACATCGGCTTGCCGTCATAGGCCCATTGCTTGGTGCCATCCTTGCGGTCGACCAGGGTCCAGCCTTCGGTCTTCGCATCCGAGTCTTTGCCCAGATAGGGCGGCCATTTGGTTGCGCAGGCATCGTAGCAGGCAGAAACCCCGCCGGTGTCCTTGTCGAAGATGTAGAGGGTGTTGCCCTTGGCATCCATGATCATCCCGGCCATCGCAGCCAGGGTTGATCCAAGAAGGGTCACGGCGAACAGGGATGTGAACAGTTTTGCGTGTGTCATCGGAAATCTCCCAACCGGCGCAAGGCGCCGCTGACGTCTGGCGGGATCAACCGGCCTAGGATCCGGTCTCGCCAAAGACAGGGGCGAACTGCGCCTGTCAGACCCGAGATTAACAGGGTTCGACCCCGTCCGAATGGGACTTTGGTCTGAACGCATGATCACGATCGCGGGATGTCGCGGGCCGGTCCTCGCCTCGTTGGTGAAAAGGATCTCGCT
>NZ_JBFUFS010000104.1:0-787 GCF_056403335.1 Rhodobacter sp. P2_H5 | reverse complement strand
AAGCCGGGAAGGCCGGTACCGCGGCCCCCATGGGCGATGGCGGCTTTGCCTATGACGCGCCATCCTACCGCCTGCCGGAAAAGGTCGGTACGCTCTGGATCGCGCCCCATGCCGAGGGCGAGACACTCTATGAGGCCACTTTCGTGCATTTCCTGATCCTGCCCGCCACCTGGGGGGATCGGCCATGAAAGCGCTGAATGGGCTCTTCGCCAGCCTCTTTGACGATCCGGATTGGAGCGAAGGCGCACCCGAAGTCCTGGCTGGGCAAGTCGTCTCGGACCTTTTGCCCTGGCGGCTTTATGAAGCCAAGAACGAGCTCTTCGTGAATGTGGATTCGACGGGTTTCATCTTCGAGGTGACCCCGCAGGTCGGCACCGCCGATCTGACCCCGACGCTGACCTCGATCATCCAGTCCCGCGCGCCGCGCGAGGCGACGATCCAGATCCTGAACTGGACCTCGCATGACATCGACGCGCCCTTGCTCACCTGGGCGCAGCATCGCTTCCGTCATGGCGATCTTGTGCGCGAAATGGCCGGATCGCGCATGCGGCACCTGCGCGGGGCGCGCTTTGGCACCGATCATGGCGTCAAAGCCATCCCGCATGTGCGGCGGGTCTTCCTCGCCGTCTGGATCGACGGCAGCGGGGATCTGACCGCTGAACGCGAGCTTCTGGAATTCCGCCGCGCCCTGATTGCAGGTTTTGGCGGCGAAGATGGGGTCCGCAAGGTGGGCCCGAAAGAGTTCCTGAAGCTCATCGCCGAAATCCTGCATGCAGGATCGCGCGGC
>NZ_JBFUFS010000103.1:0-790 GCF_056403335.1 Rhodobacter sp. P2_H5 | reverse complement strand
TGGGTTTGTGGTAGATCGGCATCAGTCGCATAAGGCGCATCAGCCGCCGGATGCGCTTTTCGTTCACAGCATGACCTTCGTTCTGCAGGTGCCATGTCATCTGCCGAACACTGTAAAACGGCGTGTCCAGGAACTGCTTGTCGACCTTCAACATCAGGTCGAGGTTCATCGCGGTCTCGCCCTGCGGGGCGTAGTAAAACGACGACCGCGAAATCGACAGCAGGCGACACTGCGCGCCCACCGACAGCTTGGGATGGGTACGTTCAATCATCCCGCGCCTCACTTCCCGGTCCAGGGCTTTAGCCTTCGTGACAAAAAATCGTTCGCTACAGCCAGCTCTCCGATCTTGGCATGAAGGTCACGGACCGTGTCCTCGGCGACCTCGGCCGCCGCAGCCGCCTTGCCACCACGCTCAAAAATGCCGGCGGCGCCCTCAAGCAGCGACCCTCGCCATTGTCCTCGGACCAATGGCGGACAATGGCTCGATCCACTGATGGATCATCGTCGGATGGACCTCATAAGCGACCGCCAATTCCGAAACAGTGCGCTCGCCCTTCAGCGCCTCCAACGCCACGCGCGCCTTGAATGCCGCGTCGTGGTTCCTGCGTTTTGACATCTCTGTTCTCCTCGTCTTGGAGACCAGCAGACTTCAGTTCGTAGCTTCCGTCACTGTCCGATTTTCGGGGAGTAGCTCACAGAAAGGGACTGCGCCGCCGTCTGAAAACAGATCGAACGCTTCTCCTCATCCGTCCAAAGTCGCTTCGTCCGACGCGCCACGCCATCACCATAG
>NZ_JBFUFS010000102.1:0-795 GCF_056403335.1 Rhodobacter sp. P2_H5 | reverse complement strand
GATCTGGCGGCCAAAGAGCTGCAGCGCCTTGGTGCCGGGCCGGACCTGCCCGAAACCGGCACTTTGCCCGGTGCGCATGTCTTTGGCGGCTCTTATGGCTGGGCCTCGGCAGGGCGCTTTCACCATGCCCAAAGCCAGCTGCACCGCTTTCTCAACAGTGCTTTTGGCGGCTATGTCGGGAGCGTGAACTCCTATTCCTCGGCGGCGGGAGAGGTGATCCTCTCGTTGGTCTGGGGCAGCCCGCTGAAGCTGACCCGGGACCATCCCTATCTGGAGGAGTTGGCGAGCGATACCGAACTATTGTTGGCCTTTGGTGGCCTGCCGCTGCGCAACACCGCCATCAGCCCGGGCGGCATTTCGCAGCACAGCGTCGGTCAGGCTTTGAGTGCTGCGGCCAAAAGGGGATGCCGTTTCGTCTCGATCAGTCCGATTGCCGATGACTTTGACAGCCTGCCGGGACTGACGCGCATCGCGCCGCGCCCCGGCACCGATGTAGCGCTGATGCTGGGCATGGCGCATCGGCTGCATTGCACGGGCCGCGCCGACCGCGCCTATCTCGACCGCTATACGGTGGGCTATGACCGCTTCCTGTCCTATCTGACCGGCGCCTCGGATGGCGTGGCCAAGACCCCGGATTGGGCCGCATCGATCTGCGAGGTTCCGGCCGATGAGATCGCGGTCCTCGCCGATCTGGCCGCCAGCCGCCGCACCCTGATCAACATCACCTATTCGCTGCAGCGTGCCGAGAATGGCGAGCAACCGGTCTGGATGGCCCTGACCCTCGCCGCGATGCTC
>NZ_JBFUFS010000101.1:0-797 GCF_056403335.1 Rhodobacter sp. P2_H5 | reverse complement strand
TCCGCCCCATCACCCTCAATCGAAAAAACGCGCTCTTCGCCGGTCACGACGAAGGCGGCATCGCCTGGGGCCGCATCGCCTCACTGATCGAAACCTGCAAGATCAACGGCATCGAGCCCTTCGCCTATCTCAAGACTACCCTGACAGCCATCGCCAACGGCCATCCGCAAAGCCGCCTCGACGAGCTGCTCCCATGGAACTTCAAGCCGTCAAGCTAAGCTGATCGTGCTGTCCAGCCACCGCTTACGTTCCGTTCGGTGCGTGCAGCTTGTTGTTGTAGTAGACAAAGCGCAGGCGCAGGGTTTCGCCCTTTGGGGTGATACAGTCGATCCAAGCTGACGGGTTCAGGGTTTCAGGATCCAGCGGCGGCAGGAAGGCTAGAAGTTCCCCATCCCCCTTCGGGACCAGAATGCCGCCCATGTGACCACCGGTCGTCCCCACATCGTTGGCGCTGAGCGTCTTTGCGAAGGTCTTTTCCATCACGTCCTCCCGGGACTTATTTCCAGCGCGCGTTTCAGGTCATCGGCGTCGCGGCTCGAGACCGGCACTGCTGTGACCCCCGATAACTCGTCCATCTGATGCTAGAGTCCGGCCCAAGGAGAGGACCGGACATGAAGAGATCGAAGTTCACAGAGGAGCAGATCATCGCGATCTTGCGGGAGCAGGAGGCGGGCGCGAAGACCGCCGAGGTTTGTCGCAGGCACGGGATCAGCGGCGCCACTTTCTATGCCTGGAAGGCGAAGTTCGGCGGCATGGAGCCTTCAGAAGCCAAGCGGCTGAAGGCGTTGGAAGACGAG
>NZ_JBFUFS010000100.1:0-798 GCF_056403335.1 Rhodobacter sp. P2_H5 | reverse complement strand
CGCGCAGGTAGTGCGGCGGCAGCTGGTAGGCGAGGTCGAAAGTCAGAAAGTCCTTCTCGACCGGCGCCACCTGACGCTGCACCAGAAGCTGGATGCGGAAGGGTTTGGTCGGATCAAAGCCCGAGGCCGCCGGGATGCGAAACAGGTCCGTCTCGGTGAAGTCCGGCGCCCCCTTGGCCACGATGGCGCCCAGCCGCTTGTGATCCCGGTCATGGAAGCGGACCGAGACGTCATCCTGCACCAGAACGATCCGGTCAAAGATGCCACCACGGACATAGCCCGAGCCCTTGAACGAGAAGATCCCCTTGCCCGCGATCATCACTGCCTGATCGCCCGGTTGCAGCCATGTCGTCAGGTTTGTCTGGTCCTGCGCRCTCAAGAGCGCCTGGCCGATCGCCGGGACTGACACCAGCGCCACCTGCATTTCGGTAAAGATGGTTTCGGGCGGCGCCGTTTCGGGCTTGGCCGTGGCGCGCGGGTCATTCAGCCCTTCGAAGGCCGCGTTGACCTGACCCACATCCAGCGAAAGGCGGCGCAGGGTGCCGTCACCCTCCATCGCCATCCAGTCGGCGGGGGCGGTGGCCGCCGGGTCCAGTTCGACCGTCGGCCCCGCGACAGTCTCGGGCGTCAGACCGCCGAGGCCCAGGGCGCGGGCAACCTTGAAGCCAGACCGCAGGATGGAATCGTCCAGCACCATCACCGTGACCGTGGCGCCAGAGATGATGTTCATGTCGTGCTTGCCGCCGGACTTGGCCATCGCCACCAGATCCATGCCGACATAGCTGGCCGCCAGAGCCT
>NZ_JBFUFS010000099.1:0-798 GCF_056403335.1 Rhodobacter sp. P2_H5 | reverse complement strand
GGTGTTGACCGTTTTCAACCTTAAAGGCGGCTCCGCAAAAACGTCGACGGTCACGCACATCGGCCAACTTCTGGGCCTTCGGGGTTACAGAGTGTTGCTTGTCGACCTCGACAGCCAGGGAAGTCTCACCAGTCTTTTCGGGGTTACGCCCGAACTCGACCCGGACATGCCGACCTCCTACGATCTGATCCGAACCGAGAGCCCCCTGCCCGCTTCAGAGATCATCAGAAAGACCAATTTCCCAACGGTTGACCTCATCCCGGCTTCCATGGACATCATGGAATACGAATTCGAGGTTGCGCTAAGTTTCCGCCACGGAACAACGACTTTTCACAGCCGGATCCGCGATGCACTCGAGCCGATCTTGGACAACTACGACATTGTCATTTTTGACACCCCGCCGCAGCTAAACTTCACTGTGATCTCTGCGCTCTTCGCATCCACCGGTGTCGTTATCCCGCTTAACGCGTCGATGCTGGACGTCATGTCACTGGCCAGCTTTCTGGGCATGGCAAGCAACCTGATGGCGGTTGTCGAATCACATGCGCCGGAACACGGGCTTAACTTCGTGAGGATCCTGATCACGCGCTACGAGAACACGGATGGGCCACAAGTGCAGATTTCCTCGCTTTTGCGCACGGTCCTCGGAGATGCGGTGCTTCCCGCCGAATTCTTGAAGTCAACGGCGGTCGGTGATGCTGCAAATACCCAGCAAAGCATCTTCGAGGTCGAACCGCGCGATGTGAATCGCAAGACATACGAACGCGCCATCGAGTCCGTTTCTCGCGTAACAGACGA
>NZ_JBFUFS010000098.1:0-817 GCF_056403335.1 Rhodobacter sp. P2_H5 | reverse complement strand
GCGATGGCCACAAGATGAAACTCCTGAACAATTTCATCTCGCTGGGCTATGCGGCGCTTTATTCCGAAGCCTTGGCCCTGTCGCGCAAGGTCGGCATTCCGCTCTCCGAGTTTGACAAGGTGATCCGCGGCGGGCGGATGGACTGCGGCTTTTACCAGACCTTCATGGGCTATGCTCTGGAAGGCAACCGCGAGGCGCACAAGTTCACCTTGGGCAATGCCTACAAAGACTTGCGTTATGTGGAATCGATGGCCAATGCTGCCTCGGTGGCAACACCGCTCGCCAGCGCGGCGAAGAATTCCTTCGCCATGGCAATGGGTATGGGCGGCAACGGGCCGGAGGATTATGTCCCGCATCTGTCGGATTTCGTCGCAAAGGCGAATGGCATTGAGTGAAACTCGCCTCGTTGCGCCAGGTTAGGGTCCGAAGGACCTATTGACCTTACGCCCGCAGCGTGATTCAGGCTCCGCGAGGAGACTGACTGATAAGCAATGTTTTAAGGCTGACGGACGCGCAGGTGCCTCAGCTCGCACCTCTAATTCCCAACGGCCATGGCAAGCCCCGTGTCCATGGATGTTGGGTCCTGAGCGGTATAGTCTTGATCAATCGCAACGGTTTGAGGTGGTGCGATGTACCCGGGGAATATCGCCCCTCGAAGATCCTCTACAACTGATGGAGACGGCGGAGTGACAAGGGGGTGTTTGCCCGGGTGGTGGATGGTCTCAACAGCGGGACCATGCTTCACGAAAGGATGAGGCGCCCCGCCTGCAACAAGCTGCCGCTTGAAATGGGACTCTCTGCGAAATTCGTGATACAT
>NZ_JBFUFS010000097.1:0-820 GCF_056403335.1 Rhodobacter sp. P2_H5 | reverse complement strand
ATGACTTTGCCACGGGATTTCATCGGTGTCGACGTTTCGAAGGATTGGCTCGACACCTTCTCGCTCAGCTCCGGTCGGCATGACCGGATTGCCAATACAGAACAGGACCTTGCCCGCTTCGCCCGCCAGGCCTCGGGCTGTTTTGTCGTCTTCGAGGCGTCAGGCGGTTATGAGCGCGCGTTGACCGCGGCGCTCGTCAAGGCGGCGGTCGTGCATGCCCGTGTCAATCCGCGCCAGGCCAGGGAGTTTGCCCGGGCAACCGGGCGGCTGGCCAAGACGGACCGGGTCGATGCAGAGATCCTTGCCCGGATGGGCCGGGCTCTGGACTTGAAACCGACACCGCCCGAGGACGAGGATCGCGCCCGGCTCGCGGAACTGGTGGCGCGCCGGGACGATCTGATCGGCATGATCGGGCGGGAAAAGAACCGCGCGCACATGGCGCGCGATCCCTGGATTTCGTCAGAAATTGCTATGCTTCTCAACATCTTGGCAAAGCACCTTGCCGATGTGGATGACGCAATCGCCGCCCTGATCGAAAGCCGGGACGCCYTGGCCAGCGCCAGCCGCCGTTTGCGATCGGCCCCCGGGATTGGCCCGACCTTGGCCGCCGTGATCCTCGCCCGCCTGCCAGAGCTTGGACAGCTCGATCACCGGCGCATCGCGGCCCTGGCCGGGATGGCACCCCACGCCCGCGATTCAGGCACCCTGCGCGGCAAACGCCGCATCTGGGGCGGGCGACCCGCCATCAGACGCAGCCTCTACCTGGCCGGCCTCATCGCCTCACGCCACGATCCGAACATCAAAGCCTTCAGAGCACGAC
>NZ_JBFUFS010000096.1:0-831 GCF_056403335.1 Rhodobacter sp. P2_H5 | reverse complement strand
GGTCTTCACCGCCGCCTTGGCCGTGACCTTCGCGCTCTGGTATCGGGCCGAGGGGACGCTTTCGATCCACTCGATCCTGAACACCCGGCGCGAGWTCTGGTACTGGCTGGCCATTCTCTTCACATTCGCGCTGGGGATGGCGGCAGGTGATCTGGTGTCCGAACAGTTTGGTCTTGGCTACCTCAGCACCGGCATCCTGTTCGGCATGATCATCGCATCCCTTTCGATTGGTTACTACTTCCTCGGCCTTGATGCGATACTTGGCTTCTGGCTGGCCTATATCTTCACCCGCCCACTTGGCGCGTCCTTTGGCGATCTCTTGTCGCAGCCGCACGAATACGGTGGCTTCGGACTTGGCACGATCATCACCAGTGCCGTTTTCCTCGGCGCCATCATCCTGATCGTCGCGTACATGACCTTCACGCACGACGGTGAAGAGCCGGCGATTCAGGCCTAGACCCGCGCCGAAGCCGTGCCCACTTCCTCGACCATTGTGCCGAACCGGCCTTACCGCCCGCTCAGCGCAATGTGTTGGGAGCGCGACCATGATGGAGCGGCATCGCAACCTTACAATTTATTGATCTTGCGGCAAGGTGGATGCAAGTTTTGGCCCCTCATGGTTTGGCTGCCGCGTCTCGCGGTGTGTCGCAGAGGATAACCATGAACGTCACGTCTCCGCTCTGTATTCTGACCGCTTCCCTGGCCCTGCCCTCTCTCGCTTCAGCCGGGGATCTGGCGCTGACGGGTGGGTTGACCGCCACCACGAACTATATCTCGGACGGTGTTTCGCTTTCGGGGGGCAGGCCGGCCCTCCAACCCTCGCTTGAGGTC
>NZ_JBFUFS010000095.1:0-838 GCF_056403335.1 Rhodobacter sp. P2_H5 | reverse complement strand
CGATGGTCGTGACTGCCAGGAAAGCTGCGGCTAACACCAGCAGCGCGGCATAGTCGGAGAACCCCGGTTTGGAACTGCGGAAAAGATGTTTCATATAGCAACCCTTTCAAGGCTGTTTTGCGCGGCAGGGACGGGCGTTGTGCGCAGCAGTAATTCGTCCCGCAGATGTTTGCCCAAGCTCCAGAGGCCGAAGCCAGGCGCGACGTCGATGTAGCCCTAATTGCTGCCCCAGACGCTGGCCATATGGAGCGCATGGCCAACGCACATCCAAGGATCGTCTCGGCTGGCAACAACGATGGTCGCTATCTGCAGGGGTTGCTCGGAGGTTGCACAAAAATGGCCAGCCCAGTCGTAGCCCTCTGTTTCGGACAGGGGTACAAGCAGCGCCGCCCCCAACCTCTGCCAGTGCGGCGCGGACGATCCATCAAGCCTCGGAACGATCAGCGTCTTGGTCATCTGGTGGTCCCTTCTGATCCGACTCATCACAGTTAAGTCTAGCAGGATTGTCGTGATTTTGAATTCCAAAAATCGCCGCAAAGGAGAACGTCCTGCTTCATTGCGCCGGATCAATGGTAAAATGTGTCACTCTTCCGGATGGCAAGGTTTGAACCCGAAAGCTTGGGACCTTTGCCGAACGACCATCTCATCGGTGCGCATTTCGCGCGATCTTGGGCACGAGCTTCTCGCCATCGTGGGCAGCCATTTCGCGGATGCGGRCAGGCTGGCCGGCGACTTCATGGAGTCAGGCTTGATCGGTTCGGTCAAGCGGTTTCGTGATGTTGGCCCGGCGTCTGAGGCTTTCTCCTGAGAGGAGAAGTCGGTGGACATTGTGGACGAG
>NZ_JBFUFS010000094.1:0-840 GCF_056403335.1 Rhodobacter sp. P2_H5 | reverse complement strand
GAGAATGTCTGCCCAACGGTCCTGCAGGCCAGCCGAGAACATGTTGGTGCCGGCTATGCTGGTCAGGGATGCCAGGCGCTCGAAGGTCGCTGGGATGAACTGGTAGCGGCCGATGGCGTGGTTCTGACCGGGGGTGGCTGCAACCCAGGCCCGGATCTCATCGAGGGTCATTGCCGTGGGCGGCTTCGAGGGTTTGACTGAGGCCCCATACTGGACAGAGTCATAGTCTGCCGCACCGGCCTCAGCGGCGCTGATCAGGCTGCGCAGATTGGCCAAGGGCGTAGCGTCAGGATCAGGCGTGAAGCGCAATGGCCCCCTGCCCTTCGGATGGGAAGAAGATGTGGACAGCGTGGAAGCTTTCTCGAAGCCACCCCTCTTCCAGACGGCATCGGAACTGTTCGAGTTGAAGCTTGATCCGCGGCGCCATTCGTTTTCGGCAAGGGCCGGACCTAGATTCAGGGCAAATACAGCCATCGAAACACAAAGGACGGTACGCCAGCCACCCTGCCGGGGGCTGACGTCGGCAGGGCTGGCTGCGCCATCCCCGAGGTGGAAAAGGTCCGAGAGGGGGAAGGGGCGTCTGTTCCAGCCGCTAAAGATACACACCTGACGCAGCAGGCTGCACGACCGCCCTAAACACCTGTAATCATTATATTTATACGTCATTTTGGGGCCATTCGACTGGAATGTCGAATAGTGATTCAATATCAAGGACTTGAGGCCGCTGGCCCAAAACGGGCCGGGTCCTGGCCCAAATTGGGCCAGCCTCCGGGCCAGTCTGGCCCAGTGTTTTGCACCCGAAATCCGGCTCATCCCAGCACCTTTTCGTCATCCTTGGAC
>NZ_JBFUFS010000093.1:0-862 GCF_056403335.1 Rhodobacter sp. P2_H5 | reverse complement strand
ATCTGGTGCCGTACTACATGACCTCGGTGAAGCGGGGCGGCTTTTACGGCTGGCCCTACAGCTTTTACGGCCAGCACCCCAACAGCCGCCCACAGCCGTCGCGCCCGGATCGATACTGTCGCCAGCGCCAGGGTCCCGGGCTACGCGCTGGGGCCGCATACCGGATCGCTGGGTTTACCTTTGACACCGGCGCCCTGTTTCCAAAACGTTTCGCCAATGGAGCTTTCGTCGGCCAGCACGGGTCATGGAACCGCCAGCCGAGTTCGGGCCATAAGGTCATTTTCGTGCCCTTCTCGAAAGGTGTGCCCGCAGGCAAGCCGCAAGACATCCTCAACGGGTTCCTGAATGCCGATGGAGAGGCGATGGGACGCCCGGTTGGCGTTGCCATCGACCGGACCGGGGCCCTGTTGGTCGCCGACGATGTCGGCAACAAGGTCTGGCGCGTCGTGCCAAGCGGAAAATAGTCATTCTGCTGGGCGATCATCTGCTCGGCCCAGAGGTGAAACAGACAGCCTACGGATGGAATAAAGGCTCGACTACCGATGCGTTGGTCAGGAGGGGAAATCAGAAAAACCCCCCTGTTCCTTGTGCCACCACGTCTGATTGACGCGCAGGCTATCTGCTTCATCGGATCAACGTGCAAAGGCCCCAAGGTTCCATCGCAATCCAGACGATTAACGCGGTGCAGACGAGACAGGCGGCAGGCCCTTCCCGCCACCGGACCTTTCAAGTTCGGCCAGTGTTACATGGCCAGATGGAAGCCAGCCGTGCAGCGCCCTCTGGCACAAGATCGGTGTCCCTCAGCATGACACCAAAATAGCCCGCTTGGGGATCGATCACCACGCCGCGCGCGTCACCTGCT
>NZ_JBFUFS010000092.1:0-869 GCF_056403335.1 Rhodobacter sp. P2_H5 | reverse complement strand
GGCCCGTTCCGCGTCCGCCGATTTTTCGGACGCGCCCAGCTTGACAACGCCGCCCTGTTGCAGGGGACGGGTCTTGACGTAAGTGCGGGTCAGCGCGTTTACGGCTTCGATTGGGCCAGCGAGGTAGTGCGCCAGATCGACCACATGGGTGCCAATGTCACCCACGGTGCCAGAGCCAGCGATTTTCTTCTGAAAGCGCCACGACAGTGGGCCGTTCTCATCCGCCGACCAATCCTGCAGATAGGTGCCGCGAAAGTTGAGGATGCGACCGATGCGGCCTTCGTCGATGTATTTCTTGGCCAAGGCCACGGCAGGCGTGCGGCGATAGTTGAAGGCGACCATGTGGATCACACCGGCCTTTTTCACTGCAGCGGCCATGGCGCGGGCTTCTTCCACTGTGCGGGCAAGCGGTTTTTCACAGATGATGTGCTTGCCTGCGGCAGCCGCAGCAATGGCAATCTCGGCATGGACATTGTTGGGGGTGCAGATGTCCACCACGTCGATATCGGGGCGGGCCACCACAGCGCGCCAATCGGACGAGGCTTCGTCAAAGCCAAAGCGTTGGCGAGCGGTCTCGGCAGCGCCATCGGTCACATCCACCACGACCTTGCGGTGCGGGATGGCGGGCGCGGGCCAGAAGAACATCGGCATCGCAGCATAGGCCATCGCATGGGCCTTGCCCATGAACCCGCCGCCGATCATCGCGACGTTCATCACTTTGGTCATCATCTCTCTCCTGAAAAGAATACGCCTGCGCCGCGTGGCAACTAAGTCCGTAAGATGCGCGGGCGGCTATTGGATCGCCCGCGCTGTGGGGTCAGTTGACCATCGAGGATTTAACGTTCTCGGTCGCTTCGGTCGAATAGACC
>NZ_JBFUFS010000091.1:0-870 GCF_056403335.1 Rhodobacter sp. P2_H5 | reverse complement strand
TGGCAGGTCAGGCTTTGGTGTCAGACACAATCGCCGCCCGTCTTGATGCGGTGCGCGGCGATGCGCTTTATGCAGCGGTGCTGTTCTTGTTCCTTGGGCTGCCGGGTGCGGCCCTTGGGGCTGCGCTGACCCTTGCCATCACGGCCAGCGGTGCCGCCCACAGGCGGATCGAGCAAGCCTTGCTGCGGGTACGCGGTGCGAGTGCGCGGCGCATCACGGGGCTGGCAGCGGTTGAGGCCGTTCTGGTCAGCGCCGGGGGAATTGTCGTAGGTCTGCTGGCTGCGGCGGGTCTGGCACGGCTTGGCTTGGCCGAATGGGGCGACGCCAGTGCGTTGGGCGTGATCGCGAGTGGGGCCTCTTTGGTCGGGCTGGTCCTGGGCCTGACCGCCATTTTGCTTCCCGCTTGGCGACAGGCGCAGGGCCAAACCGTGACAGCTTCGCGTCAATCCGTTGGCCGCAAGGGCCCGCCCATGTGGCAACGGCTGTGGCTGGATGCGGTTCTGTTGGCTGTCGCCGCAGGGCTCTTCTGGCAAAGTGCCAGCACCGGCTATGAGATTGTGCTGGCGTCCGAAGGGGTTGCGGCAACCTCAGTCGACTATAAAGCTTTTCTGGCGCCGGCGCTGTTCTGGGTCGGATCAGGGCTGCTGGTGGTGCGGATCATCGTCAGCATTATAGGCGCAAGCGGTCTGATGCGCCGCTTGTTGGCGCCCATCGCCGGGCGGCTGGCCCCCGTGGTGGCGGCCTCACTGGCCACACAGGCCAGACGGATCACCCTTGGTGTGGCGATGACAGCCCTTGCAGTATCGTTCGGGACCTCAACCGCGATCTTCAACGCCACCTATCAGGCGCAGGCGCGGGTCGATGCCATGC
>NZ_JBFUFS010000090.1:0-872 GCF_056403335.1 Rhodobacter sp. P2_H5 | reverse complement strand
CTTTCGGTTGGCCCTTGGCGTGACTCTGTTTGTACTGACCTCCATCGTGCTGGCCTCGGCCATCGGCTACAGCCTGTTGCGCCAGCAACTGGTGGCACGCCAGGATGCCCGCGTGACCGAAATTTTCACCGCCTTGCAGGAAACCAGCCAGTCCGGCGACGAGGGCGACCTGATTGAGGCGGTCACCACCCGGATCAATGCCAGCCCGGACCATGCCACGGTCTATCTGCTGCGCGGCCGGGACGGCAAGGTTCTGGCCACTAGCCTCCCCGACATCTGGTTCAAGCCCGGCTGGTCCACGGTCGATGCCGCAACCCTGCACGTGGCGACCGACTATCCCTATCGCATCTATGCCGGCGATGTTGGCGGCTATTCCATCGTGGTGGGCCTGACCGACGCCGATCTGGACGACCTGGCCGAGATCAGCCTTGGGGCCTTTGGCTGGTCGGCCCTCGGCGTCCTGATCGCGGCCATCGCCGCCGGAGCCTTTATCGCCGGCCGCATTCAGGCTCGGATCAACGCGGTGGAAGGGGCTTTGCAGCGGGTGGCCCAGGGTGATCTGACGGCGCGGCTGCCGGTCTCGGGGCAGGGCGATGACCTTGACCAGATCTTCACCGCGATCAACCACGCTTTGGCCCGGCTGGGCGGTCTCGTTGAGGCTATGCGCCAGGTCAGCACCGACATCGCCCACGACTTGCGCACGCCCTTGAACCGCCTGCGGATCAGGATTGAAACCGCAGCCGAGGCCGAGGCGAAGGGCCTGCCGGTCGGAGCCGAGCTTGCCGCAGCCCTCAGCGACAGCGACGCCATCAGCCAGACCTTCTCGGCCCTGCTGCGCATCGCCCAGATCGAGGCCGGAACCTCACGCCAGA
>NZ_JBFUFS010000089.1:0-873 GCF_056403335.1 Rhodobacter sp. P2_H5 | reverse complement strand
GGCTGCCGCGGTCACTGTGGTGAACCAGCCCCATGCCCTTGACCGGGCGCCGCTCATGGACAGCCTGTTCCAAGGCATCGAGGACGAACCCGGCATGAGGGGAAGTGCTGACGCGCCAGCCGACGATCTTGCGGGCATAGGCGTCGATGACGAAGGCAACATAGGCGAACCCCTTCCAGGTTGCGACATAGGTGAAGTCCGACACCCACAGCATGTTCGGCGCTGGCACGCGGAACTGGCGGTTCACCTTGTCCATCGGGCAGGGCTGCTTCTTGTCGGGGATCGTCGTCCTGTGGGGCTTGCCTCGGATAATGCCCTGAATACCCA
The DNA here is from genome assembly GCF_056403335.1 of Rhodobacter sp. P2_H5. NCBI lineage: Bacteria > Pseudomonadati > Pseudomonadota > Alphaproteobacteria > Rhodobacterales > Rhodobacter > Rhodobacter sp. P2_H5. Next base: position 546 of record NZ_JBFUFS010000089.1, on the reverse strand, counting down.
TGTCCTTCATCAACCTCGCGACCGTGCTGCGGGCGACGTCAAAGCCCTCGCGGCGAAGCTGGTGCCAGACCTTGCGCACGCCGTAGACGCTCCAGTTGTCTTCGAAGACGCGCTGGATCTCGGGCCGCAGTTCTTCGTCCCGGCGGGCACGATCCGACCGCCGCGCCGGATCGGCCCGCTTCGCCAGATGATCGTAGTAGGTGGACGGGGCGATCGGCAGCATGCCGCAGATCGGCTCGACCCCGTGTTCCCTTCGATGGTCGTCGATGAACCCGACCATCACTTCGACCGGCGGTCGAGCTCCGCCATCGCAAAATACGCCGACGCCTTCCGCAGGATCTCGTTCGCCTGGCGCAGCTCGCGGTTCTCGCGTTCCAATGCCTTCATCCGCTCGGCCATCTCGGTCGGAATGCCCGCGCGCCGACCGCTGTCGACCTCGGCCTTCTTGACCCAGTCGCTCAGTGTCTGCGGTGTGCAGCCGATCTTCGCCGCAATCGACATCACCGCCTGCCAGCGCGACGGATGCTGGGCCTCATTGTCCAGAAC
>NZ_JBFUFS010000088.1:0-882 GCF_056403335.1 Rhodobacter sp. P2_H5 | reverse complement strand
GGTAGCGACAGCGGCGCCGGTGACTAAGTGAACTGCTCTTGAACGGCGTTGTTGCAGAACTCTAACCTATGGGTTCAGGTAGTTAATCCATATGGTTGGCGGATCTGCGTGACGAAACCCTCCCGCGCCCGATATCGCATGACGAACTGGTCCAGCCACCATGATAGCTTTGATCGTAGGCGTTGCCCCAAAATGTGGACGCGGTTGTCGGAGCGCCAATAGCCGTCCGCAGCGTACCGTTGCATTCGGGTTTCGGCCTCATAGCCTTTCCGAAAAGCTGCAGACCGGTCGAGCACTCGTGTTTTGCAATGTTTGACCTATTCAGTAAAGGCGCCGAGCGTGACAAACTGGACGGCTGACATGCAGGGCTTCGACACCAACCTGTTTCTTGCCATGACGGGAACCCACCAGTCGCCGGGCTGGATCGTGGTATTGGCCGTATATCTGGCCGGTGCAGTGGTGCCTTTGGTTTTGGCGTGGATTGTAATCGCCTGGATAAGGGCAAGAGCGGGATGGCGACTTGCCMTTCTGGATGCAGTTGCCGCTGGGGCAGCGGGTTTGGCTCTCGTGCAAGTCATTGGCTGGTTGCACTATCGCCCACGTCCGTTTGAATCTGGGCTTGGTTCTAATCTGCTGAGCCATCTGCCAGAAAACTCTTTCCCGAGCGATCATGCCACATTGATGTTTTCGATTGCTTTTGGGCTGCTCGTCGCCGCGCCACTGCGTCGGGCGGGGTTTGTCCTGATGGGACTGGCATTGGCCGTCTCGTGGGCGAGGGTCKTTCTTGGGGCGCACTACCCTTCGGACATCCTCGGTGGGGCGGTGCTTGCAATGATCTGTGCGGGACTGGTTCAATCGCTGCCAAAGCGTGCGGGCACTTGG
>NZ_JBFUFS010000087.1:0-885 GCF_056403335.1 Rhodobacter sp. P2_H5 | reverse complement strand
GGTGGCAAGTTTTCGGAGCTTGGCCGAGGCCAATGGCTGTGCGGGTTTCCGCTGGRCCCGCGCCGAGGAAGAGCGCAACCGCCTGTGGAAGGCGCGGCACAGCGCCTATAACGCCACGCTCGCCACCCGGCCCGGCTCGCGCGGTTGGCCGACCGATGTCTGCGTGCCGATCGGGGCGCTGGCAGAGTGTCTTTTGCATGCCAAGGACCTTCTGGCCGATTGCCCGGTGCCCTATGCGATCATGGGGCATGTCGGCGACGGCAATTTCCATGTGGTCTTTGCGCTGGACCCCGATCGTCCCGAAGAGGATGCCATCGTGACGCGGATCAATGCCGCCATGGTCCAAAAGGCGCTGGAGGTTGATGGCACCTGCACCGGGGAACATGGCGTGGGGCTGGGCAAGAGCAAATATCTTGTGGCCGAACATGGCCCGGCCTTGGCCGTGATGCGGCGGATCAAGGCGGCGCTGGACCCGGAGGATCTGTTCAACCCCGGCAAGATCCTGCCCCAGGAGGGCTGAGGGCCGCCCCGGATGGGCGACCTTTCCTGTATCGCCTCACGCCACCAGTGCCTTGCCCTTCAGATGGTCTTCCAGGAAGGGCAGGCTGTCCTGGCCCCAGAACAATTCCTCCCCCACCAGATAAGAGGGCAGGCCGAAAACGCCCGCCTTGCGCGCCAGATCAAGGCTTTCGGCCTTGCGGGTGGCGACCTCCGGGCTTTTGGCGAAAGCCTCAAGCGCGGCAAAGTCCAAGCCGGTCGCGGTGGTGATCCGGGCACGGACATCAGCCGCCCCGATATCCTCGGCCCGGCCCCAAAAGGCCTGATGCAGGGCGCGGGCAAGGGCCAGCCAGTCTTCGCCGCGCAGATAGGCCGCCACGACCAGAT
>NZ_JBFUFS010000086.1:0-896 GCF_056403335.1 Rhodobacter sp. P2_H5 | reverse complement strand
GCAAAAGGCTGATGTCCAGATCCTCTTTCAGCCGCGACAAGAGGTCGAGAATGCGCTTCTGGATCGTCACATCCAGGGCCGAGGTCGGCTCGTCCGCCACCAGCAGCGCCGGGCGCGGCAGGATGGCGAGGCCGATCAGCACGCGCTGCAACATGCCGCCCGAAAGCTGATGGGGATAGCTGTCATAGACCCGTGCCGGATTGTCGAGACCGACCTTGGCGAAGGTTTCCAGGATCAACGCCTTGCGGTGCGGTTGGGCGATGTCCGAGAGCAGGGCCGCCGCCTCTTGCGCCTGCGCGCCGATCTTGCGCACCGGGTTCAGGGCATGGCCGGGGTCTTGCGGCACAAAGCCCACGCTGCGACCGCGCAGGGGGCGAAAGCGGCGCTCGGGCAGGGAGAGGATCTCTTGTCCGGCAAGCTCGACCCGTCCGCGCGCCTGGCCGAGGCCCGGCAGAAGGCGCAGCACCGCACGGGCGATGGTCGATTTTCCAGAGCCGGATTCGCCAATCAGCCCAAGGCTTTGGCCGCGGCCGAGCTGGAAGCTTACATCCCGGACAACCTCGTTCTTCCCATAGGCGACGGAAAGGTTTTCCACCCGCAGCAAGGGAGGGGTCCGGTGCGGGGTCAGTTGGTCTTGCGCAGCCATCTGCTGATCCTGTCGAGTGAAAGAACGGTGAGGATGGTGACGAAGGCGGGGGCGTAGACCAGCCAGGGCCATTTCAGGTAATCCTTGCCAATGGCGATCAAGAGGCCCCAGTCCGAAGCGGGGGGCGGGTCGCCGTAGCCGAGGAAGGCGAGGCTTGCGATCACCAGGATCGACAGGCCGAATTGCAGCACCGCCAGCGTGATCACCGACCGCGAGGCATTGGGCAGCACATGGCGCAGCAGGATATGCC
>NZ_JBFUFS010000085.1:0-897 GCF_056403335.1 Rhodobacter sp. P2_H5 | reverse complement strand
GTATTCAGGCATTGCTGGACGGAGAAGGAGTCTGCCAAACACCCGGCAAGGCTCAGGTTTCGACGGACCTTTGCCAAGCGGCCACTGAAGTGGTAGGAATTGGGGCAGGGGGTGAGGGCATTGGACTCGCCGTCAGATGATCTTCGAGTTGCGCTGGTTGGGGTAGAGCCTCAGCATGGATCGACCAGCATCTTGGCCCAGTGGCGGCCCTCGTTCGAAAATCGTCCTTTGCCTGCCATCACGCTGGCAGACCTGAACTCGGCGGASCGGCGGGAGCCGCGWGSCAGCAGGGCAGGGGGGAAGCGCAGGTTGGTCTGATCGGTAGCCAGAGGTGGTTACCTCGCCAGTGGTGCCTGACCTGTCTCTCCTGACGGGCCTTCAGGGTCGCCTTGATCTCCGTGGATTGTCTGTYCCARCCCGCGTCCAGTGGCCTCTGGTGATGGGCTGATCTGCCCGAAGGRCGTCTTCGCCGCGACCGCTTCGGCGCAACAGCGTCGTCACAACTTTCTTCCCCTGTCGGCAGAACCGCCATTCCTCGCGGGACAAGAAAGTTYCTCCTGTGCTGTCCAGCCCCCGTGAAGGGGGTGCGCCAGCGGTCGCCTCCGGGCTGTCGATCGCCATCGAGGCCGCAAGGAMGCGGGCCCGAAACAGCAAAACGGAGAAAGAACATGGCGACCATCGGCACCTTCAAGAAGACCGGCACCGAATACAYCGGCGAAATCTTCACCCTCAGCCTGCAGGCCAAGGGTGTGCGCCTCGTCCCCGACCTGCGSGCCTCGGGYGAGAACGCRCCCTCCCACCGGGTYCTGGTCGGCCGCGCCGAGATCGGCGCCGCCTGGACGAAGAAATCGAACGAGGGCCGCGAATACCTGGGCCTGAAGCTGGACGATCCGAGCT
>NZ_JBFUFS010000084.1:0-905 GCF_056403335.1 Rhodobacter sp. P2_H5 | reverse complement strand
GATGATGGCGACTTTTGTCGGTTTTCCGGCGGCGGCGAGTCGTGCTCTGAAGGCTTTGATGTTCGGATCGTGGCGTGAGGCGATGAGGCCGGCCAGGTAGAGGCTGCGTCTGATGGCGGGTCGCCCGCCCCAGATGCGGCGTTTGCCGCGCAGGGTGCCTGAATCGCGGGCGTGGGGTGCCATCCCGGCCAGGGCCGCGATGCGCCGGTGATCGAGCTGTCCAAGCTCTGGCAGGCGGGCGAGGATCACGGCGGCCAGTACAGGTCCGATCCCGGGGGCCGATCGCAAACGGCGGCTGGCGCTGGCCAGGGCGTCCCGGCTTTCGATCAGGGCGGCGATTGCGTCATCCACATCGGCAAGGTGCTTTGCCAACACGTTGAGAAGCATAGCGATTTCTGACGAGATCCAGGGATCGCGCGCCATGTGCGCGCGGTTTCTTTCCCTTCCGATCATGCCGATCAGATCATCCCGGCGCGCCACCAGCTCTGCGAGCCGGGCGCGGTCCTCGTCCTCGGGCGGTGTCGGTTTCAAGTCCAGAGCCTGGCCCATCCGGGCAAGGATCTCTGCATCGACCCGGTCCGTCTTGGCCAGCCGCCCGGTTGCCCGCGCAAATTCCCTCGCCTGGCGCGGATTGACTCGGGCATGCACGACCGCCGCCTTGACGAGCGCCGCGGTCAAAGCGCGCTCATAACCGCCTGACGCCTCAAAGACGACAAAACAGCCCGCGGCCTGGCGGGCGAAGCGGGCAAGGTCCTGTTCTGTATTGGCAATCCGGTCATGCCGACCGGAGCTGAGCGAGAAGGTGTCGAGCCAATCCTTCGAAACGTCGACACCGATGAAATCCCGTGGCAAAGTCATGGCGGCCTGTCCTTGATCTGCGGGGTCGTCTGTTGGCGCAGCGCCCC
>NZ_JBFUFS010000083.1:0-917 GCF_056403335.1 Rhodobacter sp. P2_H5 | reverse complement strand
ATACCTACAGAAGGCATTGGGGCCAGCTTTGAATTTGAGTGTGGACCAGATTCCCTACAGCGAGGCCGTCCGTCGCGCCTTTGAATGGTTTACCACATCTCGGATCAGTGCTTTGGCAAGCGCATCTAAATCCGTAGGGCGAACCCAATCACTGAACTTCTGCCCCATCGGAAGCGTCTACACTGCCGGTCACGCTCTGACTGATTATTTGGAATGGTCCCGCATTGCGCGCTCTTATGGCAGTCACTACAACAATCTGGTGATGATCAATCACCACATCGTCAGCGATCTGGTATTTGTTCCGCTTGAAGATTTCTCTGCGCGCCAACTAAAGACTTTGGCCCTCCGTGTGATCGAGACACCGCCAAAATATGGATTTGGACCATATCGCGACGCGGTCAGGCTTAGCGACCTTGGTCCCGATGAGCTAAGGCGGCGCAAACGAACTTTCAATTCCCTGGTCACCATCCTGCGCATGGCATTTCTGTATGCGTGGGAGAATGGAAAGATAAATTCGGAACGCCCGTGGAAGGCACTGAGGCGAGTGGCCGTGAATTATACACCTCGGTCTATCTTCTTGACGAGAACGGAGTGCCAAAGCCTGATCGAGCACTGCTCCCCTGCACTGCAGAAGCTTGTGATGGCAGCACTCTACACCGGGTGCCGTGTCGGTGAACTAGCAATCCGTCGCGTGCAGGATGTTGGCCACCAGATCTTTGGCATTCGAGTTGCGGCGTTTAAGACCGGCCCCGCTCGCTTCGTCGTCCTACCTGATGAGGGAATGGCGTTTTTCTTGTCGTGCTGTGACGGCAAGTCAGGATCCGATCTTGTCTTGCTCTCCGATCGTGGCAAGGCCTGGCGTCGACAGCATGCGAACCTATTTCGGTGGGCGATTCAAAAGGCCAAATTGCCTAAGG
>NZ_JBFUFS010000082.1:0-935 GCF_056403335.1 Rhodobacter sp. P2_H5 | reverse complement strand
GCCCCGATCAGTCCGGTGGCCCCCAGCGCGCCGCGATAAAGCCGCCCCTGCGAGACGATGCCCGCCCCGATCCGCCGCCCAACCTTGACGAACAGCATCGAGGACACACCTTTTCCGGCCCCGGCATGAAGTTCGCCCATCGTCATCATATCGACCGAGGACCTCATCCAGATCGGTGCGCCAAAGCTGCGGGTCAGCATCTCGACCAGAGGAAAGCCTTCCCATGCGGGCAGGGCCGGGGGCGTTCTGGTCAGGAAGTCGCCCACGGTGCCGGGCACGGACAGCGAGATGCCCCAGAGCCCGGCGGGAGAGGTCTGACGTTCCAGCGACCAGCGCAGCAGCGTCGTCAACCGTTCAGCCAAGGCCGGCGGTGGGGCGGTCAGTTCGAATTCTTCGTGGTGTTCGGTCAGAAGGTTGCCGGCCAGATCGGCCACGCCCACACCCAAGGCAGTCTGGTCCAACGTGGCCACCAGCACCCGGCCCCGCCGCGCCGCCAGCCGAACAAGTCGCGGCGCACGCCCCCCGGTGGCGGGGCCGGTCTCGCTTTCGTCGATCAGGCCCAGATCCGCCAGCATGGTCAGCCGGTCCGCCACAACGGCACGACCGAGTTCACTTTTGCGCTCCAGTTCCTGGCGAGTCGCCGGATCTTCGGCGCGAATCAGGTTCAGAAGTTCGACCAGCGAGGGTGCCGCCGTTTCGGCCACCCGAGGTCGCCCCTTGCCGCGTGCGGCGGCGGTCGTCGCTGTCAGGTCTTGCGGCATCGCCTCTCCGATCCTCTCTTTTGTTAGATAAATCGGGGCCTTCGTCTGATCAAGCAAATACTTCTGCATTTTTTCCGCAAAAGATGGTATAGTTAAGTGGTAAATACATTGACCCGACATGATTCCAGGCATAAGAAGTTGCCCAACGGCTTGAGGAGGTCGACGCGCCAAGGG
>NZ_JBFUFS010000081.1:0-942 GCF_056403335.1 Rhodobacter sp. P2_H5 | reverse complement strand
CGGGTGACCAGGGGCGGCAGAATCAAGTCTGGGACGCGATCAAAAACTCCTGGAATAAAGAGCCCTATGCGATCCGCCGCATGCTGACAGAAACCTCAGTACGGGCCACCGACCGCCGGGCGATCTTCGTCGGGATCGAGGCCTATGAGGCGGCGGGCGGGACCGTGGCCCGCGACCTGTTCCAAGGCGATGACGGTGGGTGGTTGGAAGATCCGGCTCTGCTTGACCGCCTTGCCAATGAGAAGCTCAAGGCCGAGGCGCAGGCGTTGGTATGCGAGGGCTGGAAATGGATCGAGGTTACCACCGACCAGCCCTATGGCTTCAGCTATGGTATGCGCCGCCTTCACGGCGAACCTGCTCCGATGTCGGAAGCAGAGGCCGCAGACCACGCCAGACTGCTGGCCGAATACCGATCGCTGGATGCCGAATGGTCGGAAGCCGACGATATCCCCGAGGACGTCGACGCCCGCCTTGCTCAGCTCGCGGAGTCGATGGAGGCTCTTGAAGCGCGTCCGATGATCTTCGATCCGGAGGAGATCACGCGGGCAGGGGTCTTTGCGACCTTTGACAGGGATGGACGGCTTGTCCTCCACCGTGGCTTCGTTCGTCCCGAAGACGAGGCGCAGGTTGAGGTGTCGGAAACCGGCGACACGGTGGGGCAGGGTGGTGAACCCCAGCCCCTTTGCTCGGATCGGATGCCGGCCTACGGCAACGGCGTAACGACGACCGTGGTCACATCAGGTGGCCAGCCGCTTTCCACTGCCTCCGAAGATGACGACGACGGGGTGCTGAAGCCGCTCTCGGAACGCCTGGTGATGGAGCTCACCGCCCACAGGACACTGGCGCTTCGCGAAGCCGTTGGCCGCTTCCCTGAAGTCGCCCTGACCTTGCTTCTGCTGAAGTTGGTGACCGACACGTTCCGCAGCTCGTCCGCCACCGGCT
>NZ_JBFUFS010000080.1:0-950 GCF_056403335.1 Rhodobacter sp. P2_H5 | reverse complement strand
CCATCAGATAGCCCGTGATCACCCAGACCAGGAACAGGTTGTAGCCCACCAGCACGAACCAAGGCGAAAGCTGATCGGCCAACCGCGTGCGGCAGGTGCGCTGCATGACGTGAAACGAGGTGGCGATCAGCGCGTTGCCGCCGAACGCAAAGATCACGCCGGTGGTGTGCACCGGGCGCAGACGACCATAGCTGGACCACGCCTGCCCGAAAGTGGCATCCGGCCAGACCATTAGCCCGGCAACCCAAAGGCCTACGCCCATGGCAAAGACGCCCCAAACCATCGACAAAAGAATGCCCGCCTTGATCGGATCGTCGTAGTAGCGCAGCGCCTGCGCAGCGTCCGCAGCAGGTTCCTCCAGCACGCCGCCCACCACGAATACCAGCACAAAGCCAAGGCCAAGCGCCATGAACCCATGCACCGCCATAGGGTCTTGCCGCCCGGCAACCGCCATGGTCAGGCCCTGCAACATCAGCGCAATGGCAAGCCCCATGGCAATCCGGCGTTCGCGTTTACTGAGTTGCGCGATCATGGAAAACTCCTGAAAGGGCGAAAGTGCCCCGCAGTTCAAGGTTCATGCGATGTGCAGACGTCTGCGAGATTCAGGCCAAGCTTGTCATAGTGCAAGGCATAGCCAGGGAGGCGGATCTGGCACCTCGGCGGATCGCCAAAAAGGTGCATTCGTTTATCTATTTACCTGGTCTGTCTGCGATGCAAGTCCTGATTGTTCTGGCTCATGCGCATCCCTGGCGCGATCTCCTCGCTGTTGAGGAAGTCAGTGACGGATTTGGCGGCTGATAACGCAGCCTCGGCCCGTATTCTCTTTTCATCCGCCACGACCTTTGTGCACACCAGAACCATCAGCGCCATGGGGAGCCAAAGCCAAACGGCCGCGCAAGAGCATCATGTCCGGGAACCTTTTCCCCGGACCTGCATCCAATGGCATGAGG
>NZ_JBFUFS010000079.1:0-975 GCF_056403335.1 Rhodobacter sp. P2_H5 | reverse complement strand
GCCCGGAATCCCAACGGGCTGACGCTTGATCTGTCCGGCTCGCCTTAGCCGAGTTCTACTTCTTTTTGCGCCCTGCTGAGACTTCCGCATCGCCCTTGAACGATATTTCATAATTATAGCTTAACTGGGATATCACGGAAAAATCGTCTTTTGGCTATATTGACGAAATATCGCCGACAGACTATCAGTTTGGTATGGAAAAGCCCCTCACCCATTCCATACGTAGCCTCCGGCACGCGGCAGCAGCCCTTCGCGCCCGCAGGCGTGCCCAGGGGATGACCCAGAAGCAACTCGCTGAAACGACGGGTACTGCCCAATCCACCATCTCGGATATTGAGACGGGCGTCGTTTCGGTCAGCCTCGACGTCTATCTGCGCCTTCTCGAAGCCCTCGGTGCTGAGTTGACCGTGACCGGGCGCATGCCTGATCAGGATGCGAACTGACATGGCACGCTTGGCACGCAGGCGGGCCGGCATCCGGCGTAGCAAGACTGCAGTCTGGTATGAACGGACACGGGTCGGCACGCTGATCAGGGCTACCGATGGCGGYGTTGCCTTTTCCTACGATCCAGCCTGGCTGGCCTCGGACTTGGCTTTCCCCGTCGCCAGTGTGCTGCCGCTGACCCAAGGAGACTGGAAAGGCGATCCGGTGATTGCCGCTTTCGACAACCTGCTGCCCGATGCCGAAGGAGAGTTGCGCGAAAAGATCGCGGCGCGAGTCGGCGCCGAAGGCAAAGATGTCTTCTCCCTTCTGTCTGCGCTTGGGCGGGACTGTGTGGGGGCGTTGCAATTCTTGCCCTTGGAGGAAGAACCCGCGGCCCAAGATATGGATTATCGCCAGATTTCCGAAGAGGAGATGGTCGCCGATCTTAAGAACCTTGCCGCCGCACCCTTGGCACTCGGGGATGACGAGGATTTCCGGATCTCCATCGCCGGGGCACAGGAAAAAACCGCCTACCTTCGCATTGGCGACCAT
>NZ_JBFUFS010000078.1:0-982 GCF_056403335.1 Rhodobacter sp. P2_H5 | reverse complement strand
TTGCCAACATGCTGGTCGGACGCGGGCCGCAGCTGGAGCGTTTGCGGCGCCACGGCCTGTCCTATCGCCGCCCGGATGCCATCCGCCAGATCGCGCTGAACGTCACCGATCTGGATAGTCTGCACCTGACGCCCGACGATATCCTGCTGCTGGCCGTCAAGGCCCAGGATGTCGAGGATCTGACCGCGCGGCTGGCGCAGATCCCCTTGGCCACTTCCTTGCCGGTGGTGACGCTGCAAAACGGGTTGGAGTCCGAACGGATCGTCGTCCGCCGCTTTCCCCGCCTCTATTCCGCCGTCGTGCGCACACCGGCGATTTATACCGAGGTCGGCAAGGTGCGGGTTCTGGCCTTCCCGCAGTTTGCCGCAATCTCGATCGGGCGCTATCCGGAGGGCCGCGACCGGGTGTCGGCGCGGCTGACCGCAGACTTCACCCTTGCCGGAGCGCTGGTGGAAGAACGCGCCGACATCCTGCGCTGGAAGGCGCAGAAACTGACCTACAACGTCCGCAACGTGGTGGAACTTTTCACCGCCGCGCCCGCCGAGGCGCTGCGGGTGGCCGATGCGCTGTCGCAGGAGGCAGAGACGGTCCTGCGGGCCGCCGGGTTCGATCCGGCAACCGAGGCCGACCGCAAGGTCAGCCTTGCAGGCTGGCAGGTGCGGCGCGATCCCGACGATCCCGGCGGGCAATCGACCTGGCAAAGCTTCGTGCGCGGTGCCCGCCACGAAGTGGATTTCCTCAACGGCGAGATCGTGCTGCAAGCCCGGCTGCACGGGCTGGCAGCGCCCTGGAATGAAGCCGCCCAAACGCTGGCCGATGGCCTCGCGGCGCAGGGTGGCAAGCCCGGTGACCTCCCCCTGGAAAAGCTGGTGTCGCGGGCACAGGCGACAGGTGCGCGTGACGCGGTGGCGGCCCAATGACGACCGCGGTCCGCTCCACCCTTGCCAGCCATATCCTTGATGTGGCGAGCAATCTGTTCTTC
>NZ_JBFUFS010000077.1:0-985 GCF_056403335.1 Rhodobacter sp. P2_H5 | reverse complement strand
GTCCCTAAAGCATTCGTCCGGCACAGCGCGGCGTTTGATCCGCGCCAGCCGTTCGGCAAAGGCGACCTGCTTGGAGGTCGGATGGCTGGTGTCAGCCGGTTTCAACTTCGTTTGCGCCTCGATCCAGGCGCTGAGCGAGCGGCGGTCCTGTTGGACTTCCCAAGGCAGCAGGCTTTGGTTGCGGAGTGCCAGCGACCGCGCATAGGCGATCTGGCGTTCGGTTGCGGGCAGGGCAAATGTGGCAGCGTCCATGATGGGTCTCTCATGCGGATCGTCTACTCAATATAGAACATATAGGGAACAAAATCAACTCCGCGACCGCCAGACAGCAAGAGTTGGGTCGGAAATCGGCGTGTTTGGGCGGGTCGAGCGAGCCGCCGGGGCGCGCCATTCACCCCTGATCCGGAGGATTTCCGATGACCCAAGTTGCCACCGCCCAGAAACCTGCCACCCTCGTGCCCGAGTCGCGTCGGATGGCGTTCCTGCCCGCGCTCTTCAGCCCCGCCCTGATGCTGATCGGCGAGCGGTCCGTCTATCAATTCATGTTCTGGCTGGCCCCCGACGACTACACTGGTGGTCTTTGGCATTTCCACGAGCGGGAAGGCCAGCCCATGTTCATGTCACCCGACGCTGACAAGCGGTTTCGCATCTTCTGCGAGACGAACGGCTATATGGGCGAGGTCTCGGCCGAGGCCGCCGGGATCATCGCCACCCTTTTTGCGCTGTCGCATCTCTCGTTCCGCCATGAGTCCGACGAGCTTGCCGATGCCTACATGCGGCTTTACGAGTTCGCAGGTGACCACCCCGAGGCGGGCGAGATCTTCAAGGCGATCGACTGACGCGGGCGCCGCACCAGCCGACTGACAATTCCTGACCCTTTGGCACCCTCCGGCGGTTTCGTCGGGGGGTGTTTGCATTTGCCGATAGCAGGCTGGCATGGGCGGCATTCGCCACGGGTCGCCCGCGGGGGCATACGGATTTCCAC
>NZ_JBFUFS010000076.1:0-994 GCF_056403335.1 Rhodobacter sp. P2_H5 | reverse complement strand
GGAAGAGGTCGAGCGCGGCTATGGCCTTTTCGGGCGTGCCCACGTCGAGGGAGCAGGAGAATTGGGTGAAATAGTCAGCCACGATGGGCTCCTTTCAGAATGAGAAACCCGTGCCGCGACGGCCGGGTCAAAGTGGGTTGCGTTTTGGGGGGAGAAATCAGCCCGCTTCTGCGGGCTGAGGGGGCTCAGTGGTGGCCTGCGCGGCGGCATGGGCCTGCAAAAGCTCGCGGTAGTAGCGCTTGCGCGCTTCGCGCCAGCTGCGGACTGCGAGCGTGTCGGGGTGCAACCGCCCGATCGCCGTGCGAAGCACCGTGAGAGGGGRGACCTCAGGCGGCACACCGAGGTTCTGATAGGCGCGGCTCATGTCAGCTGACCTCCAGCACCGGCATCACCAGATGCGGATCTACCTCGGCCTCGATCTTCTGGGTTCGGCCCATCCAGGGCTCGGCCCGGATCGACCGCGCCCAATCGGCAAAGCTGGGGATGAAACCCAGATCCTCGCGGACATGTTGTTCGCCTACCCAGCGAGTTGGGATGACCCGACCTGTCGACAGGGTCAGGGTTTTCCCGTGGATCTGCTCCAGCAAGAAAATCCCCTCGGCATGATGACGGAGGGCGCGATGCCTAAAGTCCGCCAGGATGAGCTTCGAGGCATCGAAGAATTCATGGCAGGCGAGATAGTCGTCGACCGTCCCGCCCCATTTCTTTACCGAAGACAGGGCGTGGTGATACGGATGTGCCATCGCCGCCCCTCAGAAATCATGGGTGAAGAGTTCGGACGAAGTGAATCGCTCGTTGAACTCGAGGTGGATGGACCGGGCGCGGGCATCGATGCAGCACTCGCCATAGGCGCCGTCATTGTCCTGCCAGCCGGAATGGGTATCGGAGAGGAGGTCGTAGACCAGCTCTTCGACGGCGCCTTCAAGGGTCAGACGTCGCTCAGTGGGTGCCCCGCTCTGCCAGTCGATGCCGGCAAAGGTGATCTGAGCGGCGG
>NZ_JBFUFS010000075.1:0-995 GCF_056403335.1 Rhodobacter sp. P2_H5 | reverse complement strand
GTCTGATCTCGTGACGCAGGCATTGCCCGCACCCCACGTCAGGTGGGTCGGGCAATGCCGGGCGCCCGACATGAAATATCAGTGCTCCTTCAGGGTTCTGGCCTGGGGAAACAGGATGGAAGGCCGCTTCATGACAAACCTGAACCTTTCCGAAGCCCAAACCGCCAGCCTCCGCCCCGCCGTGACGGCGGATCTGATGGCGCGCACCGGCCTCGATGAGGCGATGCTGGCCCGGCTGGTGCATGGCTTTTATGACCGGGTCCGGGTGGACCCGATCCTGGGCCCGGTCTTTGAGGGTCGCATCACCGACTGGGGCCCGCATCTGGCGAAGATGGTGGACTTCTGGTCCTCGGTCGCCCTGATGACCGGGCGCTATCACGGCCAGCCCATGCCCAAGCATCTGCCTCTGCCGGTGGAGGCCGCGCATTTTGACCGCTGGCTGGAGCTGTTCCGCCAGACTGCACATGAGGTTTGCCCGCCCGCCGGTGCCGCCTGGGTGATCGAACGGGCAGAGCGGATCGCAGGCTCGATCCACATGAACATCCTGGACTCGCGCACAGGCTACGGCCGCGCGGGTCTGCCCCCAAGGCTTTGAGACCCCAGATCCGGAGAGTTGCCATGCCTGATCCCCGCCTGAATACCCCCATCTGTGCGCGTCTTGGCTGTGATGTACCGATCCTGCTGGCCGGTATGGGCGGCGTGGCGCGTTCTGAACTGGTTGCGGCGGTGGCCGAGGCCGGCGGTTACGGCATCCTTGGCATGGTGCGGGAACCCCCCGCGCTGATCGGGGCCGAGATTGACGCCGTGCGGGCCAGAACCACGCGCCCCTTCGCGGTCAACCTGATCCCGGCGGCCACCGATCCGGTCCTGCTGCAGGCGGAACTCGCGGTCTGCTTTGACCGCGCCGTCCCCGCCATGTGCTTTTTCTGGGACGTGGTGCCAGAGGCCGTGGCCCAGGCCAAGGCGGCGGGCTGTCTGGTGCTGCATCAGGTGGG
>NZ_JBFUFS010000074.1:0-1006 GCF_056403335.1 Rhodobacter sp. P2_H5 | reverse complement strand
CATCGGATGCCGCCCTTCGGATCAAAGTGATACAGAATCAGTCGTTGCCAGTTTCTGACTCGCCGGTGTCAGAACCGTTATCGTTCTCGCTGTCGGTCTGGGCGGCCACGGCCATTTTCATCGTCAAGACCGAGCCATCGGCTGGGTTCAGCGCGATGGTTTTCTCCGCGCCGTCGGCYAGCATGACATGGGCCAGGATCGCGTTCGAAGCGCCTTTCGCACCGTTCTGGTAGGCGATGTTGGAAACTTTGCCGACGGTCGCCGCTTCAGCCGCCGCAATACCTTGCGTTAGGTTGGAGGGCGATGTCAGTTTGGCTTGTGCCCCTTCCATCGGGATTAACGGGGCTTGGCTTTCGACTATAGCTGCCGTGCTGCTGATCAGCGAAAGCAGGGTGGCTGCGATCTACAAGGATGTGTTTGCGTTCAAATTCAATCTCCGTTTGATCAAGGCCGCATGGTGAGGGTTGTTGAGAGACAGATGGGGATCGCATCTTCCAGCGGGTTGTCGGCCACCTTACAGTTGCAGACCGATGCCGCAGTGCAGAGATTTCTCCCTGAATGACCTTGGCAAAACCGGCGACTGGCCGCCGAAAACCGTTGGAAAGCCTAGTCTGCAGCATCAATGTGCTTGAAACTCAGATATACGCGCAGACCGGGGGTGGCGTCGGTCAGTGACAGCCGGGCCTGATGCAGGTCGGCCACGGCTTTGACCAAAGCCAGACCAAGGCCCGACCCTTCGGTGGTGCGACTTTTTTCCAGCCGGTACAGCCGGCGCAAAACGTTTTCGCGCTCCGCTTCCGGGATGCCGGGGCCGGTGTCCTCGACCGAGGCGCGGATGCCCGCGGCATCGGTTTCTACCCGGCAGGTGATTGCCGTGCCGGGCGGGCAGTGGCGCAGGGCGTTCTCGATCAGGTTGGCGATGGCTTGGGTCAAGAGGTCCTTGTCGCCTTCGATGAGGGCCGGGCCGAGGGTCTGGCAGACCAACGTCATGCCGGCATCCTCGGCC
>NZ_JBFUFS010000073.1:0-1008 GCF_056403335.1 Rhodobacter sp. P2_H5 | reverse complement strand
AGGTCGCGGTGGGCTTCCCCTATGGTCACACCATGGGGCTGCGCGAGCTTCTGAGCACCACGGTCGATCTGACCGAAGAGGAGCGGGCCACGCGGGAGGCGCTGCGCGACGAATACGACCGGCTGGAGGCCGAATATGCCGAGGCCGACGACCTGCCCGCGGACGTCGATCAGCGGCTTGGTGAGATCGAACGCATGCTCGGTGCCTTCGACAGCCGCCCGATGGCTTTCGATCCCGTTGATCTCGGCAGGGCAGGGGCGTTCGTCAGCATCGACAGCGATGGCCGCCTGCTGGTCGAACGTGGCTTCGTG
The DNA here is from genome assembly GCF_056403335.1 of Rhodobacter sp. P2_H5. Classification (NCBI taxonomy): domain Bacteria; kingdom Pseudomonadati; phylum Pseudomonadota; class Alphaproteobacteria; order Rhodobacterales; genus Rhodobacter; species Rhodobacter sp. P2_H5. The sequence goes on along the minus strand of NZ_JBFUFS010000073.1, from coordinate 697 downwards.
CGGCCGGAGGATGAGCAGCAGGCAGCGCCCGCGGGTGAACCGTCCAGCGGGGCCACGGAGGATGATGCCCCGATGGAAGGTGACCATGGCGATGCCCGTACGGCGGTGATCAGCATGGCGGGCGAGAACCGGGGGCTGGAGGATGATGAAGACGAGGGGGATGCGATCAAGCCGCTGCCCGAACGGCTCGTCATCGAACTGACGGCGCATCGTACGCTGGCGCTGCGGGATGCGTTAGCGAACAATCCGCGCATCGCGATGACGGCGCTCTTGTATAAACTGGTCACAGATTGCTTTGTCTCCCGCGCCTCCGGTTCGGCGCTCGAAGCCACGGTGCGGGAAATCCACCTGCCCGTGCAATCCGCCGATCTGGCCGATAGCTTTCCGGCGCAGAACATCGACACTCGGCACGCAGGTTGGAGGGCAGACATGCCGCTGGGGCAGGGGGACGATGTCCTCTGGGACTGGCTCCACGCATTGGACGAGGCCAGCCGCCCGGCACTGCTGGCCCATTGCCTCAGCTTCGGGGTGAATGCCCTCTATGAACGCCCGAACCCCTACAGCGGCATGGGAATCAGCCAGCACGGCCTCGACCGCCGTTTGCGCGAGGCGGATCGTCTCGCTCGCACGACCCAGCTTGATCTGGTCGAAGCAGGCTGGAAGCCCACAGTGGCCAACTACCTGGGCCGTGTCACCA
>NZ_JBFUFS010000072.1:0-1042 GCF_056403335.1 Rhodobacter sp. P2_H5 | reverse complement strand
GATGATGGCGACTTTTGTCGGTTTTCCGGCGGCGGCGAGTCGTGCTCTGAAGGCTTTGATGTTCGGATCGTGGCGTGAGGCGATGAGGCCGGCCAGGTAGAGGCTGCGTCTGATGGCGGGTCGCCCGCCCCAGATGCGGCGTTTGCCGCGCAGGGTGCCTGAATCGCGGGCGTGGGGTGCCATCCCGGCCAGGGCCGCGATGCGCCGGTGATCGAGCTGTCCAAGCTCTGGCAGGCGGGCGAGGATCACAGCGGCCAAGGTCGGGCCAATCCCGGGGGCCGATCTCAAACGGCGGCTGGCGCTGGCCAGAGCGTCCCGGCTTTCGATCAGGGCGGCGATTGCGCCCTCCACATCGGCAAGATGCTTTGCCAAGACGTTGAGAAGCATAGCGATTTCTGACGAGATCCAGGGATCGCGCGCCATGTGCGCGCGGTTTCTTTCCCGTCCGATCATGCCGATCAGATCGTCCCGGCGCGCCACCAGTTCCGCGAGCCGGGCGCGATCCTTGTCCTCGGGCGGTGTCGGTTTCAACTCCAGAGCCCGGCCCATCAGGGCAAGGATCTCCGCATCGACCCGGTCCGTCTTGGCCAGCCGCCCGGTTGCCCGCGCAAATTCCCTCGCCTGGCGCGGATTGACTCGGGCATGCACGACCGCCGCCTTGACGAGCGCCGCAGTCAAGGCGCGCTCGTAGCCGCCTGACGCCTCAAAGACGACAAAACAGCCCGCGGCCTGGCGGGCGAAGCGGGCAAGGTCCTGTTCTGTATTGGCAATCCGGTCATGCCGACCGGAGCTGAGCGAGAAGGTGTCGAGCCAATCCTTCGAAACGTCGACACCGATGAAATCCCGTGGCAAAGTCATGGCGGCCTGTCCTTGATCTGCGGGGTCGTCTGTTGGCGCAGCGCCCCAGGCAACTGTTCAGGTTTGAACGCGAAAACGCAGACGAGCCCCAAGCTACCGGACGGGCTCAGGCACCCAAGGATGGACCGGGGTCTCGTCTGCAACCTCCATTGTCGCAGATCGCCAAGAGACAAGGATGGGCAAT
>NZ_JBFUFS010000071.1:0-1052 GCF_056403335.1 Rhodobacter sp. P2_H5 | reverse complement strand
GGTCAGGCCAAGGCTGGCAAGGTTCAATCCGGCCAAGACCGCCACCGTCTTGGGTCGATCCGCGCAACTTGCCAGCAGCAACGCCACCGCCAGGGCCAGATGCACCAGCCAAATCTGCCCAAAACGCGTCGAGGTCAGCACAGCCATCAAGACATCCGGATTGACCGCATCTTGCGGGCCATCTCCGGCCAAAGCAGCCTCGGCAGCCAGCCATCCCAGTGCGGCAAACACATTGAGCAGCGCGCCAATGCGCGCCAGCCAAACCGCTGCCGGCTTCGAGGTGCGCAGCAGCCCGGGTGAGAAGGACCCCGCCCGCAAGCTGCCAGCCCCCCACAGCAGCATCGCCGCCGCGAACTGCAAGAACCGGCACAGGATCAACGCGGTCTGCACGGGGTTTACTTGACCGTAAAGGTGTAGCGGCCATGCGACTTGTGGCCATCATCCGCCAAAGCATGCCAGTCCACCGCATAAGTACCGGCGGTCAGAGGTGCGGCGGCGGGGATGGTCAGGGTCAGACCGTCAGCGCTCAACCCGGCCTCGCCGATCGCCCGAACTTCGCCGTCAGCACCGGTGAGCGTGATCCCGGACAATTTGAGCGTCACCTTCTCGCTGAAGGTCAGGGTCAAGGCCGAGGGAGCCGCGGCGGTTGCGCCACCGGCGGGCGTAGCACTGACAAGGCCAGCATGGGCAAAGGCGGCACCGGCCTGCAGGGAAAGCACGAGGACGAGGGCGAGAACAGGTTTCATTGGGTTACTCCTGACCGGACAAGGCCGGCATGTCTGGGAAAGGGTCCGCAGGGCGGACCAAAGCGCGCACCGGGGCAGCAAGGCCGGCAGGCCAGGATGCAAAAGACCGCAGCGGAACGGGGGTTCCGGCGGAGTGGAGAACGGCACGCATCATGGGGTCCCGGCCTCCGGGGACAATCGGAACGAGGACATCGGCAGGGCCACATCGGCCAGAGTCACCTGATCGAAGGTCGCCAGAAGGGCCGCGATGGCTTTGCGGCCCAGCGAGGGCAGGCGGCAGGGGCCGACGATCGGGCAGGCCTTGCC
>NZ_JBFUFS010000070.1:0-1056 GCF_056403335.1 Rhodobacter sp. P2_H5 | reverse complement strand
ATATGGAGTAGGGTGGATTTTCCGCTGCCAGACGGTCCGATCAGAGCGATCCGCGCTTCCGGCTCAATCCCGCAAGTGATGCCGGATAAAACGCGGCTGCTCTCCCCGTCAGTCGCTGGATAGGTTTTGCCCACTGCTTTGATTTGAACCAAGGCCTCATTCATGGCTGATCGCCCCATCCTTCAGACGCAAAATCCGATCGGCACGGCGCGCCAGCGCCTCGCTATGGGTGGCGATCAGGGTGGCCTGCCCGGCAGCGCGGCGCGCTTCGAACTGCGCTATCAGGCGGTGTTCGGTGGCGGCATCAACCTCAGCGGTCGGCTCATCCGCAATCAGGATCGGCGGATTGCAGGCCAGCGCCACGGCCAGACCAGCCCGTGCCGTTTCCCCACCCGAAAGCTGGGTGACACGGGCAAATCCGCGATGCGCCAGACCTACGCTGTCCAGCAAAGCCTCAGGTCGCGTGGCGTCTGCCATGCCGCCCAACTGCATTTGCAGGCGGATATTCTCGGTCAACGACAGGTGGGCAAAGAGGTTTCCCGATTGCATTAGGATGCCGAGAAACGTCGCCCGAATTGCAGCCCGCGCCGCCTCGGGTTGCCGCGACAGGCGCACCCCGCCGATTGTGACCAGCCCGGCGTCGGGCTCATCAAGGCCCGTCAGGCAGTTGAGCAAGTTTGACTTGCCGCTGCCCGATGGCCCCATCACCGCGGCGATTTCGCCAGGCAGGAGGGTCAGGCCCACACCGCGCAGGGCAATGACCTCATCGCCGCCTGTGTGAAAGAACTTATACAGATCGCGTGCTTCCAGGATCATCCTAGCGCCACTCGAACGAGCGTGACATCAATTCCCACTGATCGACGTTGTCAGCTCCAGTCGGGGCGTAAAGGTCCAGTGCGGCGAGCGTGCCCGATTTGAAGAACAGATAGCGGGCATTCTCCAGCCGGACTTGCTTCATGGTGACGGCATTCGGTTCGGAGTTCGACGTGTAATCGATGCGGATCGCAGGGCCCCCGGGCAAGGTTTCCGCACTGATGCCCTTAACCTCAACGGCCC
>NZ_JBFUFS010000069.1:0-1096 GCF_056403335.1 Rhodobacter sp. P2_H5 | reverse complement strand
AGACAGGACGATCGACAAAAGCATCGCCATGATCGAAGCCATCGAGGCTTTGCATCCAAACCAACCGCTTTATCCCGATGATCCGGGACTGCACACGGCCGAACGCGCGTTGATGGAGCTTGGTCGCGGGTTGCAAATCCGCCTGTCCGCCGTGACACATKCACAGGATTCGGTCGAAAACGATATTGCCATCTACCACCTGCGCCAGCGTCTGATCCTGATCGAACACAGCCTGACGCAGGTACCCGAGGTCTTGACGCGGCCGCTGTCGAATGCGGGCGTGGTGTTTTGCCCGACTATATGGCGGATCTTCCTAGTGGATCGCTGGTTCGATACTTTCCTGATGACCGGCCTGCCGTTTCTGACCCGCTGGGGGAACCGGTTGGTCAAACACCCCGCCATGCAGAATGTCCTGAACGAGAAGTCCGAACGCATCTACCTGGGCATCTTACAGCAACGCGGCGTGCCCTTGGTGTCGAAGCGCGATGCCGAATTGTGGCAGCCGATCCTGGTCTCGCGCGGTCCTCACCAAGGTGCCGGGTGAGCCGATCCGCTATGGAAGGGCCGCGACGGCAACAGATATGGGTTTCTTCACCCATTGAGGTCGCCGTACACTCTGGTTTCGGCGCAACGGCAGGCCGCTGTCGCGCCCAGTAGTCCGACCGCCAGATCCGGGCGCGGGGGCGTTGGTGCCGGTTACGCGGTCGCGCAACCGGCCTTTGGTCTGCTGGATGCGAAACCACGGGTGACATGGCAAGCTCGCAGACTCGGCGGTCCTTGGCACAGTACACCGGGAAAGGCCTGCACAACTTGGCTTGGGCAGGGAGAGGGTTTCCCCGGGCTGAAGATGCCGCCTCCCTGCCCATGAGATAGCCTTCGGCCCTGCCGGTCTGCTCCCTCTTGATGGCCCGTCCGGGGGGACAAAGCGCAGCCTTTGCCGGGACGCGAGGCCCTAGGCCATTTGCCCATCACCATAAAGATCTGGACGCCACACATGACCTCTTCCCCCCGTTTTCGGCAGCACAGCAGCCATTGGGGCACATTTCGCGCCCGCACCACTGCCGAGGGGCTGGAGCTTGCTCCCTTTGCCCAGGAC
>NZ_JBFUFS010000068.1:0-1112 GCF_056403335.1 Rhodobacter sp. P2_H5 | reverse complement strand
GTTAGGCACCTATTTGCGACAAGATCATCAGCCAGCCTGTAGAACTGCTCAGTTTCCTCTTTGCCGCCTTTGAAACGGGCTCTCCGAAGAAGTTGAAACCGAATTACTTGATCATTCGGGTCTGTCTTGTGCAATACGCTGCCAATGTAATGGTTTAACAGTCGCTTTGGATCGACATCAGGCGATACCCTCAGCATTTCTGAGAATGTATCATAGCCACGAAAAAAATCTGTTGGATTGGTGGTATAAACCCAACCCTTATTTAGTTCCGTAACAAGCCGCGCTTCGTCTGCCATGCAATCTCCGGAATTTCCTGACAACCCACTCTGATGAAGCGCACTTGTCTGCCGTGTGGCATGGCGCCCACCCTATTGGTCAGGATGGTTTTGTCACAGTCACGATGGCTTTGGACCTCACATCGTTCACTTTTGCTCGCGAGCAGGCGCAAGTAAAGGGTTTGCTGCTCGATATTGCTTTAGTTCGTCTTTGCACTGCGCCGTCTGGCCATGATGTGACGTCCGGCAAGCGCCAATAAGCAGTTTTGAGCGGGCAGCGCTCACGCGCTGCCCGTCGCCATGCGGTAGACTGGGATGCCCATTTTGCGGGCTTTGTCGGCCAAGTTGTCCTGGATACCGGTGCCCGGGAAGACCACGACGCCGATCGGCATGCAGTCCAGCATCTGGTCGTTGCGCTTGAAGGGTGCGGCCTTGGCGTGTTTGGTCCAGTCCGGCTTGAAGGCGACCTGTGGCACCTTGCGGTTGGAGGCCCAAGTGGCCGCGATGCGCTCGGCGCCCTTCGGTGATCCGCCGTGCAACAGCACCATGTCGGGGTGCTTGGCGTAGATCTGATCGAGACGGTCCCAGATCATCCGGTGATCGGTGGTGTCCCCGCCCGAGAAGGCAACCTAGGGTCCCTGGGGCACCAGGCTCTCGGTCTCTGCGCGTTTCTTGGCTGCGATGAAGTCGCGGCTGTCGATCATCGCAGCAGTCAGGTGGCGATGGCTGGTGCGCGAGCCCGAACGCGGTGACCAGTGAGTGCCGGTGGCCTTGAGGAAGAGGTCGGCAGCGGTTTCGCGGAAAAGTTCCATGCTCTCCCGCCGGTCGATCAGGCCC
>NZ_JBFUFS010000067.1:0-1114 GCF_056403335.1 Rhodobacter sp. P2_H5 | reverse complement strand
GCATGGAGCCATCATGGGCAGCCAATCGGACCACGCCGTTGCGTTGCTACAAGACCTGATCGAACGGGGCGAACTTCAGCCCGGCACCATGGTGTCAGAACGTGGCCTCATGGAAATGACAGGACTGGGCAGAACGCCGGTGCGGGAGGCGCTTCAAAGGCTCGCGCTGACCCACATGCTGCGCATACATCCCAGTAAGGGCATCGAGATACCGGACGTGTCCGTCGAAAACCAACTTGGCGGGCTGGAAGTGCGGCGCGCGATGGAAGGTTTGGCCGTCATGCTGGCCTGCCAGCGTGCGACATCTAAAGATTTCAGCGACATCGCGCATATGAAGGCAGAATTGACGGGCGATTTTGGCCTGAGCGCGTATATCGAAACTGTGCGACAAACCCATTCACTCATTATTCGGGCCACCCGCAATCCCTATCTGGAAGCAGCGCTCGTCCCGCTGCAAAGTTTGTCACGCCGGTTCTGGATCATGCATCTGCGGGACGAAAAGCAAGAAATCGCTGCGGGAAAGGCTCTGCACGAGGCGATCCTTTCAGCGATCGTTCGGCGCGACACTGAAGCAGCCCATGCAGCGTCGCTTGCGCTGAATGACTATCTGGTTCATTTCGCCCTCGCGACCCTGCCAGAAAGAGTACTGCGTGCAAATTGACCTTCGGCCGTTCCCGCGGTCGAAATCCAATTGCATTGGCTTGAAAATCGCCAGCTGGCCTGCCCGCCGGAAACACCTGGACTTGGTTTTGGAGTCTGCCTCAGCCCTGATCTGATCCCCGCAAACTGGACCGTTTGAAGCTAGAGTTTTCGGCTACGCTTTTCCGGCTGGGAGAGGAGCGGAATCGGATGAAGGCGAGCAATTTCTCGGACGCGCAGAAGGCGTTCATCATCAAGCAGGGCGAAGACGGAACGTCAGTTGCGGAGATCTGCCGCAAGGCGGGGATCAGTCAGGCGACCTACTTCAATTGGAAGAAAAAGTATGCCGGTCTGCTGCCGACTGAGATGAAACGGCTGAAGCAGCTGGAGGACGAGAACGCACGGCTGAAGAAGATCGTGGCTGACCTGACGCTGGATCGCGAGATGCTTCAGGATGTGAGCCGGCGAAAGCTCT
>NZ_JBFUFS010000066.1:0-1125 GCF_056403335.1 Rhodobacter sp. P2_H5 | reverse complement strand
ATCTGAACGTCTCGACGCTGAACCAGCCGGATTTCATGCTGACCTATGTGACCCCGGATGGCGTGACCCATACCGACGCCGCGATCCGGGTCGTGCAGGACAAGGCGCTGCGCCAGAAATACGATGACTATGCGGCTGAGGCCGAGTTCTACTATGAGATCTCCTTCGTCCCGGCGGTCCTGGCCGGGCTCGCCATGGTCGCCTATTTCTCGCTGCTCGGACGACGGCTGGCCGACACCGAACACATCCGCGGCTCGCGATTGGTGTCGCCCAAAGACCTCGAGGCCTGGTCGCGGCGGAAGTGGAAGGAATATCTCAAACACGTCCCGGCCAAGAAGGGCACGCGGCGCTACACCCTCGCGGGCATTCCCTTCCCGCCGAACACAGTCGAAGCCCAGACCGGCATCTTCGGCACCGTCGGTGTCGGCAAGACCAATGCGATGAAAGAACTGCTCGGAACGATCCGCGCCGAGAATGGGCGCGCCATCATCTATGACAAGATGGGCGCCTTCGTGCGGAACTATTACAACCCCGAGACCGACATCATCCTCAACATGTTCGATGCCCGCTCGGTCAGCTGGTCACCCTTCTATGAGGCCGAGACGCCGGAAGCCTTCGCCCAGATTGCCGAGGTGATGATCCAGCAGAAACCCGGCTCCAACGACCCGTTCTGGTCGATCACGGCGCGGCTGGTATTTGAGTATGCCGCGCGCGGGCTGATGAAGCAGAACCTGCGCACCAACACGGCGCTCCGAAATGCCATCCTGACCATGCCGGCAGAGGCGCTGCAGGCCTTGGTGCAGAACACGCCCGGCGCCCTGTTCTTTGGCGAGAATATCCAGAAGACCTCCGCCTCGATCCGCGCCAACATGATCGCGGAACTGCGGTTTCTCGAATTCCTGCGTGATGACGGCATCCGCCCCTTCTCGATGCGGGACTGGGTCAAGTCGGAACGCCCAGGCTTTGTCTTCTTGACGGGCGATGCCGAACACTCGGCGGCCACACGCAATGTCATCTCCACCGTGATCGAGGTCGCGGCCAATGCGCTGATGACCGGCCCGGAACGTCGTGACCCAAGCCTGTGGTTCTTCCTCGACGAAGTGCCGTCGCTAAACCGGCTGCCGT
>NZ_JBFUFS010000065.1:0-1131 GCF_056403335.1 Rhodobacter sp. P2_H5 | reverse complement strand
GTACTGCCCATGCCGACATCATCTTCCCCGCCACGATCACCRCCGAACGTGAAGACATCGGCGCGGGCGGCAATGACCCTTTCCTGGTGGCGATGGAGCCTTTGGCAGCCCCCTTTGGCGAGGCGCGTGACGATCATGCGATCCTGTCCGAACTGGCCCAGCGCTTGGGTGTAGGCGCGCAGTTCACCGAAGCGCTGGATGCAAAGGGCTGGCTACGCCGGCTCTATGCGCCGACGCAACAGGCTTTGGCGGCGCAGGGGCTGGAGGCGCCGGATTACGCAGCGTTTCGGCAAGGCATGGTCCTACCCCTGCCCTTGCGCGGTGGCGCGGGCGAGATCCGCCGCTTTCACCTTGATCCCGACCGCTTTCCGCTCGGCACGCCTTCGGGGCGGATCGAGATCTATTCGGAAAAGGTGGCGGCCTCAGGTCTGCCCGGCCATCCGGCCTGGCTGCCCTCGGTCGAATGGCTGGGCGCGGCCCTTGCCGCCCGCCATCCCTTCCAACTGGTGGCTAATCAACCGGCTGGGCGGTTGCACAGCCAACTGGATTTCGGCGCAACCAGCATGGCCGCCAAGGTGGATGGCCGCGAGGTGGCCCGGCTGAACCCGCAGGACGCCGCAGATCTGGGGATCAGGGCGGGTGACACGCTCCGCCTGTGGAACGATCGGGGCGGGGTTCTGGCCGTGGCCGCACCCTCCGGGGCCGTCCGTCCCGGCGTGATCCAGCTTTCGACGGGGGCCTGGTATGCGCCGGTCGATTTGCCGGGTCTGGGGCCGCATTGCGTGAACGGCAATCCCAATGCGGTGACATCAGACCGTGGCGCCTCAGGGTTGAGCCAGGGCTCTGCGGGGCAACTGACGCTCGTCTCGGTCGAACGGTTTCAGAACGCGCCCCCGGTGGTGCCGCATGGGGCGATTCTTCCGCGCCCTTCCGCAGGAACACGTTGACGGATCGGCCGAATCAAAATCACGACCAATTTGATAGATAAAAGACTGCGCATGCTGTCCCGCGGAACAGGACGACACGGACAATCCCCTATTTATCGATCTACAAAATAGACAATACGAACCGGTCCGTCTATCTTTGACCCATCGAAACCGCTTGAAGCTTGCGAGGGTTTCGACACCGGAC
>NZ_JBFUFS010000064.1:0-1135 GCF_056403335.1 Rhodobacter sp. P2_H5 | reverse complement strand
GTCTTGCGGGCCGCATTGGTCAGGACGGCGATGCCAGTCTCCTCCCTGCCCTTCTGATCCAGTTTCAGCCAGTGATCCGCTACCTTTTCGGAAACCTCGACCCGGTTTCCGGTCTCGACGACCGCGCCGATCCGAGCCATGGCGGCCTTCACCTCGCCCCGGATGGCATGGAGCACGGCTTCGCGGCCCGCTTCATCGCGCTGGCGCTGGATATCGGTCATGAGGGCGGTTGGCATGCCCGCCCTCTGCAACTGGGCGAAGGGTTGCCCCGCGCTGACGGCATCGAGCTGCTTCACGTCACCCACGAGGATCACTCTGGCAAAGCCGCTCCGATGGGCATGGGACAGGAGATCGCGCATTTCGGTCGCAGCAATCATGCCCGCTTCGTCGACGACGAGGATCTTGCGCCCCCGCCCTTCTCCGCCCGGATCGCCGCCCTGACGGATCTGCATAAGCCAAGACTGCATGGTCTGGGCTGTGGGGATCGCTTCCTTYAGGGCCTCGACCGCACGACCGGACGGMGCGAGRCCGATCARTTCGTAGCSCGCCTTCTCSGCRTAGCGGCGCACGGTTTCGACCATAAAGGTCTTGCCTGTTCCGGCATAGCCCTGCACGCCCACGACGCGCGACGCACCGGAAAGGCCCGTCATAACCGCATCACGTTGCCCTTCAGTCAGGCTCGTGTTCGCCAACCTGCGCTGCAGCGATTTTTCGTGATCTCGGCCTTCGAGGCTCAGCGCTTCCAGATCCAGGCGCCCGGCCCGAACGCCTGCGCGGTAGGTTTTCAAGATCTCGCGTTCGGCAGCGAGCGTTTCCTTGTCCGTGAGGAGCGGGCTCAAGCCTGATTGGCCGGCATAAAGAAGGGTCTTGTCCTTCATCGCGGCCGTGACCTCGCGGGTCAGGTCCGCGACGGTGCCATGGGTAAGACGTGGAAGTGCTGTCTTCAGAAGATCGCGGAGCGGATAGACACTCTGCCGCTCGCTGAGGTGGGCCACGGCCCAGGCAAGTGCGTCCTTCGCCTCCCGCCTGACGAAATCCGCCTCGATCCCCTCGCGGCTGACACCGCCGAGCCGGACATGTAGAGATCGTTCCGCCGCGCGGCGGAGCTCCTGAAGTTGCTCGGGTTCCATACCCC
>NZ_JBFUFS010000063.1:0-1175 GCF_056403335.1 Rhodobacter sp. P2_H5 | reverse complement strand
GTGGCGACGTCAGGTGCCATGCCCGGAAAGACCGGGAAGCACGTGGGATCGCCGGCAGGGACCTTGTCGATCACGGTCAACCGTGTCGGAAACGTCGTGCCATGGCGCGCATAGACCGAGCCGTCGATCGCCGCCGAGAACACAACCTGCCCCAGTTCCTGCAGTCGGACAAAGGCATCGCGCCAAGCAGGCATGTCGGGGCCAAAGCCCGCGCCGGTGATAGTGACCAGCCGCCCACTGGGAGCTAGGCGCGAGAGCGCGGAAGCGATGTGCCGGACGGCTGCGTCCTGAACTTTGCCGGTGACATTCGCTATTGCGGAAAAAGGCGGGTTCATCAGGGCGACCGAAGGCACCACGAGGGGATCGAGATGGTCATGGATCTGTGCCTCATCGAAGCGACTGACAGAAAGGGCCGGGAAGAGGGAGGAGAGGAGATCGGCTCGGGTATCGGCCAACTCGTTGAGGATCAGCTTGCCGCCGGAGATTTCGGCGAGAATGGCCAGGAGGCCAGTGCCTGCCGAAGGCTCAAGCACCATATCGTCGGGTCCAATCGCGGCAGCGGTCAGCGCAGCGAACCCGAGCGGGATCGGCGTGGAGAACTGCTGCAGCGCCTGACTTTCCTCGGAGCGGCGCGTGTGGCTGGGCAGGAGGCCGGAGATTCTCGACAGCGCTGCCAGCCGCGCCGCAGGTGCGCCAGCTWGGCGGAAGATCGCGCGGCCGTACTTCCGCAAAAACAGAACTGTCGCGGCCTCGCAGGCATCATAACCCGCCTTCCAGTCCCAAAGACCTGAGGCATCGGATGCGCCGAAGGCTGCTTCCATGGCGACACGCAGCGTCGCACTGTCAACTCGCTGCCCGCGTTCGAGAGACGGCAACAAAAGGCCAGCTGCCGCCAAGATGGCGGAAGCCGGAGCGACCGGCGCTTGCGCCAAGGTCGCTGGGGAAAGGTCGTTCATCGGGAATTCCTCAAGAGAGCGGGAACGGGTCAGGCCCGATCAGCGCTCTCTCTCACCCGCCGGACCTGACCCATCCCGGCTCCCCTTTCCCTCTTCGCGCCAGGGACAGTCGCCCGAATGGGTGGAGACTGCCTCGGCARGCTCCAGTTCGAAGGACCAGGGCCCGGTCCCGGCGGCACGCCGGGAGGTGCCAAGGCCACCAATGCCTCTCTCTACAAG
>NZ_JBFUFS010000062.1:0-1201 GCF_056403335.1 Rhodobacter sp. P2_H5 | reverse complement strand
CCATGTGGGTGCGGCGCGGGCTGCAGATGTGTTGCAGGTCGCTGCCCGAAGCCTCACTGACAGCGACAAGAAGACCCTCGCCAAAAGCGCCGCCCAAGCGCCTGCCTGGATGCGCGCCACCTTGCTGTCGATTGCCGATCTCGGGACGGGCGACCGCATTGAAGAACCGCCACACAGTTTCAGGCGAGCTTCCAATGATGGGTAATCGCAGATTCCGTCGCACCATCGGCATCGACTATTCAGGGGCAGAAACCGCCGAGGCCAGCCTGAAAGGGCTGCGCGTCTATCAAACCTCGGGCGACAGCGTCGCCGAAGAGGTATTGCCGCCCGCCGGCCCCAAGAGATACTGGACAAGGCACAGCCTCGCCGATTGGCTGATCGACACCCTGGATGGATCGGTGCCGACTGTAGTCGGCATTGATCACGGCTTTTCATTCCCCATACGTTATTTCGAGCGGCATGGCCTTGAGCCCAATTGGCCGAATTTCCTCGACGATTTCTGTGCGCACTGGCCGACAGATGGCAAGCACACTTATGTCGATTTCGTTCGCGACGGGTCAGTTGGGAATGGCGCGGCGCGGCAAGGAGAGAGGCATTGGCGGCGGCTGACCGAAGAGGCTGCCGGATCGGCAAAGTCAGTTTTCCATTTCGACGTTCAGGGAACGGTCGCCAAATCAACCCATGCCGGCATCCCATGGCTTCGCAAAATTCGACAGGCTCGCCCGCAAGTCCATTTCTGGCCTTTTGATGGTTGGGAACCTGCTCAGGACGCCTCCGTGATCCTCGAGGCCTATCCGAGGCTGTGGAGCAGCCTCTATGGCAGCGAGGCAAGAACTCAGGACCAGCACGATGCCTATGCAATCGCGCGTTGGCTCCAGGAGGCCGATATCAGCGGTGAAATCAAACAGGCGTTTGCGCCGCCCCAGCCGGAAAGTGTGGCGATGACAGCTCAGGTCGAAGGCTGGATTCTCGGAACCACTTGGCCCCCGACTGACAAGCCCCGCTCCCGCCCAAAGAGTAAAGGCCCTCGCAGATCCTCAACCACGGCAACAGGTTACGTGAACCGCAATAGTCAGGAAGTGCTGTCCCGCACCGGACAGCCGGGCACTGACCACAACCAGATCGTCTACATCCTGCAATGTCGCCACTGCGGGGCGCGGTACGGTGCGAACGGTTCAGACGTTTTTCAGCGCCGTTGCCC
>NZ_JBFUFS010000061.1:0-1207 GCF_056403335.1 Rhodobacter sp. P2_H5 | reverse complement strand
GAGCTACACACCGCAAGACCGCGATGTGATGATCCGGACGATCATCGGCGAGGCCGCCGGGGAAGGACCGGAGGGGATGGCTGCCGTGGCATTGGTCATCCGCAACCGGATGGCTGACAGCCGCTTTCCGGACACGCCCGGTGAGGTCTCACTGCAGGCCGGGCAGTTCTCGGCATGGAACACTGACGGCTCCGGAAACGATCTGGTCGATCGCTATGGTCCGGGCAGCGACGCCTACGACAAAGCAGCACTGATCGCCGATATGGTGATGGGCGGCCAAGTGCCCGACTTCACCAAAGGCGCGGTGAACTATTACTCGCCCGAAGGCATGCGTGCGCTGGTTGCTGAAGGCTATCAGAACAACCTCATTCCTGGCTGGCTAAACTCCGCCAGTGCGGAACGGGCCGCCCCGGCAGTCCAAATCGGCAATCAAATCTGTACTGGCGAGGTAAAGCCATGACCAACAATCTTGGGTGCAGCCAGACTTCCATAAATCTAGTCGAGGGGGCCCGACCATCAAGTACCGAACCGACGCCGCCAATCCATTTGCGCAGAAAGGTCAGCCTGGGTTTTGGCAATGGCAAAGCCGTTGAGCGGAACTTCATCCTGAGCATTTTCTGCAATCGGCGCCACCCCAAACTGTCTTTGCATTGCCAGAACCAAAGCAATCCAGCCGAAGATCGGCGTCACGATAGCGATCACTCCCAGCGGCCAAGTGCCGAACAGGTGGAACGCAAAGCCCGCGCTTCCAGAGACAAGTGCCAACAGCAAAAGCCGCTTGCCGAGCCACGGCAAGGGCCTCGGGGGCTTCACTTCCCCATCCCGGGCGTCCCGTCTTACCCCTTCAAGCCGGCGCTGCACATCGGTCTCCGCAATAGACATCACGGCTGCAGCTTAGCTAAGACCATCCGATATGTCTATTTTATTCAATGCGTTGCCCGCAACGTCATAGCGGATCCGGGATGTGGTCGTCTCTGGCAACAACCCCCGATGACCACCTAGAAGCGCCCCCGTTCACATCCCCCATTTCAAGGACCAGCCATGCGCAAGAATCCTTCCGCGCAATTAATCCGGGGTGGCCAGACCACCCAGCACTTCTGGGCCATGGCGTCCCAGGTCTTCTCGACCGGGCTCAAGGTCTCGGCGGCGATCTATGTTCTGTGCTTCGTGGGGCTGATCGCGCTGAACTTCCGGTTGGAGGAGGTGA
>NZ_JBFUFS010000060.1:0-1221 GCF_056403335.1 Rhodobacter sp. P2_H5 | reverse complement strand
ACATAGCTCTCAAGCTTGCGGACATGCGAGTCCTGCGCGGCCGCAGTCGCCACAGTGCCGTCTGCGGGATCACCGCCATTGACGCCAGCGGCTTGCGCCGGCCCCTGCAGCCCGGAGGCTTTCTCGCTTCCCGGTGCTGCCGCGAGCGTGAAACTCGTCCCGAACCCGTCAGAAGAAGCTCCTGTCCCCGTGGCACCTCCCCCCTTCCCGGCATTTCCCGACCTCACCCCCGGAAGATCCCCTGCCCCATGCGGCACCGCCGACACGAAATCCTGCCCCAGCCCGGCATCTTGGGCCGCAGCATTGGGATCAGCGGCGGCCTCGCCGCCCTTCAGGGTATTGATGTCCTGCTGCTGACGCAGAAGAGCGTCATCATATTGCGCCGTCAGATCCGCGATCTGCTTTGTCTGTTCTTCCTTCAGCGCCGTCACGGATGAGGTCAGTTCGGTGACCTGCGCCGTCAGCTTCTCGATGTCGGCCTTGCTTTGGGAAATCCAGGAGAGTTCCGGGCTCGCCGAGGAGGTGACATCGGCGATGATCGTCGGATCGATCGCGGGGCTGTCACCCGATCCGACCAGATTGGCCTCGGAGGCATTCATCACCCAGCCGAGGATGCCCAGAAGCGTCACCCCACCGACCCCGGCGAGGCCCATGATCTTCCATTGCTGTGCCTTGCGCGGATCGCTCATCGGGCACCTTCGACGACCAGCACCCAGGCGCGCTCGTTCGGTGCGAGCGTGGATTTCTCAACCCAGACGGCGAGGACATGCGACCCTTGGAAATCTTGCGGTCGGACATAGCGACCCTTGGAGCCGCCACTGGCCACCAGGATGCGGGCGCGAAAGCCCCCTGCCCTGTCGCTTGCCACGACAGCGCCATGGCCGAGGCGCGGTGTGGGCTTGCGGCCGATGTGTTTGACGATCATCTCGCGGGCAAAGGCGACCAATCMATCGCCATAGCCACCGCCTGAGATATCCGTAGCACCMGGGTCGAGGAAGGGAGCAGGGTCCGCCGCGCGTGTGTTGGAAGCACCGGTGGTAGGTTTCGTGGCGGCGGGCTGACCGGTGATTTCGATCACGACGGTCTCGGCATCCGACGTCGCACGCGGCGTGATCTCGTAGGCGATCGTCATCCCGCTCTCGGTGATCAGATGGCCGGTCTCGGGCACGAGTTTCGCCTGATCCCCGGCATAGCGGAAGAAGACGTCACCGGTCTCTTCGT
>NZ_JBFUFS010000059.1:0-1234 GCF_056403335.1 Rhodobacter sp. P2_H5 | reverse complement strand
GGATGGACACAACGGTATCTTCCTGCGGCGCATGGATCAGCACGGCCTGAATGTTGCGGAAGTGCCGCTCCAGCCCCAGATCGGCGCTGAGGCCGGGGTTGCCCAGGGCCTTGACCGCCAGCGCCACCGCCTCTTGCAGCTGACGCCCGACGATCATCCGCGCCCGCATCAGATGCAGCGCGTCATCGCGGTGATGGTAGAGCGCGTCAAACAGGAAGGTCCGCGCCGAAGCGACCAGCAGGTCGATCTCGCCGGCGATGCTGATGATCCGTTCGGTCTCGGCGATCGGGCGGCCCAGGTTGGCGGGGATGCGGCCATGGGCAAAGCGGGCAAAGGCCTCGGCCGCGGCCTCGCCCACACCGAGATAGATCGAGGTCAGGCCCAGCGTCAGAACCGCATGACCAAGGTTGTCCTGCTGACCCTTGCCCGCCTCGACCAGATCAAGCACCTGGCCGGCGGGCACCGCCACATAGTCATAGACCACGTCATGCGACGAGGTGGCCCGCATGCCCAGACTGTCCCAGTTCTTGACGATGGAAACGCCGGGCGTCTCGCCGGGTACGATGAAGGTGCCGACGCGGGCCGGGGTTTCATCCGTGGTGGCCCAGACAAGATGATGCGTCAGCCCTTCGGAGCCGGTCACAAAGCGTTTCACCCCGCTGATGGCCCAGCCGGTGGCGGTGCGTCGTGCCTTGGTCTGCGGCAAGCCACCCCGGGCGGGAGAGCCGAGGTCAGGCTCGACCCGGGCGGCGTTCAACAGGATCGGGCGGCTGCGCCCCTGTTCGACAACCTGGCGGTAATAATCCTCGGGCCAATGGCCGCGTTCGGCCTGCGCCAGATGGTTGGCCAGCGTCATGGTGACGATCAGCGCCACCGAAGGGTCAGCCGTGCCGATCTGGGCGATGATCCGGACCAGATCCTCCATCGTCCCGCCCGGTCCGCCATAGCGGCGCGCCACGGTGGCCTGCAACAGGCCCGCGTCCTGCAGGGCCTGAATGCCCTCGGCGGGGAAACTGCTGGTGCGGTCGGCCTCCTGCGCGGCAAGGGCGATGCGGGTCATTGTATGGGGCGGAATGGTGAAGGCGGAATGGGTCACGGCAGGGCTTTCTTTCAAGGGTCGGCCGGGGTCAGGCGCGATGCTGACCCCGGCAAGGGGATCAGGCGGGCTCTTTGACTTTCGCCGTGGCGGCCTCACGCTCGGCCAGACCTGCGCGGATCAGGGGCAGGACGTAGC
>NZ_JBFUFS010000058.1:0-1259 GCF_056403335.1 Rhodobacter sp. P2_H5 | reverse complement strand
GCACTCCTGGCTTTGTTCGAGCGGCTGGGAATCTACCGCTCGCTCTGGACAGTGACATTGGCGCACACGCTTCTGACCCTGCCCTTCTTCATCGAAACCGTCCGCTCGCGTGTTGCCTATTTCGATGCTAGCCTCGAAGAGGCGGCGCGTGACCTGGGCGCCAGCCCTCTGGCCACTTTCCGGCTGGTTACCCTGCCGATCCTGTTTCCAACGCTGATGGGGGGGATGCTCCTCTCCTTCGCACTCTCTTTCGACGAAGTGGTGATCACCGTCTTCGTCGTGGGCGAAAAAAACACGTTGCCCTTCTACATCCTGTCGATGATGCGGCGCACCGTGAACCCGACGATCAATGCGGCTTCGGTTCTGGCGATGGCGTTGTCGCTCTCGGCCCTGCTGGTGGGCGGACTGTTCTTCCTGATGCAACGCCGCCGCGCCCGCGCGCGCCGCGCCGAAACCGAATAGCTCTTGAATGGAGACGCCCATGGCCACCCAACCCGACCGCGCGCCAGAACCCGCCTCGATCGTTTCCACGCGGGGTCTGCAGAAGAGCTTTGGCGCCTTCACCGCTCTGCACGGGATCGACCTGGACGTGCGTGAGGGCGAGATCCTGACCTTCCTCGGGCCCTCGGGCTGCGGCAAGACCACACTGATGCGCATCATCGCGGGTTTCGAGGATGTGACCGCAGGCTCCCTGCTGCTGCGCGGCGCCGACATGCGCCGCATGCCGCCGGAAAAACGCCCGATCAATATGGTCTTCCAGCGCTATGCCCTGTTCCCACACCTCGATGTATTCGACAACGTGGCCTTCGGCTTGCGGCTGAAGAAATGGCCCGCGGCGCGGATCAACGAGCGCGTCGACCAGATGTTGTCGATGGTGCAGATGGAGACAATGGCAACGCGGTGGATTCACGAGCTGTCGGGCGGCCAGTCGCAGCGCGTCGCCCTCGCCCGCGCTTTGGCCAACGAACCGCAGCTTCTGCTTCTGGACGAACCATTGGCCGCGCTGGATCTCAAGATTCGCCACCACATGCTGGCCGAACTGCGGCGCATCCAGCAGGAAACTGGCACGACCTTCGTCTATGTRACCCATGACCAGGACGAGGCGATGATCCTGTCCTCGCGGATCGTGCTGATGAACCAGGGCCGGATCGAACAACTGGGCACGCCGGACGAGCTATATTTCCACCCCGTTTCGCTCTTTGCGGCGAAATTCCTGGGGGAAACCAACATCCTGTCGGCCGAGGTGCACGGCGCTGCGC
>NZ_JBFUFS010000057.1:0-1267 GCF_056403335.1 Rhodobacter sp. P2_H5 | reverse complement strand
CTTGCCCTCGGAGCCGCAGCCATAGCGGGCGGAAAGCGCATCGGCAAAGCGCCCCGACATGGTGCCGACGGTCTTGCACACGCTTTGGGTGTTGCCGTCAACCTCGGCCCAGAGCGAGCCCGACAGGAGCTGGCCCGTCTCGCAGGAATTGATGTTCATCGCGTTCATTTTCTGGACGAGGTCGCGCAGCTTGACCATCTGCTCATGGACGGCGGGGGACAGGCTCTCCAGCGCCAGTTCAAAGGCGTAAGACGACGCGTTCTGCATGATCGCCTTGGCCAGATCAATCAGCTCCTCCTTCGAGATGAAGGAAAACGCCCCGCCATAGATGTCGATCCCGCCGCAACCGGCGCGGACGGAAGGAAGCTGGAGGTTGAAGAGCCCGGTGTTGCGCGGCCGGGTGCGGACGTAGAGCGAGCCCAGGGTGACGAAGCCGCCCATCTGGCCTTGATAGGCGGTCGGGCGGCTGAGGTTGACGCCACCGCCTGCCCGCTCCCAGAAGTCTTTCAGGTCGGTGCCGATGTCGTCGGCCCGAAGAACTTGTGCCGTCTGGCTCAGCATCAGAGCTGCAAGAGCCAGCCCGCGAAGGAGGGAACGCAGCATCAGGGGGTCTCCACATAGCGTTGGCCTTGCGGCACCTGGCTGACCACGAAGACGCGTTCGAGGATGACGTCCTCGGTCAAAAGCCCGCTGCCCAAGGGCTCGACGCGGCCTGATCGCGGCTCGACGAGGGCAATGAAGGGTGTGGGATGGGTATCGAGCCCCAGAGCGCGCAACTGGCCGTGATCAGCCTGGGCGTCGGGATAGAGCGGATGCTTTGAGCCATCCTTGGCCACAACCAGCGGGGCGGTGCCGTAGTTCTTCTGCATCAGCTTGATGACCTCTAGCTCCTTGGCGCAGAGCGGGCAGGTCTTCTCGTCGGTCACCACCACCATGAAGCCCAGATTGTCCGAGGCTTGCCGCAGAGCCTCTTCCCATTTGACGCGCTTTTGGTCCTGAAACACCTGGCCGCCCATCTGGCTCAAGGGATAGGTCTGGTTGGCATCGAGATCAGGAGTGCGGAAGAGGACGCGCTCCCAGACATCGGCAAAGCGGCCGGCCTGATCGACCATCGCCTTCTGGGCGAACATATAGGCCGAGAGGTTCTCCGGGCTGGGTTCAAGGATGGCGCGGTTCTTCAGCTCATCGAGGTCCTTGCGGGCTTTGTCGATGGCGTCGGTTGCAGGGTAGGCGGTTGGTTCCGGCGCGGGCACTTCCTCTTTTGGGG
>NZ_JBFUFS010000056.1:0-1267 GCF_056403335.1 Rhodobacter sp. P2_H5 | reverse complement strand
GCCCGAGCCGATTGAAACGCGAACCTGAAGTGTAGCGAGGCTCTCAAACAGAAACGACCTAAGCATCCAGGGCCAACGCGAGCGAGTTCAGCGGATCAGGCCCACGGCTTGCAAGACCGACTGTGGCGCCGGCTTGCGCCAGATGCGTTGGTAACTTTCCACGACATTGCTGCGTGTCACGACGATGCCGGGCAAGGCGATCCAGGCCGGGGTTGGCCGGCCGAGCAGCGTCAGGATCGTTGTCTGCGCTGCGGCGACCCCCTGCAAATAAGGTTGTTGCGCCGCAATCACCGAAAAGGGTGCGCCCTGCGCTAGGCCGATCGCAACCTCCTCGCCCAAATCTACGGTGGCGATGGGAATAGGCCGTGACTTGTCCCGCAGAACCTCGGCGGCTTTCAGCGCGGGCGTGTCCCAGACCACAAAAAGCCCTGCCAGATCTGGATATGCTGCCAGCATCGCCTGGGTGCGGCGGGTGGCTTCGTCGATCCGGCCGAAGGCGTCTTGTCGGATGGTCACGTCGGGGCGATGGGCCCGCATCCATTTGGCAAAGGCCACTTCACGCTCATTGGTTGCGAAGAAATCCGCCGCATAGCCAAGAAGCCCGACTTCGGCGCCTTGCGGCAGACGTGGCGACAGACCTTCGGCCGCGATCTTGCCAAGGCCGAAATTGTCGGCGGAGACCAGCGTTCCGTAATGCTGTCCCGGCAGCAGTCCGGTGGGGACATTGTCCAGCAGGACCAGCTTGATGCCGGCATCAGCGAGGCGCGCGTGGGCGAAGGCCACTTCTTCATTCGCCACTGGCAACGAGATGATGGCATCCGGCTTTTGCGACAGCAGCCTGTCCAGCGCCTCGACCTGCGCCAAGGGCGAGAAAGCGCAGTCGATGACATGGGTCACCGCCGTGCCGCAATCGCCAAATCTTCCGACCATTCCAGACAGTTGCTGGCTTGCCCAGTCGCTGTCGAGCGTATGCATCACGACTGCCACGCGAAAGCCGCGCGCCTTGGCGGCAGCGCGGTCCTCTGGCAGCAGGGTCACGCGTTCAGGCGGGGCGGCGCGCTCGCCATGGGGGCCGAGGCCGGAGATGGTCATGGCGCACCTTTTCTTGGGGGCGGGACAGAGACTGGCGGTGGCGGGGTGATGTCGAGGCCAGCACGGAAGGCAACAAAGCCGGGATGCTTAAGGGGACTGCCCTGCATCACCCAATCTTTCAGGAAACCGGGCGCAAACAGCAATTCAGCACCCACGCGTGCCGCACCCACCAGAC
>NZ_JBFUFS010000055.1:0-1268 GCF_056403335.1 Rhodobacter sp. P2_H5 | reverse complement strand
TGCTGTGACCCCCAATGCTCACCCAGCTGAGGCCAGAGTCGGCGGTTGAATTTGGCGCGATTGCGCCGACGGAGCAATGGGCGATCTGCGCAGCGGTTCAAATGCGCGAAGCTGATCGCCCATTGCGGCGAGTTGGGCGGCAAAGGCCGCCGGGGTCTGGTAGCCGAGGGCAGAATGGGGCCGCTCGGTGTTGTAAGTGTGGGTCCAGCGCGCCACGGCTTCGCGGGCATGGTCGATGCCGAAGAACAGGGTCTCGTTCAACAGCTCATCACGCATGCGGCCGTTGAATGCCTCGCAATTGCCGTTCTGCATTGGCTTGCCGGGAGCGATGTAGTGCCACTTCACCTTCATTTTCTCCGCCCATTCCAAGATCGCGTTCGAGGTAAACTCGGTGCCATTATCGCTGACGATCACGCCGGGCTTTCCACGCCGTTCGATCAGGGCTGTGAGTTCCCGGGCAACCCGTCGGCCTGAAATCGAGGTGTCGACCAAGGCTGCCAGACTCTCCTTGGTGACATCGTCGATCACGTTGAGAATGCGGAAGCGGCGGCCGTCAGCGAACTGATCYTGGACGAAATCGACCGACCAGCGGGCGTTCGCCAGCGCCTCAGTTACAAGTGGCGCCCGCGTGCCAATAGCCCGCTTGCGGCTTCTTCGGCGGCGAACCGACAGGCCCTCCTCGCGATAGAGCCGCTGGGTGCGCTTGCAGTTCAGCACATGGCCGTCCCCGCGCAGGAGAACATGCAAGCGACGATAGCCGAACCGCCGATGCGTCTCGGCGGCCGCGCGCAGCACCTCGCGCAGTCTGCGGTCATCCGGTCGCCGGCGCCGATACCGCATCGAAGACCGATCTGCTCCGATCAGCGAACACGCCCGCCGCTCGCTCATCTCGTATCCCTGTTCGAGATGAGCGAAGGCCTCGCGCCTGGCGGCGGGCGTCACCATTTTTTTGACAGCAGATCCTTCAGCGCGGTGTTGTCCAGCATTGCATCGGCGAGCAGGCGCTTCAGCTTGGCGTTCTCGTCTTCCAACGCCTTCAGCCGCTTGGCTTCTGAAGGCTCCATGCCGCCGAACTTCGCCTTCCAGGCATAGAAAGTGGCGCCGCTGATCCCGTGCCTGCGACAAACCTCGGCGGTCTTCGCGCCCGCCTCCTGCTCCCGCAAGATCGCGATGATCTGCYCCTCTGTGAACTTCGATCTCTTCATGTCCGGTCCTCTCCTTGGGCCGSACTCTAGCATCAGATGGACGAGTTATCGGGGGTCACAGCA
>NZ_JBFUFS010000054.1:0-1369 GCF_056403335.1 Rhodobacter sp. P2_H5 | reverse complement strand
CAACACGCCTGACGCCCGGACGGCGCGTCTCTTCTCGGACAGCCTCGGGCTTTCCGATATCATCGAGCATCGCGAGACGATTTCCTTCGGAGCCGATGTGACCCGCGATGGCAACACCCTGAACGCGCAGCGTGTCGAGCGGCCCATCGTCACCGCGTCAGAAATCCAGTCACTGCCGCAGTTCAAGGCCTATATCCGCTTCGGCTACGATGCCCCGACTGCGCTGGTGCAGTTCCCGCCCATCACCTCGAAGGACATCGCCCCTGCCATACTGAAATACGAAGGCAACGGCTTTGCCACCGGGTCGATGGATGCGCCTCTGGTGGAAGATCCCGGGAAGGGAGAAGGGGTGGCGACGGCAAACCTCGGCGCGTCCGAAGGAGCCCAACAGCCTCCGGCAGATTTGCCCTTCGTCATGCGGTCGCCGCGCCAGCAATTGGAGGAGTTCGATGCGTGGTTTGCCCGCAGGACCGCGCCGGAGATCGATCCCATCAGTTTCGATCTCAAGTCCAAGGCCAAAGAGGCTGACAAGCCACTGGCCTGGGAGGATTACTGTCGCGCCCGCATGCGCGGCGTCGAGGACCCGGATCTGCGTTTGGCGGACTTCTCGCGGGAATTGATGTCGAATTGGCCGGGCAAGATAAAGACCGCTCAGCCCGACGTTTCTCCCTATGACTCGGTGGTCCGTCTCGCATCAGCCGACCCTGACAACGATTTGGCGACGGAACGCGCCCTCGCTCCAACGGATCGCGCCTCAAGAGATGGCGCTGCGGGAAGTCTTGGCACGGAAAGCGGTGGCTCGGCTCCAAGCCTGAGCCCGACGCTGGTCATTCCGGAAAAGCGGGCAGACCGTAGTAAGCTCCTGGGCGGCTTTCTCGAAGGCGGTCTTTGATCCGTGCTGTCCGTATCGAATGTCTCCGCCGGGGCGGCTGCCTCAGGCTACTACAGCACCGAAGGCTACTATACGGCAGGCTCGCCTGAGGCCGAAGCCGCAGCACAATGGTTTGGTCGGGCGGCAGAATATCTCGCCGCCGAAGGGCAGCTGGAGTTTCAGGGGCCGATCGACGATCGGGTCTTTGCCGACCTCTTGGACGGTCACGCGCTGCCAACCGAGAAGAACGAGAAGGGCGAATGGCGCCAGGGCCAAATCCTCGGCCGCTGGGTTGATGGCGAACGCGAACATCGCCCCGGCATCGACCTGACCTTCTCGGCCTCGAAATCTGTCTCGATCATGGCTCTTGTCGCCAAAGACGAGCGCATCATCGCGGCGCACGATACGGCAGTTCGCGCCGCGATGACGTGGATCGAGGCCAACGCAGTGGCCACAAGACGCGCCGGGCCGGATGGCGCGTTGGAGGTGGTCCAGGGT
>NZ_JBFUFS010000053.1:0-1390 GCF_056403335.1 Rhodobacter sp. P2_H5 | reverse complement strand
CGAGCAACGCGACCTCCAAATTGATCGGCGGCTACAACGACGGGTTTCGGGTTCCGCGGTTCGGTCCCTGTGTGACAGCTCAGGGCCAGGTACGTCGATCCCGGCTTAGCCTACGCAAGGGGCGGAATGCGGCCTGACGGCCTTGCGGAAGCGCAACTGCAGCATTGGGCCGGAGCGGTCTCTCGTTGGTCCTGCGGCATCTCCGATATCAGAACGACCGATATGCCAAGCACCCGTCGCTCACCGTTTCTATTTCAAACTGCTATCGAACAAAGTCTTTCTCAGTTGGGCCCAAGCCTCGGTCTCCAGCCTGGACATCCTGTGATCCGGTCGGATAGTGGTTCGCAACTCTGCAGGCTGCCTCATATACTAGCCGGTCCAGAAAGATTTCTGACTGGGATGCGCGAAAACCTCTCGCAAGAGACAGGGGGCGCCGGCGGACCTCATGACCTGCCATCCGGGACCGGAGACTTGTATCGACTGATGGTGCCTGGCAAGCAGACCAATGCAACAGTGCATAAGACCTGCGCACTGTTTTGGGCGGCTTTGAAGCTGATGGTGAGGGGCAGTGGGGTGAGCATCCATATCGAGCCGGAGTTCAAGGCCAAGCGCTCGGGCGCAGCGGCCCTGTCAGAGGGGGCGCCCGAAAAGGTTTGGCCACTCTATCGCCTTGGAAGCCAGCCAATTACCTGCAGTTGATCCAGCACGGAGCCGGTCAACCGCTGGCACCTTGCGCCGTCAAAGGGAAAGACGGCCTCGAAGCCCCCTTTCAGGCGGCCCTCAAGCGCCTTTCGCAGGCGGCGACGGGCGCGGAAGAGACGGGTTTTCACGGTGATCGGGTTTATCGACAGGTCGCGGGCGATGTGCAGGACGCTAAGGCCTTCGGCCTCGCGCAGCAGGAAGACAAGGCGCAGGTCGCAGGGCAGGTCAGCCACGACCTCTTCCAGCATGTGGCGCAGTTCGTGGCGGCCCAAGGCCATCTCGGCGGTCTCCGGGAAGGGGAAGGGCAGAACCGCAGCGCTGGCGGGTTCGGCCTCGTTCACCGTGTCATAGAGTTCGTGCCTTGGTGGCCTTCGCAGGCGCATCCGGGCGGCGTTGATGGTGATGCGGGTAACCCAGGTGGCAAAGGCGGCCTCGCCGCGGAACTGATCGAGCCGGGTGAAAGCGGCGAGGTAGGCCTCTTGCACCACGTCTTCGGCCTCGGCGTCGCTGTCGAGCATGCCCCGCGCCACCCGGAACAGGCGCGGGTTCAGGCGACGGATCAACTCGCGCACCGCGCCCTCGTCGCGCTGGCCGGCCAGCGTGATCAGGTCGACCWCGCTGGCCGTGTGCAGTCCCCGTTCGGTCCTTTGCGCGATAACCCGGATCATWTCGCCTCCTTGGCAAGTAC
>NZ_JBFUFS010000052.1:0-1452 GCF_056403335.1 Rhodobacter sp. P2_H5 | reverse complement strand
CTGCTGGGGGGCGATGCAGTGGGCGTCACTTCGATCACGCAGCTGGCCTATCGCACCTTTGGTCAGATGGACCGCGCATTTGCCGAAATTGCGGCGGCGGGCTATGAGGGGGTAGAGGTGTTTGACGGCAACCTGCTGGACAACTCCGCCGCTGATTTTCGCGCCCTGTTGGCCAATTCCGGTCTGCAACTTGTGGCGGCCTATGCGGGCGGCAATTTCATCTTCGACGACATCCTGCCTGAGGAACTGGCCCGCGTGACCCGTGCCGCCGACAGGGCTGCCGAACTCGGCGCGCCTCATCTGGTGGTTGGCGGCGGGGCCAAGCGGTTCGACGGCATCCGTGAGGCGGACTATCACAAGCTGGCCGCAGCCTTGGACCGCGTGAAGGATCTGGCTGAGGCGCGTGGTCTGCGGGCGCATTACCACCCGCATCTGTCCACCATTGTTGAAGGCCCGGCCAGCGTGGCCAAAATCTTCGACCTAACGGCCATCGACTTCGTCCCCGACACGGCGCATCTTACGGCTGCCGGCGGCGATCCGGCGCAACTGATCCGCGATCACGCGGCCCGGATTTCCTATGTCCACCTGAAGGGCTTCCAACGCGAACCCTTTGCCTTCACGCCGCTGGATCGTGGCGATGTGCCGACCCTGCCCATCCTGCAAACCCTGCGCGATGTGGGCTTTGATGGCTGGGTTTGCACCGAACTCGATGCTTGGACCGACCCTGCCGAAGGGGCGCGGCTCAGCATGGACTACCTGAAAACACACTGAAAACCGGGGCTTGGCCCCGCTTCTGGGAGGAAGAACCATGATCACGAGACGCAGCCTTTTGGGCGGCGCGGCGCTGCTTGCGCTGATGACCGCGATGCGCCCGGCTTACGCCGGCCCGGACGAGGCTTTGGCCAAGTTGGTCGAAAGCGTTCTGTCCAAGGGCCCGAATGGCGAAGACCCTTCGCCAGCATCCTCTGTCACGTTGACGGATGACGAACTTGCCAAGATCAAGTCGATGAACGCTACCGCCGCCATCGTCATGCACTACGGCGGAAACGACTGGAGCCGGGCGCAGATCAACGGTCTCCAAACCCAGTTTGCCGCGATGGGGATCAAGGTGATCGCTGTCACCGATGCGGGCTTCAAGCCTGAAAAGCAGGTCTCGGACATCGAGACGATCATGGCGCAAAAGCCCAGCATCATGATCACCATCCCGACCGACCCAACCGCAACCGCTGCCGCCTACAAGGCCGTCGCTGATGCGGGCGTGAAGATCGTGTTCATGGACAACGTGGCCGCCGGGCTGACAGCGGGCAAGGACTATGTCTCAGTCGTCTCCGCCGACAACTACGGCAATGGAGTCGCCGCGGCGCATCTGATGGCCAAAGCATTGAACGGCAAGGGGAATATCGGTCTGGTTTTCCACGCCGCCGATTTCTTCGTGACCAAGCAGCGCTATGA
>NZ_JBFUFS010000051.1:0-1506 GCF_056403335.1 Rhodobacter sp. P2_H5 | reverse complement strand
CTCAATTTGCCGGGCGCTCTTGGGCGTACGCCGGCTGCGAGCTTTGGGTCGGCGGAGAATCGGGTGCGTCGTTTGGCGCCAGAATGCGGGCGGCGGCGCCGTCGAGGTCGTCATATTGACCGCTTCGCAGGTTCCACAAGAAGGCACCGAGGGCGACCAGGCCGATTGTGAGCGAGACGGGGATCAGGAACAGATAGGTCATTGCTCTTCAGCCTCCGGTCCGGGGCGCAAGTCGACCCAGGCGTGCCAGGTGCCATAGCCCAGTACCGGAAAGATCACGATCAGTCCCAAGAGGCCGGTTATCGCACAAAGGGCAAAGCCCACTGTCACGATGATCGCCCACGGCAGAGCGCTGCGCAGGTTTTGGGTCGTCATGGCGAAGCTGGTGCCAAAGGCCGTCAAGGCATCGGTCCGCCGCCCCAGCAGCATGGGGATGGAGAATAGGCTGATTGCCATGGCAAAGGCGGCGAAAAGCCCGCCCACGGCTGACCCGGTGATGATCAGCGCCCAGCCTCGGGGGGTGGTCAGAAGCGCGGCCAACAGATGGTCAAACCCCGGAAATGGCAGCAGACCGTAGAACAGCGCATAGAGCAGGTCAGCTGCCCTGAGCCACAGCATGACCAGAAGGCACAAGAGCAGTCCCGCAAATGCCAGTTGCCCGGGCGAGCGCGGCTTGACCAACAGCATGTCGCGCAGTCGGCTTTGGCGGTCTCGGCTTTTCTGGTAGAGACCGCTTGCGAACAGGGGCCCTACCACCAGAAACCCTGAACTCGCTGGAAAGATCAGCCACAGTAGATCAGCCGCAATCAACCCCCCGATCACCAGCGCCGAAAGCGCAAAGACGACCACGCCGTACAACAGGCTTTCAACCGGGCTGTACCGGAAATCCGCCCAGCCCGCGGTGAGCCAGCGCAAGGCGGCATTCGCCGGCAAGGCACGCGCATAGCTGCGAGAGGGGCGCAGTCTTGGCTCGATCAGGGGCAGAGGCTCTAGCATGGATCACCTTTCAGCAATCTTGGGACGCAGAGGGTTTTCCCGGACTGACCGGAACGCAGCCTGGATGCGTGACGACGGCCAGCCGGATGAAGTTCCAATTGGCCACCACGAACAGGGCGACGGTCGCGGCAGCCACAATCCAGGCCAGCGTGCGCGTCATTTCGTCTGCCCTGCTTTCGATTGGCCCGCTTTCGAAAGCTCCGCCACGTAAAGCGCCAGCATGCGGATCTGGACCGTATCCAGGCGGCCCGCCCAGGTTGGCATCTTGCCTTGACGACCATACATCAGGGTTTGGTGAATGGATGCCGCATCGCCACCATAAAGCCAGTCGGCATCGGTCAGGTTCTGCGCGCCGGTATCCTTGACGCCCTTGGCATCGGCACCATGGCAGGCCGCGCAATTGTCCTGAAACAGTTTCGCGCCGGGTGACGGGTCGTTGGAAATCACGCCCTTCGAGAGGGTTTGGACATAGTCGGTCAGTGTGGCAATCTCTGCCCCGGTAAGCAGGCC
>NZ_JBFUFS010000050.1:0-1549 GCF_056403335.1 Rhodobacter sp. P2_H5 | reverse complement strand
ACGATCTGGCCAAGGCCGTGTCGGTGACCGAGGCAATCCTGCGCGGCAACCCTGACCTCTCTGGCATCTTCGGGATGAGCCAGGTTGGCGGCCCGGCTGTGGCCAAGGTTCTGGCAGAGCAAGAGTTTTCCGACCGCAAAGGCAAGGTTGCCGTGTTCGCCTTCGACGATCTGCCCGACACCATCAAGGGCGTGAAAGACGGCTATATCAACGGCATCATGGTTCAGCGCCCCGTCACCATGGGCAAACTGGCTGTGGAACACCTGGTCGCCCAGATCAAGGGCACCGAGACGACCAGCACCGACGTTGACACCGGCGTCACCGTTGTGAATGCCGACAACCTGGGCAGCTACACCAAGTAAGCGATGCGCTTCGGGGCGGGGCGTGTCATGCGCCCTGCCCTTCTTCATTCCTCACAGTCAAACGAGGCGTCGATGAGCCAAATCCTTGTAATGCCGGACGCCACCCGAGCGCAGAAGGCCCGGCAGATGCCGATGTTTCTGGAAATGCAGGGCATATCCAAGACGTTTCCCGGCGTGAAGGCCCTGAACCATGTTGATCTGCAACTGGCCTTGGGTGAGGTGCATGTGCTGGCCGGGGAAAATGGCGCGGGCAAAAGCACCCTGATGAAGGTGATGACCGGTGTATACCGGGCGGACGCAGGCGGCGTGATCAAGGTGGATGGCCGCGAGGTCGTCATCAAAGACCCAGTCCACGCCAGGTCCTTGGGGATCAGCATCATTTATCAAGAGCTTGCGGTGGTGAACAACCTGACCGTGGCCGAGAATATATACCTTGCGCGCGAACCTTTGAACGCGCTTGGCCTGATCGACACCCGCAAGATGAATGCCAATGCCGCCGCCGTTCTGGCCGAACTCGACATGAATCTGGAACCGACCCGCAATGTCGGCAGCCTCAGCATCGGGCAAAAGCAGATGGTCGAGATTGCGCGCGCGATCTCCTTTAGTTCCAAGCTGATCATCATGGACGAACCCACCGCCTCGCTCAGCCATCACGAAGCGTCCACGCTGATGCGGATGGTCAAGAAACTGGCGGCGCAAAATATCGGCATCGTCTACATCTCGCATCGTCTGGATGAGATCTTCGAAATCGGCGACCGCGTGACCGTGTTGCGCGACGGGATGACAGTGGACAGCCGCCCGATTGCCGAAATGACGCGTGAACTTTTGATCCGCCAGATGGTTGACCGCGAGTTGTCGCAACTCTTTGGCGAACATCGGTCCCATGCGACCGCGCAGGTTCTGATGTCGGTCAAGGGCCTTGGCCTGAAACGCCCCACCGTTCAAGGGGCGCGGGTGGCCGATGTCAGCTTTGATCTGCACAAGGGTGAGGTTCTGGGCTTTTTCGGCCTCGTCGGATCGGGCCGGACCGAGGTGATGGAGATGATCTTCGGCAGCCGCCCCAGCGTCGGCACCATCAGCATCGACGGCAAGACGGTGACCATCCGCGAACCCTCGCAGGCCATTGATAAGGGCATCGGGTTTGTCACCGAAGACCGCAAGGAACAGGGGCTTGTCCTTGGCATGAA
>NZ_JBFUFS010000049.1:0-1568 GCF_056403335.1 Rhodobacter sp. P2_H5 | reverse complement strand
GAGTCTTGACGCCAGACAGGCGCGCGGCGTGTTCGTTGCCGCCCGTGGCATAGACATGGCGGCCAAACCGGGTGCGGCGCATGATCAGGGCAAAGATCACCATCAGCACCACCATAATGACCACCGGCACCGGAACCCGGCCGACATAGCCCTGACCCAGTACGGCAAAGCTGTCCGGCGTGTCGGGCGTGACCGGCACGCCGTGGGTGATCATGTACATCAGGCCGCGCCCGATGCTGAGCGTCCCGAGCGTGGCAATAAAAGGCGGCAGACCGATTGCCGTGATCAAAAGCCCGTTGACCAGACCAAAGCTGACGCCCACGGCGATGCCTGCGGCAATGCTTGCGGCTTCAGAATATCCCGCGTCAAACCCCAGCGCCGTCACCAGCGAGGCCAGGCCCATGGCCGAACCGACCGACAGATCAATGCCGCCCGTGATGATCACCATGACCATCCCGATGCTCATGATCGCGGTCAACGAAAAGGCGCGGAACACGCCCATCAGGTTGTTCGTGGTCAGGAAGTAGGGAGTGTAAAGGCTGATCATCGCGCCGACGATGATCATCGCAACCAGAACGTTCACCTCGCGGACATTGCGCAGCTGCTTCACGCTGTTCCAGAAGGCCGAGGGCGGCGCTTCCGATGGTGTCGTCTTGTTGGCAGATACGGACATTCAGGTTCCTCCCCAGATATTCCATTGGTCAGCCGAGGTCCGTTAACAGGCCCGCTGCGGTGCGGCAGGCCGCCTGGCTGTGCATTCATCGAGGCTCTTCCGGTGCTGCTCCGACGCATTTCGCGGTTCCCCAGCAAGAAATGGCAACGCTGTCATTTCTCTGGTGAACGCCTCGGGAAGTCAATTGGGTAAATCTGGAAAAACGGGCATCTTGCGACACTTCTATTGTCGTTTTTTGGCCGCATCGCGGAAATTCCGCGGCAAGCGACGGATGTGCGGTTGCAAAATCTACGTCCACAACGCAGAATTGACAGCGCTGTCATGGTCGGAAGGCCGACAGACCTTTGCGAGTCGCTCGCACAGAATCAGGAAAGGGCCCACCATGGCGGCAGTACTGTCCGCGCCGACACCTCCGGGGCTGGCGATGATCCACACGGTATCGGGGCTGATCACGGTGTTTGACGCCCTTGCCAAGCAGCATCTTCCGCAGTGGCAAGGTTTCAACATGCTGGATGAAAGCCTGCTGCAAACCACCATCCGGCAAGGCAGCCTTTCCCAATCGACCATGCGGCGCATGACCGGCATGGTCTGGTCCGCCGTCGACGCGGGCGCGCAGGCGATCATCGTCACCTGTTCTTCGCTGGGGCCCGCCGTCGATGCGGCGCGGCCACTATGCCCGGTGCCCATGTTCCGCATCGACGAGGGCATGGCGCTGGCCGCCCTTGGCCACGGCCCGCGGATCGGTGTGCTGGCGACGCTTTCCACAACCTTGCAACCGACGACCGACCTGATCCGCCGCTTGGCCGACCTGAACGGTCGGGACTGCGCCCTGACTTCGGAAATCGCCGAAGGGGCCTTCGACAAACTGCGTCAGGGCGATCTGGCGGGCCACGAC
>NZ_JBFUFS010000048.1:0-1643 GCF_056403335.1 Rhodobacter sp. P2_H5 | reverse complement strand
CGAGACCGTGGTCCGGCTCGCATCCTCCGTCACGGCGCCCGTGTCGCGATCCCCCGGCGCGACCGAGATCGCCGGGGCATCGTTGGTGCCCTCGACGTTGGCGACMAGATAGGTCCGCATCGTTCCGCCATGGCCGTCGCTCACCTCGACYTGGAACATGTCCTTCTTGACATCCCCGGCGGCGAGCGCCTGCACCGCATGGCTGGCGTTGTCGAGCCTRTAGGTCCAGTCGCCGGAAGCGGGATCRAGCGTGAGCGTGCCGTAGGTGCCCTGMSCGCTGCCGACGAGGTGCCAGCTCAGATCGCCCTGCACGTCGTCCACGTCGGTTGCCGTCAGCGTGCCGCTGGCCGTCATCTCGTGCCCTGTGTGATGCACGTTGCCGACGGTCACCGTGCCGCCCGCCGCAAAGGCCGCCGGGCCGTCCTCGGTCACCTCGCCTGTCCCGCCGACCCGCGGGTTCGGCCCGCTCGTCACCACCGGCTTGTCATCGGTGCCCGCGATGCGCACCGTGATGTCATGCGTCGTCCCGTCCAGGCTCGTCACCGTCAGCCGGTCCGTCAGCGGCGGGCTGGAGGGGTTCAGCCCCTGGATCGCCGCCTGCGCATTGTCCGCCGTGTAGGTCCAGTGACCCTGCGCATCCAGCGTGAAGGTCCCGTAGGCCCCCGCAGCACCGGTCACCGGCACGAAGGCCGCTTCGCCCGGGTCGCCGTCCGTCACCGTCAGCTGCCCGTCCGCAGTCAGATGACCGCCCGTCACCCCCACATCCTCGGTCACCTGCCCCGTGTCCACCCCGCCAATCACCGCGCCCTCGCCCGCCCCGGTCACATCGATCGTCACCGTATGCGTCGTCGTGGCGAAGTGGTCGTCGGTGACGCGGACCTCGAAGGTTTCCTGCGCGGCCTGGCCCGCGGTCAGCGCCTGCGTTGCCGGCCGCGTGTTGTCGAGCGTGTAGGTCCAGTGCCCCTGCTGGTCCACGCTCAACGTCCCGTAGGTGCCGCTCTCGTGATCGGGAAGGTGCTCCAGGGGCACGCCGCTCTGGCCCGTTCCGGGCTGCGGGGCGGTGGTGGAGCCCACCGACCAGGTCTCCGGCGCCGCCGTCTGCAGCGCGGCGACCCGCGCACTGGTCATGTCGACATCCGTCACGCTGAGCGACCCCGAGACCGTGGTCCGGCTCGCATCCTCCGTCACGGCGCCCGTGTCGCGATCCCCCGGCGCGACCGAGATCGCCGGGGCATCGTTGGTGCCCTCGACGTTGGCGACMAGATAGGTCCGCATCGTTCCGCCATGGCCGTCGCTCACCTCGACCTGGAACATGTCCTTCTTGACATCCCCGGCGGCGAGCGCCTGCACCGCATGGCTTGCGTTGTCCAATGTGTAGGTCCAGTCGCCGGAAGCGGGATCAAGCGTGAGCGTGCCGTAACTGCCCTGACCGCTGCCGACGAGGTGCCAGCTCAGATCGCCCTGCACGTCGTCCACGTCGGTTGCCGTCAGCGTGCCGCTGGCCGTCATCTCGTGCCCTGTGTGATGCACGTTGCCGACGGTCACCGTGCCGCCCGCCGCAAAGGCCGCCGGGCCGTCCTCGGTCACCTCGCCTGTCCCGCCGACCCGCGGGTTCGGCCCGCTCGTCACCACCGGCTTGTCAT
>NZ_JBFUFS010000047.1:0-1694 GCF_056403335.1 Rhodobacter sp. P2_H5 | reverse complement strand
CCTGCACCGTATCGAGCCTGTCCAGCGTTCGAGGCAGGTCGGCGGTACGGATGKAGCTCGCGAAATAGGGCCGGTCATCGGTCAGCGGACGCACGTCGAAGACGTAGTGCCGTGTCACATCAGCCGCGCCGCCCTTGACCAGCCCTTGCCATACCAAGCGCGCGAGCGTGGTGGACGGCACCGCGGTTTCGGTGCCATCGCCCGGGGCCGCCTGTTCGCCCGTTGTCCCATCGCCTGGGGCAGGGGCGTCAACAGTAGGCGCCTCTGCTGTCGCGCCGTCCCCGAAGATCGAGGCCTGATATTGGTCCAGGATTCCCTGCGCGCTGGCCGGGTCGAAACTGAAGCCGGGGGAATAGACCTCGTCAAAGGACAGATCGGCGGTGTGCTGGCGCAGGGCAGCTAGGTCGGCATCCGTAAAGCCGCCCTTCTTGTAAAGGACGGTGGTGGTGGAAAGGTAGCTTGCGCTGACGAACAAGGACTTGACCCAATCCCCGCCCGCCGCCTGAGCGGCCTTTGCCATCGTGGCGTAAAAGCGCAGCACCGATTTCGGCGGTTCTTCCTTGTTCCATAGGGTCACCGACAGCACGCCGCCCAGGGCCAGCCCTTTGATATAGGATAGCAAGGCTTGCTCGGTATAGGCGTATTTTTCGGCTATCGCGAAACCGCCCGGGTTCGAAAGGCCGACCGACTCTGCAAGGCTGAGGTCGATCACGTCATAGCGTTCTTGAGTGTGGGACAGAAACAACCGCCCGTCATAGCTCACCACCTTGACGCGGGGATCGGCGAAGATGTTGCCCGTGGCCTCCTTCAGATCGGCGGATCGGAAGGCGCGCAGCACCTCCGGGTTGCCTTCGGCGATGGTCACCGAAGTGGCTCCGGCGTTCAAAGCCGTCATGGCTGAAAGCCCGCCGCCGAATTGCACGACAAAGACCTTGGCCTGCGGCTTGACGACATAGGGGTAATACATTGGCAGGTATTGGTAGTAAGCCGCATCCTCGGGCGGTAAGGGGCGCATGATGCCCGACGGCCCCTCGCCATCAATGAACATACCGACATAGGTGTTGGCAGGCAATTCCGGCACGTTGAAAGCAGCGTTGTCGGACAGGCCCGGCGCGAAGTGCATGTAGGAACTGGAATAGATCTGCAAATCTCCGAAGGGTGAATAGCTGCGGTAGAGCCGCGTCGCATCAGGAAAATTGCGCGCGTAGGAGATACCCTTGTAAGGCGACACCGCAATATCGGGCACGCCGAGCGTGGATGGCAGAAGCAGATAGGCGGCCAGAACCAAACCCGCCCCAACCAGCGCCCCCGCAACCTTGCCCAAATGTGCGACACCAATCCACAGCGCAAGGGCCACTGCCCAAAGCACAAGCGGGGCCATCAGCAGCTTCTCGGGCGGCAGGACGTAGAGCGCGCCAAGAATAGCCAGCCCTGCAAGGCCGGAGCCCATCAGGTCGGCAAAATACAGGCGGTTGAACTGCGCCTTGCCCTGCCGGAACACGATGCCGAGAAAGAAAGCGCCGGACAGAAAGGGCAGCAGATAGAGCAGGAAATTGGCCAGAAGCCGCCATTTTTGCATCGGGTCAGAAATCAGGAAGATCGCGTTGAAGGGCACCAGTTGCGCCACAAGGTTGGCTCCAACCGCCAAGGGTCCGAACAAGGCCAGCGCGGCGCTGGCCGAGCCCGTTCCATGC
>NZ_JBFUFS010000046.1:0-1756 GCF_056403335.1 Rhodobacter sp. P2_H5 | reverse complement strand
GCCCTATCTGCACCTGTGTCAGCAGGGCCTGATCGAAGAGAGCCCGGTCCGGCCGGGGTTCTTCGCCCGCCTCTTCGGCGCGCGCGAGACACTCTGGGTGCGGGTCACCGAATATGGGCGCAAGATCGCCGCAGAGGTGGCAGCGCCGGTGCGAGCCGAAGCCGTTCCGGTCGCCGAAGAGATCCTGCCCCCGCCCCACCAGCCGGACCCGGCGCAGCCCGAAGCCGTCGATGTCGTGGTTCCGGATCCCCTGCCGCTGAACGCCCCCGAAGCCGCCAGCCCTGACCTGCCGCCTGACGCCGATACCGTCGCGGCCCGGGCCCTGCCCCCTGCCCCGCCCAAGAAGCCGCGCCGCTTCATGCTCTCGGACTTCACCGAGACCCTGGGAGGCGCGCCGCTCGACGCCGGGTTTCAGGTTCCGGCCTCCGACCGGCTGGATGGCCTGACCGAAACGCTGAGCCTTCTCGGCTTCGAACTGACCGATGCCGGCAGGCTTCTGGCGGTCAGCCGCTGGGCGCAGGGCCAGAGCGACGCGCAAGTGGCGCTGGAGATCGTCACGACCGCGCTCGCCCATGCCCTGCGGCTGGATGCGACGGGCACCACGCGGCTCGACCCCGATGCGACGGCCGGTCTGGCGGGTCGTGTGATTGAGACCTTCGCGGCCTATGTCTCCGAAGGCCTTCTGCATGCCGAAAGCCTGACCGAGGCTGCGGGTCGGATGCAAGGCTTTCTGGGTGAGACGGCCGGCACCTCGCACATAGACGAATACCTTTCGGACCCGCAGCGCGGCATGGCTCCGACAGCGGTTTGCCCGGACGACATCTATCTTCGCGCCGAGGTCGAGGAAGACTGACCGAGGGCGCCACTGTGACCTCAAGCACGCACCGAGTTGGCGACTTCGGCGGTTTGGTGGCTGCTCGGCCAAATTTTCGAGCGAATTGATCCATCTTATGGTCGTATGAAGCGCGCACGGACCTAGTCACCAGGTTTGGCCGGGAAAGCAGACCGTGATCGGGCTTCGCAGCAACTTTCGCTTTGAGAGATGGCGGGGTTCCATGAACCTCTGTGCGCTCGGAATTCATTCTTTCCTTATCCCCATCCCGGGAGCGCCGACAGCGTGATCGGACTTGCCAATGACCGGTCCCGGCGCAATTCTTACTCCGAAGCGGTCGTCAGAGGGCGGATGTCAGAACTGAATCTGGGCATCCTGCCATTGTCGACGCAGTGTTCGAAGGGAGGCGAGAATGACCTTGAGGGTGGTCGGCGCTGGACTGGGACGAACCGGGACAACATCGCTGAAGACGGCTCTGGAATTGCTGCTCGAAGCCCCATGCTATCACATGGACGAGGTTTACAGTCATCCCGAGCATGTCGAGGTGTGGCGATCGGCTCTTCGGGGCGAACCAGCCGACTTGAAGGCTGTCATGAAAGGTTACGCCGCCACCGTCGACTGGCCAGGTGGTGCCTTCTGGCGGGAATTGAGTGCGTTGTTTCCCGATGCGCTTGTTGTCCTGACGGTTCGTGAATCAGCGGAAGCCTGGTGGCGAAGCGCCAACGCAACAATTTTCGAAAAGAACCGCCAGCCAGTGTCGCCCACGGATCCGCTGGCGGTATCGTCCGGCATGATCTCTGAAATGATGTCGTTACGTTTTTCGCCGGACTGCAGCGACCGAGAGACAGTGATAGCGGCCTACGAACGTCATAACGCCTCGGTTCGCACCGGCGTTGCCCCTGGCCGCTTCCTGGAGTGGAAGCC
>NZ_JBFUFS010000045.1:0-1935 GCF_056403335.1 Rhodobacter sp. P2_H5 | reverse complement strand
GTACTTCGAATGGCGGATGGTGATCTCCTGGAAGTCCTCAACGCCCCAGAGATTGCGGTTCTGGCACACCGCACGGAGATAAAAGCTAGCGATTCCAAGGGTTTTCGCGCCAACCTCAGAATTCCAGCAGTAGAACCCCCGAAAATAGAGGTCCGGCGAACCATCAGCCAACCGGCCGGCCTCGATCGGGTTGTGGTCATCGACCAGGAACAGGAAGACATCCCGATCCGATGCATAGAGCGTCGTCGTGTCGCGGCTGATCTCGACATCGGGGTTGTAGACCCCGGTCGACCAGTCGAGGACGCCCGGCACCTTCCAGCGCGTGTCACCGGTGCCATTGCCTGCGATGCGCTGCACCGCCTCGACGAGTTCATGGTCATGGATGCGCCCATAGTCAGGTCCAGTCACCRCGCGCAGTTCGGTGCGACCATCTTCGGTCTCGAAGGTTTTCACCTGCTCAGCGCGGTGGTTGCTCAGGCCGTACTGAAGGTTGATACCCGCGAGCGGCGCAGGCAGTTGCCGCAGGTAGGAGGCCGGTRCGCCGACAATGCTGGCCAGCTGGCCAAAGGCCCAATGCGTCGGCACCACGGGCTCTTTGGCTTTGGGCAGCACCAGATGAAACCGATCAGCGCTGTCACGCGAAGCCTCAACCCGGATCTCCGCTGTTTCAACCACCCGGGATCGGCTCCGCTCCGAACGGCCCTTCACCGAGGCCCAGAGATCGTCGAGCGACAGATAGCGCTCGTCATCCGGTCGGTTGAACCATTCGGACGACACCCGCCCGTTCCGCTCGCCCCGGCTCACATCCACCTTGTAGCCGCGCGAATTCACCGGCCGCACGGGATCCAGAATTTCCATAGTGTTCATGACAGTCTCTCCGCGACGGGCGCCGGAAGCCTCTCTCCCGACCTTGGCCCGTCATCAGACCCTCAGCCTGCCTCGAACTCTTCCCTGCTCGCCGCGGAACCGGTGCTGAACCACTATGGCCGGTTCCCCGTCACGGCAGGGCCTTCAGGCCAGGTCGAACAGGCGCGGAAACAGCACATCGTGGGTTTTGCTGGGAAAGCGCAGCATCAAGGCGCCGCGGGGGGTCTCGGACCCGACCACGCCATCGTCCAGGAGGGATTTCATCGTGGCCCGTGCGGTTCGCGGGGCCACTCCCAGCAGGGCTGCTACGTCACCGCGCTCGACCTCACCACGCAGGAGGATAATGCGCATCAACTCCCCTGCCCTATGGCCTAGGCCAGACAGCGCAGCATAGCGGGCCAGACGTTCTCCCAAACGGTCGAAGTCGAGCATCCCTGCCATGAAGCTTACCTGATCCTCGCAAACAGCCAGGAACCACTTCGTGAAAGTCACGAGCGCAGCCAAAGAGAGGTTCCCGCGCCCGTCACGGTCGCCCTGACGGACTCTATCCGCAAGCTGCATCATCTCGCGGTATTCCTCGTGGCCTGGCAGACCGTCCTGAAGCCCCCGCGCCAAGCCACGGGATACCGACCAGAGCCCCCTTGCCCCGATCCCAGCGTGATGAGCCATCGCATGCGACATCAAGCGGCTGACGCGGCCATTGCCGTCATAGAACGGGTGAATGAAGTTGAAGCGATGGTGCGCTGTGGCCACGGCCAGTGTGCGCGTGACCTGACCATTCAGCCAATCCAGCCGAAAGCGCGTGTGGAAATGCGCCATGAATGCGGGCACAGCTTCATGAGGTGGCGGAACATGGGCACCGACCTCCACGTCGCCCTGCCGCCATTCCCCGGGAAAGATCCGGACCACCTGGCCCCCATGACGCAGGGTCAGCATCTCTTCGGTGGCACCTTCATAGAAGGCTTCGTGCAGCCATTTGATGAACGACGGATCGCTCGGATCTGGGAGAGTGCCCTCGACTGCCCGGCGGTCGATCTCTTCCTGCAGGCGGACATGCGCCGCATGTTC
>NZ_JBFUFS010000044.1:0-1993 GCF_056403335.1 Rhodobacter sp. P2_H5 | reverse complement strand
GACATGCTGAGGAGCCGCCGTGCCGCTTCGGACGAACCAGATGGTGCAGGGGCGAGTTTGGGAGTTGGGGTGTTCGGCAMCGGTTCCAGTTGCGGCAAGCTGAGGAAGCGGCGGGCCTCCTCGAGCACATCGGCGAAGTCGCTGAGCCCGAGGGTCTCGCGGATGACGTCGAGGAGATCACCGTGTGTGCCCTCTGATGGATCCTGCCACTTGCCAGCGGCACCCTTGCCCGAAGCGGGGCCGGTGAGGCGCACGAACATCGAGCGCCCTGCCGTGTTGCGGACATCGCCAACCTGCCAGTAGTTGCCCTGTCTGCGGCCGTTGGAGAGATAGGTTCGGCAGACTGCCTCGGCCTGTCGGCCAAGGCGCTGCGCCAAATCTGCGGCATCAATACGGGACATCAGGCAACCTCACGCTCAGAAATGCGGGTGATAGGCCAGAGGTTGAAAAGCTTGGCAAGCACTCCCGCGCCATCAGGCCCGACCGGAACGAAGAAGCGCAGCTTCCACGAGATGATCTCGCTGAAGAGGCCATGTGCCCGCAGGCGGTCGCGCATCCCTTCGGTGAACCCGGTCAACTCGATCCGGTTCACCCCCATGACGCGGGAGCGGCGGAGTTGCAGGCCCTCTGTCAGGTCGAGGATCGTCTTGCCCTCGATCAGCGCGGCATAGGCCTGTTCTGCGGAGAGGCAGGGCACCCCTGCCCCGGTGGCCGTGGCGGCCCATGCGGGCGACACCCGGCGGCCGATGATCCTCTCGCCGTCATCGGTCTGCAGCCGGTAGACGCGGGTTTCGTCCTGGGGCAGGCGTTTCCAGACCGGTAGCAGGAGGCCGGACACGACATGCATTGTGCTGTCGGTGAACTCCGGAACTTCCGCCACCTCGGCATTCCAGGCCGCGACGAAGGTGGGCCGGTCCGTTTCGACCCATTGCGTGCCACACATCAGGCGAATGGCGCTGTTTTGGCTTTCCGTGGGGCGGATCAGCCGCACCCGCCGTTCGATTTCGCCATCATCCAGCATCAAGCTGTTGGTCGGCACCTGCACTGCCGCGCGGCCTGAACGGGTGTTGATCATCAGAACGGCGCGCGGATCGTCGAGTTCGGCGAGGACCTCATCCAGCAAGCGCGGCTTGTTACGGCGGCGTTCCGTGATGGAGAGAAGCCGGGTTTCCGCGCCGGTGGTCGGGTGGGTATAGATCACTTGACGGTCGGTGACGCGGAAGCTCTCTGCGCGCAAGGTTTCTAACCCGAGGTCGTAAGTGCCCGAGGCCATGGCCCCGTCGATCCGCGCTTCGAGTAGCTGTTCGAAGGCAGTGAAGAGGATGCCCTGCATTTCGATGGTCAGGGCAAGGAGCCGATTCAGGAATGTGGTGATTGGCGGCAGGTCATCCTTGATACCATTCGTGTCCATCAGCTTCAGACCGGTTGCCGCCTCGAATCGCTGCAGCGAGCAGCCTTCGATCTTGCCGCGCACGATCAGAAGGTAGAGTTGGCGCAACGCGTCGCGGGCATAAAGGCTTTCGAGATTGTCCTCGGGCCGGAACAGCCCCTGCCCTCCCGTCTGACGTTGCCCGCGCGTAATGGCACCGAGCGTATCGAGGCGGCGGGCGATAGTGCTGAGAAAGCGTTTCTCCGCCTTCACATCGGTCGAGATTGGCCGGAACAGCGGCGGCTGCGCCTGATTGGTGCGGTTGGTGCGGCCAAGGCCCTGAATGGCGGCATCGGCTTTCCAGCCGGGCTCAAGCAGGTAGTGAACCCTGAGCCGCTGGTTCTTGGCTGACAATTCGGCGTGATAGCTGCGCCCGGTGCCCCCTGCATCGGAGAAGATCAGCACGCGCTTCTGATCATCCATGAAGGCGGAGGTTTCCGCGAGATTGGCCGAAGGCGCGCGGGTCTCGACTGACAGCCCCGCCGCAGGGCCCTCGCCCTTGCGAATAATGCGGCGCGACCGACCGGTGACTTCTGCCACCACCTCCGTCCCAAAATGCTGGAT
>NZ_JBFUFS010000043.1:0-2350 GCF_056403335.1 Rhodobacter sp. P2_H5 | reverse complement strand
CTCAGGAACGCGTCATGCTAGCTGCGACCAGCTGATATTGACTGAAACGAAGACGGAGAACCCCATGACCAAACGCATCATTTTTACCGGCGGCACCGGGAAGGCAGGGCGCCATGCCGTGCCGCATCTTTTAGCGAAGGGCTACAAGGTCCTGAACGTCGACCTAAAGCCCTTTGACCATCCCGGCGTCAACACGCTGATCACCGACATCACCGACAGTGGCCAGGTATTCAACGCTTTCACCACCCA
Organism: Rhodobacter sp. P2_H5; assembly: GCF_056403335.1. Taxonomy (NCBI): domain Bacteria; kingdom Pseudomonadati; phylum Pseudomonadota; class Alphaproteobacteria; order Rhodobacterales; genus Rhodobacter; species Rhodobacter sp. P2_H5. The sequence continues at coordinate 2,101 of NZ_JBFUFS010000043.1, read as the reverse complement.
CTTCGGCTTTGACGGCTACGACGAGGGCGCGCCGCCCAAGGCTCCTGATGCCATCGTGCATTTCGCGGCCGTTCCCCGTGTGATGATCAACCCCGACAACACCACTTTCGCGCAGAACACCGTGGGCACCTACAACGTGCTGGAAGCCGCCATGAAGCTGGGCGTCAAGAAGGTGATCTTCGCCAGCTCCGAGACGACCTACGGCGTCTGCTTTGCCGAAGGCGACAAGGATTACCATTCCTTCCCGCTGGAAGAAGATTACGACAGCGACCCTATGGACAGCTACGGCCTGTCCAAAGTGGTTAACGAAAAGACCGGCCGCGCCTTTGCCATGCGCTACAAGGCCGATGTCTACGCCCTGCGTATTGGCAACGTGATTGAGCCGCATGAATATGTGAACTTCCCCGGCTACCTCGCCGATCCGCCATGCCGCAAGCGCAACGCCTGGAGCTATATCGACGCCCGCGATCTGGGCGAAATCGTCCATCTGTGTTTGCAAAAGGACGGCCTTGGCTATCAGGTCTTCAATGCGGTCAATGACACCATCACCGCTGATCTGCCGACGGTCGAGTTTCTCGCCAAATATGCGCCAAACACCCCCGTCACCCGCCAGATGGGTGAATTCGAGGGCCCCTTGTCGAACCGTAAGATCCGCGAAGTGCTTGGCTTCAAAGAGGCGCACAACTGGCGCAACTACGTGCAGCGCTGAAGAACGGTCGCCGGGGCAATCCAGACTTTGCTCTGGCGACATTTTCTTGCATAAGCAAAGTAGCGGCAGCCTAAGGCAGCTGAGCAACTGGGGAACTGCGGTGATTAAGCCAAAACAACGTCTGCCTGGTCGCAAAAGCAAAGTCACCGTACGTGAGGTGGCATTGATGGCAGATGTGAGCGAATCAACCGTATCGCGCATCATGCGCAATCAGGGGCTGGTGGCAGAGGCCACGCGAACCAAAGTAATGGAGACGGTGCGCGCGCTCGGCTACGTGCCAAACCGCATTGCAGGATCGCTTGCATCGCTGGATTCGYAGTTGGTGGGGGTCATTGTGCCCTCACTTTCCAACATCGTTTTTCCGGAGGTGTTGCAGGGCATCAATGCCGGCCTGAAGACTACCAATTACCAATCGGTCATCAGCATCAGCGACTATGACATCGACCGCGAGGAAACCTTGGTGCGGGGTATCCTTGCCTGGCAACCGGCGGCCGTTCTGATAACCGGTTTTGACCATACCGTGGCGACTCGTCGGATGCTTGACCAAAGTGGTGTGCGTGTGGTGGAGATGATGGATATCGAGTCTGCCCCCATCGACGTCGCGGTAGGCATGTCGCACCGCAAGGCCGGCTACGCGACGGGCCAGTATCTGATCGCCAAGGGCTACCGCCGCTTTGGATATGTCGGCCATGACTGGACTGCGGACAGGCGCGCACGTCTGCGCTATGATGGATTGTCAGAAGCTCTTTCAGAGTCCGGGCTTTCGATTGTAGCCCATGCCATCGCGGACGGACCAAGTTCGCTTTCGACAGGAAGAGAGCAGACAGCCCAACTCTGGACAACGGCCAAAGTTGATGTGGTGGTTTATTCCAACGATGACATGGCGGTGGGCGGCGTCTTCTACTGTCAAGGCGCCGGCATTCGCTTGCCCGATCAACTCGCCATCTTCGGGTTCAACGGGCTTGAAATTGGCCGCGAACTGCCGCAGCCATTGTCAACGGTGAGGTCCAATCGCTTCCTGATCGGCCAGAAGTCCGTCGAGGCGATCCTTGAAACCCAAGATCGGCCTGCGACCAAAACCACGATCGACACCGGGTTCGAGATTTATCCAGGGATGACGGCCTGAGCGAACTGGCAGCGTCTCAACGACTGGCCGAGGCGCCACACTGCGCTAGGCCGGAGACTACAGTTTTTGACTATTAAGTGCGTTGAAGGCTCCTAGGGGATGACGTCAGCCAGACGCAATTAATCGATGATCAAGTGCTTGGCCAATAGGGGTAGGTCTATCAATTGAAAGTCGGCAATGGATTCATTCTGTTGATGCTGGAAGAACTCTGTAGAACCATCCTCGGCTTTCGCCGCTCTCCCCAAAAGCGCGGGTCGAATCCGCCC
>NZ_JBFUFS010000042.1:0-2466 GCF_056403335.1 Rhodobacter sp. P2_H5 | reverse complement strand
ACGTAAGCGGTGGCTGGACAGCACGATCAGCTTAGCTTGACGGCTTGAAGTTCCATGGGAGCAGCTCGTCGAGGCGGCTTTGCGGATGGCCGTTGGCGATGGCTGTCAGGGTAGTCTTGAGATAGGCGAAGGGCTCGATGCCGTTGATCTTGCAGGTTTCGATCAGTGAGGCGATGCGGCCCCAGGCGATGCCGCCTTCGTCGTGACCGGCGAAGAGCGCGTTTTTTCGATTGAGGGTGATGGGGCGGATCAGGTTTTCGACCCTGTTGCTGTCGATCTCCACACGGCCGTCGTGCAGGAAGGTTTGTAGCCCGTCCCAGTGGTTATGGATGTAGGTCAGCTTTTCGCCCAAGCGGGATTTGGCCGAGATCTTGCGGCGCTGCGCCTGCAGCCAGTTGCCGAAGGCCGCGACAAGCGGCGCGGTGCGGGCCTGCCGGGCTGACAGGCGCTGACCGGGCGAGACGCCCCGTATGTCGGCTTCGACGGCATAGAACTCGGCGATGCGGCGCAGACCCTCGGCGGCGATGTCTGATCCGTCGCGGTCGAAGATTTCCTTGAGTTTACGCCTCGCATGCGCCCAACAGTGCGCCACCCGAATGGGCGCACCGCCCTTGCGCGAGGGCTTGGTCAGGCGGTTGTAGCCGGTATAGCCGTCGATCTGCAGGGTCCCATCGAAGCCGGTGAGGAAGGTTTCGGCATTCTCGCCCGCGCGGCCGGGGGCATAGAAGTAGACCACGCCGGGCGGGTCCTCGCCGCCCCACGGCCTGTCATCGCGGGCCAGCGCCCAAAGGTATCCGGTCTTTGTCATACCGCGCCCCGGGTCCAGCACCGGGGCAGTGGTTTCATCCATGAACAGCTTGGATGAGCGCTTCAGGTGGTCGGCCAGCCGGTCTACGATGGGCTTCAGATGGAACGCGGCCTTGCCGACCCAATCGGCCAAGACCGCGCGGTGCAGATCAAGCCCCGCCCGTGCCATGATCTGGCTCTGGCGATATAAGGGAAGGTGGTCCGCATATTTGCTAACCAGCACATGGGCGATGGTTGCCTCGGTCGGCAGGCCGCCCATGATCAGGTGGGACGGCGCTGGCGCTTGGGTCACCCCGTCGGTGCAGGTCCGGCAGGCATACTTTGGGCGCACGGTCACGATGACGCGCAGCTGTGCCGGCACAATGTCCAGCCGCTCCGAGCGGTCTTCGCCGATCTTGTGCATGACGCCGCAGCCGCAAGGGCAGATCAGGCTGTCAGGTTCGATGACCTCTTCGATGCGCGGCAGCGCGGCGGGCAGATTGCCGATGGTGCGCTTCGGCGCGGGTTTGGCCGCCCCATCGCCCGCCTTGGCGGCCCGCGTTTCCTTTTCCGTCTCAACATCGGCCAGCGCGATGGACAGGTCCTCGAATGCCAGCTGCCGTTCATCTTCAGACAGCTTTTCTGACCGCTTGCCATGCAGGGCGTGGCTAAGTTCAGCGATAAGATGCTCTTGCCGACGGGTAATTTCTGTCAGCGCCGCCACGGATTCCATCAACGCCTGAACCGCCGCGCGCTGCGCGGCAGGGATGGCGGAAAGGTCGATAGCGGGTGCGGTTTGCATGGGCTGGAGCTACCATAAAACCCCCGCAAAAACACGCCAAACCAAGCGGTTGATTCACTCTGCCGCAGCCGGCGGGCGTGCCTCCAACGCCTTGACCTTGCGCCAGTCGAGACCGGCAAATAGCGCCTCGAACTGGGCATGGTTCAACATCATGACCCCATCCTTGATCGCGGGCCAGGTGAAGGTCGCATCCTCAAGCCGCTTGTAGGCCATTACCAGACCGGTGCCGTCCCAGTAGAGCAGCTTCAGCCTGTCCGCCCGGCGCGAGCGAAAGACAAAGACCGTCCCGGTGAATGGATCCTGGCGCAACACAGACGACACCAGCGCTGCCAACCCGTCATGACCCTTGCGGAAGTCGATGGGCTTGGTCGCGACCAGAACCCGCACCAGGTTGGACGGGAACATCATCGGCTGGCCACCAAGGCACGCACGACCGAGGCAATCCGCTCCGCCGTGGCACCCGCTTCCAGACGGATCACTACCGCGCCCGCAACAATCTCGGGCCGGACTGCGGTGTCAGTGTCTCCATTCGGGGCTTCACCAACCGGGCCGACCATCAGTGCCGCAAACTCAACCGGATCCTCCGGCGCAGGCAGCACCAGCCGCCCTTTCCGCGCCAGCGTTCGCCACGACGACACATGGTTCGCGGGCAAGCCATGCCGACGCGCCACTTCGTTGACCGTCGCGCCCGGCAGCAGCGTCTCCGCGACCACCCGCGCCTTCACCTCATCCGGCCACTTCCGGTTCCGGCGGCCTCGGCCACCAACCGGGAGAACCTCCAATGTAGCCTCCATGGAGAAACTCCGTCCTTATCTTCACTGTGCTCCAATGAGCCAATCAGGACAAAGGCTGGAAGGTGGGCGCCAGGCGCCGCTTAC
>NZ_JBFUFS010000041.1:0-2513 GCF_056403335.1 Rhodobacter sp. P2_H5 | reverse complement strand
GTAAGCGGTGGCTGACACCCGTATGGGTTTCAGCTTGACTGCTTTTGGAATGCCCAGGGCATGAGGTCGTCGATGCGGGACGCCGGGTAGCGGTTGGCGATAGCTGTCAGGGTTGCACGCAGGTAGGCGTAAGGGTCGACAGCGTTCAGCTTGCAGGTTTCAATAAGCGAGGCCATGCGTGCCCAGGTGTGGCCGCCCTCATCATGGCCCGCGAACAGCGCGTTTTTGCGATTGAGGGTTATGGGTCGGATCGTGTTTTCGACCGGGTTGGTGTCCATCTCGACCCGTCCATCGGTCAGGAAGATTTGCAGACCATCCCAGTGCCGGTGGATGTATGCAAGCTTCTCGCCGAGGCGGGATTTGGCAGAGATTCTGCTGCGTTGCTTGGTCAGCCAGAGGCGGAAGTCGGCGACCAACAGGTCGGATTGCTTCTGGCGGACAGCGAGGCGCTCATAGGGACTACTCCCCCGGATCTTGGCCTCGATCTTGTATATTTCCGCGATGCGACGCAGGCCCTCGGCGGCGATTTCGGAGCCGTCCTTCTGGTAGATGTCGTGCAGTTTGCGCCGCGCGTGGGCCCAGCAATAGGCCAGCGTCAAAGGTTTGCCGCCGACACGCCTGGGTTCTGCCAGGGCATCATATCCGGTATACCCATCGACCTGCAGAATGCCCTCAAAGCCGGTCAAAATGTCCATCGCATGGCTGCCATGGCGCCCGGGCGCATAGGTGAACACGACCGCAGGTGGATCATCTCCGCCCCAGCCTCGATCATCCCGGGTCAATGCCCAAAGGTAGCCGGTCTTGGTTTTGCCTGCCCCGGGGTCAAGCACCGGGGCACGGGTCTCATCCATGAAGAGGCGGCCGGATCGTTTGAGATGAACCAGCATCCGGTCAACGACGGGAGCCAAATGATAGGCAGACGTGCCACACCAGCTCGCGAGGGTTGATCGGTCGAGATTGATGCCGCCGCGCCCGTAGATCTGGCTTTGGCGGTATAATGGCAAGTGATCGGCATATTTGGAGACTGCCACATGGGCGAGCGTGCCTTCAGTCGGCAGCCCACCTTCGATCAGCCAGTGAGGGGCGTCGGCTTGGCAAACCCCGGCATCACAGCGGCGGCAGGCATAACGTGGGCGAACCGTCACGATCACCTGGAAACGGGCCGGGATGATGTCCAGCCGTTCGGCACGGTCTTCGCCGATCTTCACCATATCGATGCAGCCGCAGGGGCAGACCTTGTGCGCAGGCTCGATCACCTGTTCGATGCGTGGCAGATGGTCTGGCAGATGCCCGAGGTTGCGTTTGGCCGCTGGTCGTCTTTGGGTGCCATCGGCGTTGCGGGCATGCAGCGCATCACTGGCGGCTTCGGCCTCGGCGACAGCCGTCTCCAGGTCTTCGAAAGCCAACTGACGGGCGTCGGGATCCAACTGCTCGGACCGCTTGCCATAGAGAGCATGGCGCAGTTCGGCGATCAGGTAATCCTGACGCTCGGTATGGGCCTCAAGCCCCGCGACCTTGGCCTGCATGGCCAGAAACGCCTCTCGCACGGCAGGCGGAAGAGCATCCAGATCAAGGGGTTGGGCGGCGGATGATGACATGCCCGTTCATACGGCATCACCCCACAAAAGCCCATGTTTCCAAGGTGATCCGAGTCATTCTGTCGCAGGCGGAATGGTAGGTCGCGGCGCATGGATCCGGCGCCAGTCGAGCCCGGCAAACAGCGCCTCGAACTGCACCCGCGACAGCCGCATGACCCCGTCGCCGACCTTGGGCCAGGCAAAGCCGCCCTGCTCCAGGCGCTTGTAGATCATCACGATCCCACTGCCGTCCCAGAACAGAACCTTGATCCTGTCGCCACGCTTTGACCTGAACACCACCATTACCCCCGCCTTGGGCGCAAAGCCCAGCTCGGCATGCGCCATAGCGGCCAGCCCATCGTGTCCCTTGCGGAAGTCGACGGGCTTGGTCGCGATCACGATCCGAACCGACTGATCCGGGAAGATCACAGGGCCCTCTTCAACGCAGCCGCCAAGGCCGCTGCACGTTCCGGGCTGCAGTCTGGCGCGACATGCAGCACCGCACCGGCGATCTCGACCCGGATCACCGCGCAATCGGTCTTCACGATGTCAGGACCGGGCACAGCCACAGGCTCGACCACAAGCGGCACGAAACTGGGGGCACCATCGGCGGGCAGGACAAGCTTCCCCTTCTGGGCAAGACCACGCCACTGCGAAAGATGCCGGGCGATCAACCCATACTTCTCGGCCACATCACAAACACGCGCCCCGGGAGCCAGGCTCTCGGCCACAACCCGTGCCTTCAGATCATCCGGCCAACGCCGCCGCCCGGTTGGCCCATCCAGAACCTCGATGCGCGAAACTCCCTTGCGACTGGGAACCTCCATCCGGTGCTCATTTTGGTGTTCCACTGCCAAACTCCTGCAAACTCAGTTGCAGGGCGGCATGCCCGAAAGACCTTCGCCCCGGAACCACGGGGCCGTCGCACCGCTTACC
>NZ_JBFUFS010000039.1:0-7784 GCF_056403335.1 Rhodobacter sp. P2_H5 | reverse complement strand
TGACCTGAGCCCCGTCTTCCCTCCGGGATTGGGGAGAGTCCTTGGGTTGCTTTCTGGGCCTATGCGGCCATCATTTCCAGTCTGATCTTCGTGGCAAACTCGGCAGGTGGGATGTTCCCGAGGGCCGAGTGGGGTCTGTGGTGGTTGTAATCCTCCTTCCAGGTGGTGATCTGGACTCGGGCATCGGTCAGGGTCGAGAACAGCACCTCGTTCAGGAACTCGTCCCGAAAGCGGCCGTTGAAGCTCTCGATGAAGCCATTCTGCATGGGCTTTCCGGGCGCGATGTAGTGCCAAGAGGTCTCGGTCCTCTGGCACCACGACAGGATCGCGGTTGATGTGAACTCCGTCCCATTATCACTGACGATGGTGCCCGGGCGCCCCCGTCGAGCGATGACCGCGTCCAGCTCCCGCACGACCCGCGCGCCCGACAAGGATGTGTCTGCGACCAGCGTCAGGCATTCCCGCGTAAAATCATCCACGATCGCCAGAACCCGGAAACGCCGACCGTCCGTAAGGGCATCGCTGATGAAGTCGAGGCTCCAGCGCTCGTTTGCGGCCTGCGGCACGACCATCGGACGCCGCGTTCCCAAGGCACGCTTGCGCCCGCCGCGTTTGCGAACTTGCAGCCGCTCCTCGCTGTACAGCCTGCGCAACTTCTTGAGGTTCATCACTATCCCCTGCCGTTCCAGCATGATGTGGATGCGCCGATAGCCAAACCGGCGACGCTCAGCCGCGACGGCCTTCATCGCTGCCCTCTCGGCAGCGTCGTCCGGCCGGACACTCCTGTAGCGGATGCTCGACCGATCCACAGCCAGCACCTCGCACGCCCGACGCTGGCTTACACCGTGGACCGCCACGACATGCGCCACCGCCTTCCGCTTCGCGTCGGGCGCTACCACTTTTTTGATGCGACATCCTTGAGGACGGCCAGGTCGAGCATCGCCTCGGCCAGAAGCTTCTTGAGCTTGGCGTTCTCGTCTTCGAGCGCCTTCAGCCGTTGAGCCTCCGAGACATCCAGGCCGCCGAACCGGGCCTTGTATTTGTAGAACGTCGCCGAGCTGATGCCGTGCTTGCGGCAGACCTCCACCGTCGGCGATCCGCTCTCCTGCTCCTTCAAAATCCCAATGATCTGCGCTTCCGTAAACCGCGATTGCTTCATTGTCCGTCTCCTTGCGTGGACGGACTCTACCAAAATCTGGAGGAGGTTCACGGGCTCAGGTCAAACACGATGCGAAACAACTTGCGGTGCTTCGGCAGGGCGTTCTTTTGGGACAGGTCACTTCCGAGTATCATGCCGATAAGTTGGCGCAGCCCCGCAAGCGGAATTTCCGTGGATGGCACCGGTGATCGAAACCGGCTGTCACAAGATGCGTCGTTCGGTCAAAGCTGGAAATCTAGGACTTCGAATGCCGCCCACTCTGCTGGACGGGCCGCCCGGCATCGGCAAGAAACCTCGGCACGCGCTTTGGGCAGCCCGCGCGAATGAGCCTGCCCACCGTTGTGCGCATGAACGAGAAGGCAGTCGTTCTCGAAGCCGATTGAATGCGTCGGCACTAGCGCTGACCAGAATTGGGCAGGAGTGCAGCGTTGGTAGATCGGAACCTTTTCCACAGGAAATGCCATGTTCCGTGCGCGGACCGCGGAACTGACCTGGATTTTTTCTTTCACCCGCTACACACTCTGTTAGTGAGATGTTGAGATAGATTCATGCGGCCATCCAGGATGTGGTGGTGCATGCCGGGAGCGCAGACTGATGAAGACAGGCCAAGGGTTCCGGTTCATAGATCTATTCGCAGGCATCGGTGGGCTGCGGATTGGGTTCGAGGCCATCGGCGGAACTTGCGTGTTCACCAGCGAATGGAACAAGTTCTCACAGCAAACCTACAAGGCGAACTTCGAGGATGACCATCACGAGGTCAACGGCGACATCACCGCTATCGACGAGTCAGCCATTCCGGCACATGATGTGCTTCTGGCGGGATTCCCCTGTCAGCCATTCTCAATCGCCGGGGTCTCGAAGAAGAACGCGCTTGGCCGGGCCCATGGGTTTGCGGACGAGACCCAAGGCACCCTGTTTTTCGATGTGGTCCGGATCTTACGTCATCATCGCCCTAAAGCATTCCTGCTGGAAAACGTGAAGAATCTGCTGTCGCATGACAAGGGAAACACCTTCCGTGTGATCACACATGCACTCAACGAACTAGGCTATGTCATCGACCACAAGGTCATCGATGCACGCCATTGGGTGCCTCAGCACCGCGAGCGGATTTTCATCGTCGGGTTCCGGGAAGACTGGCCAACGCACTTCTCACTCGACGATGTGGTGCTACCGGAGGGACCCAACCCAACCCTCGAGAGCATTCTTCATCCCGGCGATGGTTCCGAAGCGGTGGAGACGCCCTACACGGTCGGAGACCATGCCGAAGTGGCCGCGAAATACACCCTGACGCCTAAGCTTTGGGAATATCTTCAGAAATATGCTGCCAAGCACAAGGCTGCCGGAAACGGGTTCGGTTTCGGACTTTCCGGGCCAAGCAATGTGGCCCGCACATTGAGCGCCCGCTACTATAAGGACGGATCGGAGATCCTGATCGATCAACCGGGTGACATTCCCCGCCGGCTGACGCCCCGCGAATGTGCCCGACTGATGGGGTTTGACCGTCCCGGATCGAACAACCCATGGAGAATTGTCGTTTCCGACACCCAAGCTTACCGCCAGTTCGGCAACGCAGTTGCGGCTCCAGTGGCTGTGGCGATCGCCGAGGCCATGGCACCTTGGATCGCCAACACGGTCGCATTGCATCCAAAGCGGGGGCTGCGTGGCTGAACTCAGGCCACCAATGACCCGATCCGAGATGATGTCCCGGATCGGGAGCAAGGACACGAAGCCTGAAATGTTGATCCGGCGCGATCTGCATGCACGCGGTTTCCGGTATCGTCTGCATGTCGCGGAAATGCCCGGTCGTCCCGATATCGTGCTGTCGCGTTTCCGGGCAGTGATTTTCATCCACGGATGCTTCTGGCACGCGCACCAAGGCTGCAAGTATTTCCGTGCTCCCCACACCCGAACCGGGTTCTGGATGGAAAAACTCGACGGCAATCGGCGGCGTGACATGGCCAAGGCGGAATTGCTGCGACAGGACGGATGGCGCGTATTGGTGGTATGGGAATGCGCCACCAAGTCGAATTCTGTGGATTGCCTTGTAAACGCTATTGTTTCTTGGCTTCAGGGTGGTGATCCTGTCGGGGAGATTTCCGGGACTGGAACCCGGGACAATGAAAACACACCGGATCATTGATCAACGGCAGATGGGGTAAATGCGGACATGAATGATCTGGTCAATCCACCTGATGCGGCGCGAGCGATATTCGGATTCCGGGACACCGGCTACAATGTGAAGACAGCCGCGGCCGACATCATCGACAATTCGATCGCCGCAGGCGCCACCGAGGTGAATATCGACATTCAGCTGATGGCCGACGGCCGCAAGATTGTCTGCTTCGGAGACAATGGCGAGGGCATGGACGCCGACGGAGTCTGGAAGGCGATGCGCTACGGCTCTCCCGAACGGGCGAGTCGCCAGAGCCTCGGGAAATTCGGCCTCGGCTTGAAGACGGCATCAAGCTCAGTTTGCCTGCGATTTTCGCTGATCTCGCGGAAGGCAGCCGGCCAGCCTTTTGCGAAACTCACCTGGGATCTGGACCATGTGGCCGATCTCAATGACTGGGCGATGCTGAGAGAGCCGGTGACAGCGGACGAGCAGGACAGTTTCGAGGCGCTTTGTGGCGAGACCGGAACCCTTGTGATCTGGGAAAAATGCGACCGGATCCTGTCTAAGGACTATGAGCCGGGTTCGAAAGAAAAGGCGGCCATCACACGGATGGCCGAAAGCCTTGGAAAACACATATCGCTCATCTTCCATCGGTTCCTCGACAAAGAGGACGAGCGCGAGCGCACGGTCGATATCCATATCAACGGTGAAACAGTCGTTCCATGGAACCCTTTCTACCCGGAGCGGTCCAAGCAGGAACTCCATCCCAGCAAGCAGAATATCGTCGTGGAAATGCCCGATGGCAACGAAAACGTTGCCGTCATCAAAGCGTGGATCCTGCCCCACGGCAACGACATGACCAAGGAAGAGAACGCCAAGTTTGCGCGCATATCGAACAGGGCCCAAGGTTTTTATGTCTATCGAGAGGGCCGGCTGATCCAAGATGGTGGATGGCTTGATGTCTTTGGCTCGCCGGAACCTCACACCTCACTTTTGCGGATTGAGTTTGATTTCGGGAATGCCTTGGACGAAGCCTTCAGGGTCGACGTCAAGAAGTCGCGGATACTTTTTCACCCCGATCTGGAGGAGGGCCTGCGCAAATTGTTGCAGCCGGTTTTCCGCGAGGCTGGCCAGCGCTATCGCCGCACTAACCGCGATGATGCCAACACGAAAAAAACCGTTGATCACACCAGCGCCAACAAGAGCATCGCGGGGACCAACAGTGCTGCGAAACCACAGGTTGCATCGGTTGACCCGGCCACGCAGTCGGCAGAGATTTCCAACAATCGCGGACCGAAGATCCGGATCAGGGCGCCGATCCAAAGCAATGTCAGTCCGGATGCGGTGCATGTCGAGGCTGTCACCACCATAACCACGGGCCACCTGTGGGAGCCGGCCTACCGCAGCCCCGGAAGCACCAATCACGTGCCGGGGGTGCAGCTGAACAAGCATCATGATTTCTACCAGAAGATCTATCAGCGTGCGGCGGCCAACGGCTATGCCGTCGAGGGCATGGACCTGCTGCTCTGGGCCTTCGCGATGGCAGAGCAGAACAACACCAATCCTGAACTGGAGCCGATTTTCGAGGATATCCGCGAGGAAATCTCCAACAATCTTCGCAAGTTACTGCGCAATGTGCCGGAACCCGCAGCGTCCGAACTGATCGACGAAGACGACGAATGACATGATCGCTACGCGCAAGAAGCTAATCAGACAGGAACTCGAGGAAGGCACCGGTGCCGAAATCGGGCTGTCGGTTGACGAGTCCGGTCTGCTTTCCGCCATGCGCATCCGGTTCGCCGATCTTGATGAAAGACACGGCCCGCTCGCAGAACTCCGTTCCCATGGCCTGCGGCGCCACAGGGTCACGCTCACCTTCGGTTCTTTCTCGGGCGAAGTTCTGGGTCAGATATCTGCGGCATCGGAGGAGGACGTCGGCCTCGCCAGGGCCTTGGTGGCCTCGATTCCGAGCGACGTCGAACTGGAATTCGGCGATCAGGATCGGGACGGCTGGCTTGTCCGGGACGGAACCTTCCGGATCGTGGCGACCGTTCGTCACCCGGAAAGTTCGGACGTCGACGCTACTGTCACGCGCACCTGCCGGGAGGTGATCGTTCCGATCATGGCAGCAATGGCCGAACTGATCGGCTATGACGTAATTGAGGATGCGACAGGCGCTGCTGAAGAGCTGGCCTTCGAGGGGGCCATCCTCGAATCCGTGGTGCGGCGGCGTGAGAGGAACCCTCGAAACCGGCTGTTGTGCATCCGACTCAAGGGCGAGAAATGCGCAGTCTGCGGGCTGGAACCGAAACGGCGCTATGGTGAAAAAGCGGGAACGATCATCGAAGTCCATCACCTCGAGCCGCTGTCACGGCTGGCGGAGCCGCGCCCGTATGACCCCGCGATCGACCTCGTGCCGGTCTGCCCGAACTGTCACCGGGCAATTCACACGCAGCGGCCGGTCCCCATTTCCGTGCAGGACCTGAAGGTGCTGATGGAGGCGATAAATGGTTGATCCGGCATCGCTGTCCGAAAGCTTCGACGACCTCCGCTCTGCGGTGCCCGACGGTTTCAGCCTGTCGGAACGGGTAGTCGATCCGATTATTCTGCTTCAACGCGAGGGGGCGCGCATTGTTGCCCGGCTGGCTGGCCGCAGGATGCTGCGGGGAGCGGAAGTTATCATGGCAGCACCGTCCAATGCCCATACTTGGGTTGTCGATGGCGCGGTTTTGCGGCCCTTGCCGTCGGATATTCCGAAGGAGTTCGACCAAGTGCTGAGTGGAGCCGACCCGAGAGATCTGTCGTATGCTTCCGCCCTCGCACTCATCCGGCTCAAGTCGGATGCGTTCCGGGTCAAGGCACTGGAAGAGGTGCTGAACTCGGGCAAAATAGCGGCCGAGGATCTGCTGCCGGAAATCGAAATCCACGGGCTCAAGGCCGATCTGTTCCCCTATCAGGCGCGTGGTGTCCGGTGGATGTGGGAGACGCTCCGCCGCACCGGCGGCCTGATCCTCGCGGATGAGATGGGGTTGGGAAAAACCCTTCAGATCATTGCTTTACTAATGAAATCTCCCCCAATGCCGGAAGCGCCCGCCTTGGTCATCTGTCCAACCAGCCTCATTGTGAACTGGGTCAGCGAAATCGAAAGATTTGCCCCCTCCCTCTCGGTCCTGATTCATCGCGGCGTCCATCGTGCCGGCATTTACCGCGACCTGCAGACGGCGCCAGTGGTGATCACGACGTATGACACGATGGTGAATGACATTGCCATGATCTCTTCCTTCGAATGGTCTTGGGTGATCTGCGACGAGGCTCAGGCAATCAAGAACCCGGAGTCCAATCGCCGCAAGGCCGTCGTCACGATCCCCCGGAGGCATTCGATCCCGATGACGGGAACGCCGGTAGAGAACACTCTGCTCGATCTTTGGTCTCTGACCGATTTCGCCATCCCCGGCATTCTGGGCGACCGTGCCGGTTTCGAGATAGAATTCCCCGATACGGTCGAGGCGGGGCAAGCCCTTAGCCGAGTAACCGATCCGATCATCCTGCGCCGCCGCGTGGCGGATGTGGCCGGGGACCTGCCCGAGCGGATCGACATCGACCTGCCGCTGGAACTCGATGACAGGCTCGTCGACCACTATAATGCCGTGCGATCCGCGACGATGGACAAGTATCCCGTGGCCGGCGCTTTGGTCACGACATTGCAGTTGCAACTCGTTTGCGCCCACCCATGGCTTCGGCAAAACGCTGGCCCTGAAGGCGAAATCGAAAACGCAACCATCGAGCGAGCTAAGGATCTGCCGCTGGTCACGCCGAAAATGGAACGGACGGTCGAGCTGTTGCAGGAGGCCTTCGCCAACAGGCACAAGGTGATCGTGTTCGCCCTGTTCAACCGGATCGGCGATCTGATCCGCGAGGCGTGCCGCGGATATCCCGCAACATATTGGGGAGCGATCAACGGATCAACCCCGCAGCAGGACCGGCAATCTATCATCGACGACTTCGCGGCCCATGTAGGGCCCGCCTGCCTGATTCTCAATCCAAAGGCGGCGGGTGCCGGCCTCAACATCACCGCCGCGACGGTTGTCATCCACTATACGCCGGTCTGGAATCCGGCACTGGAGGCCCAGGCCAGCGCCCGCGCCCATCGCCGCGGGCAGACAGAACCGGTGACCGTCTACCGCCTCTTCTATAAGGACACAGTCGAAGAGGTCATGATTGATAGGTCGAGCTGGAAGAGCAACCTCGCCAACGAAACCGTGCTGCTGTGACCCCCAATGCTCACCCAGCTGAGGCCAGAGTCGGCGGTTGAATTTGGCGCGATTGCGCCGACGGAGCAATGGGCGATCTGCGCAGCGGTTCAAATGCGCGAAGCTGATCGCCCATTGCGGCGAGTTGGGCGGCAAAGGCCGCCGGGGTCTGGTAGCCGAGGGCAGAATGGGGCCGCTCGGTGTTGTAAGTGTGGGTCCAGCGCGCCACGGCTTCGCGGGCATGGTCGATGCCAAAGAACAG
>NZ_JBFUFS010000038.1:0-8585 GCF_056403335.1 Rhodobacter sp. P2_H5 | reverse complement strand
GTCGAGCCAATCCTTCGAAACGTCGACACCGATGAAATCCCGTGGCAAAGTCATGGCGGCCTGTCCTTGATCTGCGGGGTCGTCTGTTGGCGCAGCGCCCCAGGCAACTGTTCAGGTTTGAACGCGAAAACGCAGACGAGCCCCAAGCTACCGGACGGGCTCAGGCACCCAAGGATGGACCGGGGTCTCGTCTGCAACCTCCATTGTCGCAGATCGCCAAGAGACAAGGATGGGCAATTTGCCCATCTTGCGGGGCGGCATGCGGGGTCAGGCATGCTGCGCCGTCCTCGCCAGAGCCGCCTTGACGAAGGCCGCGCTCAGCAGCATGCAGGTTTCCACTGCGCTGCGCCGCAAGACCGCGTCGTGTTCGTCGTCGAAGATGACCGCCTCGTGCCGGATCCCCGCCTCGGTCAAAGCCTCGGCCAGCGAGAATCCCGCTGCCTCGGCGCTGTCGGGCGCGCGGCCTTCGAAGATCAGCACCTCCCCCCGGACCCGGTGCAAGGCAGCGCCGAGGTTTTCGTGAAATCCGCGCGGGCCGATCAGGACCGCGGCCCTGACCAGATCGCCGTGCCTGGCCAGGCAGGCAAGCGCGGTGCGGGCGCCGGCGCCAGCGCCCAGCACTGCGACGGCGCGGGGCGCGTGGCCGCGTTCCAGCACCGCCTCGATGCCTTGGGTGATGTCGCTGACATCGCGGCCCTGACTGCCGCCGACCCGTCCCCCACAGGCGCTGCGCCAATCCTGCCCGAACCCGGTCGAGCCGCGAAAGTTGGGATCGAGCACGGCATAGCCCTGCGCGCGCCAGAAGCCGATCAGCGGATGTGCCCGATCTTCGGAGTGCTGGTCGGGGCCGTCGTGCAGCCAGACGATCAGCCCGAGCGGCCGGCCCGCCGGCAGGTAAAGCCAGCCCTGCACCTTGCGGCCATCCGCGCCCTCCCACCACAGATCGCGCGGGGCGCTGTGGTGGCGGATCGTGGAACCGGGCGCCGCGCGCAGGGTCACCGCGCGCGGCGCCTTCAGGCTGCGGCAGAGGCCGTTGGGGGCGACGCGCACCAGATCGTCGGGGGCATCGGCATCATAGGCCAGCGCCAGCCAGCCGCCATCCGGCAAGGCGACCTGCGGGGCGAGGTTGCCGCGCCCGGAGTCGTTGCCAAAGACCCGCTGTCCCGCCGCATCGAACAGCACCGGGCGCAACACGCCATTGCGGTGGGCGAGGCAGACAAACCCGCCCTTGCCACCGACCACCACGCTGTGCGGGCAGATCTCGGGCTCGCCCCCCAGCCATTGCGTCGTCCCGGTCGAGAGCGTGAAAATCCCCAGCTCATCCCGCCCGCCGCGTTCGGCGATCACCACGATCCGGTCCTCATCCAGCCAGACGCCCCGGCAGGCATCGGCTGGCCCAAGGGCAAAGACCTCGCGCAGGCCAGAGCCATCGGCGTTCATCAGCCAGAGCTGGCCGCCGTTGCCCCGCGCCCGGACATGCAGAAGGATGCGCTGACCCGAGGGCGACTGCAGCGGCGCCTGGGGCAGAAAGCTGGGCGACCGCGCGAGGCATGTCCGCGTGCCGCTGGTCAGATCCTGCCGCCAGATCAAACTCTCCGCGACTTGCGTCTGGCTGGCATAGTCATAGTCCGCCATGAAAATCAGTGCCTTGCCATCCGGCGTCAGCGCTCCGCCCAGCACATGATGACTGTCCTGCTTGGGAGTGAGCAGGCGCAGGCGGTTGCCGATCCTGCGGTCCATCAGCAGTAGGTGGCCCTGCCCGCCCCCCTGCCGCGATTGGGCGAGGATCAGCACCTGCCCATCGGCAGAGACATCGCGGATCTCGCAAGGTTCGCTCGCAAAGGTCAGCTGTTCGGCCAGGGCGGGACTGCCCTCCTCCACCGGGGCGCAGAAGACATCGGCCACCTCCCCCATGCCCATGCCGGACCAGAAAGCCCAGCGCCCATCGGCCGAGGCATGGACCCCGCGGATCTGCGGCAGGCTGGCCCAAGCATGGGCGAGGGTCTTGAGGTTGTCCATGCGTGCGTTCCGGATCTGGCCCTTGGTTCAGGACAGTCTTGCCGCCGCATTCTGAAGATATGGTTTACGAAATCGCACTACAGCGACAGAAGATCGCCGCTGCGCACGATGGTGGTGCCGGCGACATGGGCCAGCGACTGACCGCGCAGGCAGGAGCGCCAGAGCTCGGTGCGAAAGAGCATTCCCGAAACCGGCGCGGTCACCGGCATCCGCCGGCGGCTGACCGGATCGACGACATGGCCCAGAACCTGGCCCACTGCGACCTCGTCGCCGGGGCGGACGGCCCAGGTCACCACGCCGCCCTGCGGCGCAAAGACCTCGCCCGCGCCGGCGAGGGGCAGATGCAGGGCATCGCCATGCGAGGGGAACAGATCCCAGCCCTGCACCGCCCCGATGCTGGCCATGAAGGTCATCAGATTGGCGGCATCGCGCGCCGCCAGATCATCGGCCACGTCGAACTGGCCGCGGTATTCCAGCGTGGCGGCGAAACAGCCCTGCGGCACAGCGGCGCCAAACCGCGCCCGCAACTGCTGCCAGGGCCGGCTGTTGGCCTCGTCGAAGGCATTTCCACCCGAGACATCCGCGATCAGCGCCAGCTTGGCGCCCACCGACTGGCACAGGAGCCGCGTCACCTCGGGCTGCAGGGTCGAGGCGTAAAGATGCATCACCGCGAAATGGTCGCAATGCAGGTCCAGCACATAATCGGCATCGCAAGACCAGGTCATCAGGCCGATCTGCAGATCCTGCAAATCGCTGCGCGGCGTCACCTCGGACAGGGCGGCGCGGAAGGCGCGGCGGATGGTGTGCAGGTTCTGCCCGGCGTTGCGGCCGAGCGCACCCTGCAGCCGGTCGCCGGCCAGGGCCGCCAGATCGGGATAGCCGCGGTTGAAGTTCTGCAGAGTACCGGTGTCCTGCCGGCCCTGCGGGCGCTGATGCGTCCACTGCGACAGGCCGATCGGGTTGGCCATCGGCACGATGCAGATCTCTCCCAGGACAAGGCCCTGACGCGCCGCCTCGTCCAGCAGGTCCATCAGATGCTGCAACACCAGAACGCCCGGCATCTCGTCGGCATGCAGCCCGGCCTGCAGATAGACCTTGGGATGCGCGCCCACGGATCCGAAACGATAAAGCGTCACCTCGCGGCGGGTTCCGGCGGATGCGCCTGTCAGGGGCCAGGTTTCAATGCGCATGAAAGACCTATATTTTCATGGTATCTGGACCGCAGGCGCGCGAAACGTCAAGGCTTTCTCCAGGCTTTCCCCATACCGGGCCGTCGCAGGTCCATCACGGCTGGCGGATCACGGTGACCGAGGCCGAGGCCTCCGCCACCACCTTGCTGGAGACCGAGCCCAGATAGCGCCGCGCCGTCGAATGGCCGCGCGCCCCCATCAGGATGTGATCGGCCCCAAGCTGCGCCGCGTGGTCGATCAGGACCTGCGCCGGGTCGGTGCCTTCGAGGATGGTGAAGGTCAGCTGCGCCTCGGGCAGGTCCAGCTCCTCGGCCCAGGCTTTCAGGCGGACCAGCCGCGCCACATGCAGGTTCTCGCCCGAGGCATCGACCATCACGTCAATCGCCAGCCGCCCGGCGCGGATGACATTGACGCAGGCCACACGCGAATCCGGCTCCAGCAGCAACATCCGGCGCACCCAGGACAGCAGGGGCGCGGCCAGAGCCTCCCCCTCGGGCGAAAGATCCACCGCGACCAGCAGGATCGGCGCGCGACCGATCTGCACCCCCACCCGGTTCGGATGCGACAGCGCGGTCACCTTGTGCATCTTGCGCCAGCGCGCGAAGACCCGGCCCCAGCCGTCGGGGGCCAGTTTGCGGGCGCGCTCGGTCAGGGTCACCTGCCCGGGATATTGCAGGTCAAAGCGCAACTGCGCCGCCGATTGATAGCGTTTGGCGGGGTCGACCTCCAGCGCGCGCAGGATGACCTCCTGCAGCCACTCGGGGATTTCGGGGCGCACGCCGCGCGGCGGCATCGGGTCGCGCCACAGCCTGCGCCGCACCTGGCGCAGGGCCTGGGGCATGCCAAAGGGCGGGTGACCGGTGGCCATTTCATAGATCATTGCCCCGAGCGCGAACAGATCGCTACGCATGTCGTCGCGCTGGCGCAGGTATTGCTCGGGCGCGATATAGGGCCAGGTGCCCATCGGGATGGCGAACTCTTCCTCCAGAAGGTCGGGAAGTTCGTCGTGGCGGGCGAGGCCGAAGTCGATCAGCACCATCTCGCCCGTCGGGCGTTGCAGGATATTGGCCGGCTTCAGGTCCAGATGCGCCACATGTTGCTGATGCACGGCATGGACCGCCTCGGCGATGCGGGCGGCGGTTTCCAGCAGGTCCGAGAGTGGCCAGGGCCCCTTGTCAAAGCGCGCTTGCAGGCTGGGGCCGGGGATCATCTCCTGCACGATATAGGGCAGCCGGGTGAAGTCGCCGACGCCCAGGATGCGCGGCACATGCGGGCCGGTCAGGCGCGGCATGATCATCTGCTCGACCTCGAATCCCACGATGGTCGGGCCGTCATAGCCGTCGAGGATCGTCGGCACCTTCATCACCATCGGCGTGCGGTACAGCGCATGGGTCACCGCCCAGATCGAGGCGAAGCCGCCCTCGTGCAGCTTTTCTCCCAGGGTGAAGCCGTCGATCTCCAGCCCGGTCTGCGGTCTCTGCATTGCTAATCCCCACAGATCAGGCGTTGCGCCAAGGCCTCGGGCAGGCCCGCCGCGCGGATTTTCGTGGCCACGAGCCCGCAGTCATAGGCGACGCGGCGAAAGGTCACCTCGGCGGCCTCTTCGTCATAGATCAGATAGGAGGCCTGCGGGCAGCCATCCCGCGGCTGGCCGACGCTGCCCACCACCGCCAGCCAGCGGCGCGAGCGCAACAGCGGCGAGGGCAGGCCGAACCGCACCCGCGTTGCCGCCACCTGCCCACGCAGATCGGCGGAAAACAGCGCCGGCACATGGACATGGCCGCAAAACGTGACCTGCGCCTGACAGGAGCGCAGACAGCCCGCCGCCGCCACCTCGTTGGTCACATAGATCCAATCCTCGGGCGCCTGCGCGCTGGCATGGACGAAGAGCGCGCAATCGCGGGTCGCCCGCATCGGCAGTGCGGCGAGAAACCCGGCCTGCGCGGGCGACAGCCGCGCTCGGGTCCAGTCGATCGCGATGCGCGCATTGGTGCTCATCCCGGCCGAACCTGCGGTCACCGCCTCGTCATGATTGCCGCGGATCACGATGGCCCCGGACTGCGCCAATGCCATGGCCTTGTCACAGCACCATTCCGGATCAGGCCCATAGCCCACGATATCGCCCAGAATCACCACGCCGTCACAACCGCGCGCGGCCTGATCCTCCAGCACGGCGGCAAAAGCCTCGCGGTTGCCATGAATGTCGCTGAGGATCGCCAATCGCATCCCGTCCGCCTCCCAACGGTGGTTGCCATGGGGCGAGCTTAGGCGAAGGAGCGGCGCAACGCCATGCGACCGGGCAGCGCGGCAAGGATTTCCGCCGGCTCAGCTCGCCAGCGCGTGATATTGACCGTTCCAGTACAACAGCGCACCAAGGCCGGGCAAAGTGCGGATCTGCAGAACCCGGCCGATCAGGATCGAATGCGTGCCCCGGTCGATCATTTCTTCGACCTTGCAGGCAAAGGCCTGCGGCGCATCCGCCAGAAGCCGCACCCCCGAGGGCGCCTCGACCCAGTCCGCGCCCTCATACCGCGCCGGCCCGCGCAAGCCACCCTTGCCGGAGAACCGTTCGGCCACCGCCTGATGCCCCGACCCCAGCGCCATCCAGCCGAAATAGCCATGCCGCGCGATGAGCGGCCAGCTGGAGGTGGAGCGGTTGATGCAGGCCAGAACCATCGGCGGCTCGGCGGTCAGCGAGATTCCGGTGGTGATCACCATCCCGCTCGCCTCCGCCCCCTGCCCCACGGTGATCAGGCTGCAGGTGCCGACAATGCCGCGCATGGCGGTTTTGAAGGCTTCGGGGCTCGGGTCTTGCAACGGCTCATGTTCCATAGGGCGGATGTAGGGCAATTCCCCCGCGCTTTCCAGCGACAGGTTTACCTTGGCCGCGCCAAAGCTTAGTCTTGCTCCACCTCGAATCCGGGAACCCCATGTCGTCCACCGACCCCGCCTACCGCGTTCTGGCGCGCAAATACCGCCCCGAGACCTTTGCCGACCTCGTCGGCCAGGAGGCCATGGTGCGCACGCTGAAGAACGCCTTCGCGGCGGACCGGATCGCGCATGCCTTCATCATGACCGGCATCCGCGGCACCGGCAAAACCACCACCGCCCGGATCATCGCCAAGGGCCTGAATTGCGTCGGCCCCGATGGCAAGGGCGGCCCCACGACCGAGCCTTGCCTCGTCTGCGAACCCTGCCGCGCCATTGCCGAGGGCCGCCATGTCGATGTGATGGAGATGGACGCCGCCTCGCGCACCGGGGTCGGCGACATCCGCGAGATTATTGAATCCGTGCGCTACCGCGCCGCCTCGGCCCGCTACAAAGTCTATATCATCGACGAAGTGCACATGCTGTCGACCGCCGCCTTCAACGCTTTGTTGAAGACGCTGGAGGAACCGCCCGAGCACGTCAAATTCATCTTCGCCACGACCGAGATCCGCAAGGTGCCGGTCACCGTCCTGTCACGCTGCCAACGCTTTGATCTGAAACGCATCGAACCCGAGGTGATGATCGCGCTGCTGCAGAAGATCGCCAAGGGTGAAGGCGCCACCATCTCCGACGCAGCCCTCGGTCTGATCACCCGCGCGGCGGAAGGCTCCGCCCGCGACGCGACTTCACTGCTGGATCAGGCGATCTCCAACGGCGCCGGCGCTGTCGAGGCCGAAGCGGTCCGCGCCATGCTCGGCCTCGCCGACCGCGGCCGGGTCATGGACCTTTTCGACATGATTATGCGCGGTGCGGCCGCCGAAGCCCTGCACGAATTGTCCGAGCAATATTCCGACGGCGCCGATCCCCTCGCCGTGCTGCGTGACCTGGCCGAGATCACGCATTGGATCTCGGTCATCAAGATCACCCCCGAGGCCGCCGAAGACCCGACCCTTGCGCCGGATGAACGCAGCCGCGGCATGGACATGGCCAGCCGGTTGCCGCTGCGCTCGCTCTCGCGGATGTGGCAGCTTTTGCTGAAAGCGCTGGAAGAGGTCGCCCAGGCCCCCAATGCAATGATGGCGGCCGAGATGGCGGTGATCCGCCTGACCCATGTGGCCGACCTGCCCGACCCCGAAACCCTGTTGCGCCACCTGCGCCACGTCCAGCCCACCGCCAGCGTCCCCGGCGGCGCCCCGGCGGGCGGCGGCGGGGGTGGAGGCGGGGCGGTTCACGCCCCCATGATGCGCCTCGCCCCCTCGATGCCGATGCGCGGCCCGGTCATGCAGGGTGGTCAGGCTCTGGCGGTCCAATCCGCGCCCGAAACCCAATACCAGACCTTCGACCAGGTTGTGGCCCTGATCCGCGACAAGCGCGACATGAAGCTGTTGTTCGAGGTCGAATCCACCCTCCGCCTCGCCCGTTACGCCCCCGGAAGGATCGAGTTCGAGCCGACCGCCGACGCGGCCCCCGATTTCGCCGCCCGCCTCGGCCAAAGGCTGCAAAGCTGGACCGGCACGCGCTGGGGCGTCTCGGTCGTCTCCTCCGGCGGGGCGCCCACGATTGCCGAAGAACAGGACCGCGAGATGGCCGAGGCCCGGGCGGAGGCGATGACCCAGCCCCTCGTCCAGGCCATCCTCGCCGCCTTCCCTGCCGCCAGGATCACCGCCATCCGCACTCCCGAGGCGCTGGCCGCCTCCGCCGCCGAAGCCGCCCTCCCCGAGGTGGAGGACGAATGGGACCCCTTCGAGGAAAGCTGACAAGGCGCCCGAATTTTCTGCGAAAATTCCGCCCGGCCCGAGCGGCCGTTCTCTGTTTTCTCGCCCTGCACTTTGCACGGACCTGAACCAAGCTGGGCGCGTGTTTCTCCAGCGCGGCCCCTCGCTTTGTCTGCAATACCGCGCAACCGGCGCCAGCAGCGACCGGCCCGCCGCAACGGCGCCAGCCCCCCCTTCATCAATGCCTTTGCGTCAGGCGCGTGAACGGCTGACCCTTGCCCCGCGCCCCTGCCCCACTTATCTCTATCCTCGGAACAAAAGGAGAAGCCGATGCTGAAAGGTTTGGGCGCCATTGGCGACATGGCCAAGATGATGAAGGCCGCACAGGAAGTGCAGGGCAAGATGGGCGAGCTGCAGGAACAGCTGGCGCGGATCGTCGTGATCGGCGAATCCGGGGCCGGTCTGGTGAAGGCCCGCGCCACCGCCAAGGGCGAGATCACCGGGCTCGACATCGACCCTTCGATCCTCGTCGCCTCGGAAAAGGAAGTGGTCGAAGACCTGATCATCGCCGCCCTGCGCGACGCGCAAGCCAAGGCCGCCGCCCGCAGCCAGCAGGAAATGGCCAAGCTGGGCGAAGCGATGGGCCTGCCCGCCGATTTCAAACTCCCGATCTGACAGGCTCCCCCCCGCCCCCCCTTCATCCAGACGAAAATATCCCCGGGGGGGTCTGGGG
>NZ_JBFUFS010000037.1:0-16295 GCF_056403335.1 Rhodobacter sp. P2_H5 | reverse complement strand
CCCATAACCCTCAATCGCAAAAACGCGCTGTTCGCGGGCCATGATGAGGGCGGCCACACCTGGGCACGCATGGCCTCGCTTATTGAAACCTGCAAGCTGAACGCTGTCGACCCTTACGCCTACCTGCGTGCAACCCTGACAGCTATCGCCAACCGCTACCCGGCGTCCCGCATCGACGACCTCATGCCCTGGGCATTCCAAAAGCAGTCAAGCTGAAACCCATACGGGTGTCAGCCACCGCTTACGATGCTGGCGGGTGGGCTCTCATGCGGTTGCCGGGCTGCCGAGTTCGCCGCATCAGAGGCGACTTGCACGGCCACGAACTGCGGCTGACCATCGGCGACGAGGTGACCAGACCGGAAGTCCCGGCGCCAGCGTGTCAGCGATGCCCGTGAAATCTCGTAGCGCCGAGCGGTCGCGGGGCACTGCCGGTAACCTCGAAGGCGCTCCTCGACGATCCGAACCTTCTCCGCATCCCTCCACTCCCGCCGCCAACCTTTGTCGACAACCGAACGAACCCCAATCTGTGATCTGAACCTAGGGTCATCCGTAAGGTCAGCGTCTTAGCCAACCTCAGCCCAAACCGTCAGACTGAGCTAACCGGAAGAATACCAAAGTCCAAACCATCGCGCCGGATGGCCTCCGCGATTACACCCATCCGTGGCGTAGACCGGATCTGGACGGCTACCTTAGGATTTGCCTCGCCACTGCTTGCATCGTGGCCTCGTCACTTGGTCCGAATCAAGAGAAGAAGGCGAGCCGTCCAGCTGACAACAAGGTTCTGTCCAGAAAGGAATTGAAGCTCTCGCAACTCGTTTCTGGCAGGAACGCGCAGCTGTGGCACGCAGCGTGGTTCCCGCTTCCACCACCACTGGCAAGACCCTCGCCACAAAGGGGATCCGCCGAGCATAGCTCCTGATCGGCCAGAGCCTGCAGAAACAGCGTCTCGAACCGCTTGGAACGGGCCTGCCGGGACAGCCCGCCCATGGTCCCGTCGGCTGAAGGCGTTGATGTATAGATCAGAAGGCCAACCATGTCCTGACCGACATACAGGCGTTCGCGCAGCGAGCTGGATGAATAGCCGCTGTCTAGCGACAGCCTTGCGATCAAGGCATGAGCCAAGGTGTGAACGAGGATGTATCGGGCGCTGAGCCGTTCCGGCGCAGCATCCGGCTCGTCACCATCGACTCGGCGAGCCTCAAACCAAGCTTCTATCAAACTTTGGATATGTCTGGAAACATCTGGGCGTGCTTCCCAGGTTTTTACCGCGTCATTGTCGAGGGTTAGGAAGATTCCTTCGCCGTGAACCTCGACACCCGGCAACCAGTCCTTCGGTTCCCTGCAAAGAGGTGATGCATCCGGAACCCCGCCAATCTGGGCCCGTAGCCGGGTGAAACCCGTCAGTGCGCGGACCTCACGCAGCCGCTCCACCGCCGACAGCCAGGTGACCCAACCGGCAAGGCGTGCTGGAACGGCCTGGTGGACGTTCAACAGGTGTTGCGTTTCGGATCCGGCCGCGGTTGTGTCCGTGCAGAGCATGTTGAACTCTGGCCGCCGGAGATCGGCGTCCTGACCGTCTTCCGCCGTTTTCCTGATTTCCAAGATCAAGCGCACGATATCCGCGGCGGTTTCCGGCCCTTCCCAAGTCGGCAGTATCTTCTTGGTGGCATACTGCAAGAGAAATGCTTCTTCATCGAAGCCATCCAGCGTTTGCCAATGTGCCCCCAGCCGATCCAGGAAATGGCTGCGCCAGTCGGGCAGGGAGATGGCACTCTCTTCTATCGGAAAATAAACATTGCTTGCACCGCGTTGCGTTATCCGTGGCGGTGCCGGACACCCGGGTTCAAAGTCCTGCAGCCAAGGACGGCCGCCTTGACAGGAATTTCCCGGGATACCTTTGGGCGAAAACGCTTCCCCCATCGAACGCGACGCACCGCAACCTACACATTCCACCATCAATCCCGATATCCCTGCCCCCTTTGTGACAAGCCGCAATAGTGGGCGTTCACATTGTCCGCGATGAGACAACCAGCGCCGCCACGGAAAATCGTTAAGATGTCCGTTTGGGCAGATTGTGACAAAGCGAACAGGCAGCACAGCGGGTTTGCCTGAGCAAGAACCGCAATGAAGGCTGTCCCCTGATTTGGATGGCGCCCATTTCCCGGCGGGTTGGATGACGTGGCATTCAGGGCAGGACTGCCAATCGGGGAACCGTCGGATCGGCAGGACGCGATCACGCTTTTCGTTCTGGACCTTGTCTTGGCCGATGGGAGGTGGGCGAAAGCCCTTTACACCGAGTTTGCTTTCGAGACGTGGCTCCCGGATGAGCTGAGGATCCGAAATTCCCCTGTTGCGAGGAAGTGCGTAACCATCCCAAGCATCGAGCCCCTGCATTACCCCGGACAGCAAAGCACCGGACGGCAGCCGAAAATCCGTGATCGCGCCCGGGCCGAACGTCGTGACCACCTGGCTGCGCCGAATGCCTCCCACGTTTTTCATTCGACGGTCTCTCCAGCTTCTTTTTCGGTAATGACAAACTTTGTCGAGGGTTCGACTGCGCGGAGCGTATTGGGCGTTGCACGTGCCAGCCCAGCGCTAAAGCCTGATGCTCGCGATTCTGCGGCTGTTTCGGCCGAGATCAACAAGGCCTCATCCGACCAATTGTCCCAGTATTTGTTCAATGTGCCCCGGCGAAGCCATTTCTCGAAGAACTCCGTCAGCTCAACCCGGGCGGTATCGGCCTCATCTGCATCTACTCGGGATATGCGATTATGGATGATCGAGATAATAGTCCGGATTTCGGACTCGTGCCTCGCTGCGGCGGCAGGCGTGTCGGCCATGCCGGGAACGAGATGGCGGACCATGGCAACGAATGGCGCATGAAGTGCCTTGTCCCGTGCGCGCGGGGCGAAAGGGGTCACCCCGGTCGCCTCCACATCCCGGTAGAGCGCGCGGTGCCATGTTGAAAAGCTCTCATACCGGCTTCGGTCGCGCATCTTGTTGGCATTGTAGAGCGTGACGACCAACCCGGGAGTGCGGCCACGGCCCACACGACTGGTGGCTTGGATATACTCTGCGATCGTCTTGGGCTGGCCGCTGACCAACATCAGCCCAAGCCTCGGGATATCCATTCCGACCGAGATCATATTCGAGGCAAGCACCACGTCGGCAGCCGCCCCACTTGACTTGGGACGTTCCAGCTCTCGCAGTCTGTCCCTGATCTGATCTGACGGCACACGGCTGGTGAGTTCGAGAGGCGGTTGCAGGTGCCGCGCGACTTCACCACGCCACGTAGAGATGAGGCCCATTGTATGTGCAACGTCATCCTGCATGATGATGGACGCGCTGCCGAGTTCCCTCAACGCATTGAAATACCCAACCATCGTCCAGTAGTGATCCTGCTCGTCTGGCGCTAGCGATCCGTCGCTGGCTGACTGCAGTAAGGATGATGCGATCGCCTGGTAGATATAGCTTGCCGTTCTTCCGACTGAGGTGACACCCACATACAGTCGGCCGGGCTTGCCACTTTCCTCTACCGAAAAACCGGAATTGCCGTGGTTCAATCCTGGAGGTGGAAACTGGAAGGCATCCCGGTCGAAGAGTGCGTTGATCTGTTCTTGTGCGCGCCGGATTGTCGCGGTTGAACCAATGATCTTGGGGCGCCGACCCCCGCGCGAACACAATTCATCGATCGCGGTTTCAAAAAGGCCGGCCATCGAACCCAGCGGCCCTGATATGAGGTGTAGCTCGTCTTGGATGATGAGGTCAGGTGGTTGCCTGTCGGCATCACCAAGACCGAACAGTCTGCCGGTCTCTTTCTTGGAAACGATCTGCACGAATTTGTCCGCTGTGCCTATCAATAGCGACGGAAGCTCACGGTAGACATCCTCGTCCACTGTCCAAAACGGCAAATGCCCAGCCGGCCCGTTCGCAATGCAGTCGGGCGTGAGGCATCGTGCCAGAACTTTCGCCCCTTCGTCATCCACGTTCCAGTCAAGATCACCACCACAATCAGGGCAGACCGCAACCTGCGCCGGTGAGGATTTCATCCCCACGTCTTTAATCCTGTTCGGTGTTGTGTCCTGGCCGACCCAGAGGCCGATGGAGATGGCTGCCTCTTTCGAGAAATGAGATGGGACTCCGGCGCCCGGGCAGTCATGATCACCACGCCGGATCATGTCACATGCCAGGATCATTGCTGCGGCGCGCTGGAATTGCTGGGCCGTCAGCAAGCGCAGTGTATAGCGCATGAACACTGTTACACCGGCGGCATCGGGCGCTCCCTTTGCGCGGAGACGACGAAGAAAGATGCTAAATGCCGTGAGTAGCAGGTAGGCTTCGGTCTTTCCCCCGCCAGTCGGGAACCAAAGCAGGTCCATGACCTTGCGTGCTGGATCTTCCGAATCTGTTGCTGATTGCAGGCAAAGCAGGCCAAATGCCAGCTGGAATGGCCGCCATATCAGTGTGCCGATCTGCGGATCGTGTTTGCGCTTCCATTCATTTTGCAGCCACAACGCCCGATTTGCCAATCTGAAGGCTAGAAAGGCCTGCGGATCCGTCCCAAGAAAATCCGTGCCTGCCCGCATCCGGATTGCAGCCATTCGGCAGTTAGTCATATGCGCCTTTGCAGCATCCCGATACTTCTCGGGCAGTGTGGCAATCTCCGTTTCCCGCGCCTCGATCCAAGCGAGATAGCACCCGCAAAGGTCGGCAAGTCCCTTCAGCACGTCGTTGCCTGATGCCGTTGACAGCCACTCGGCCCCAAGAACGAAATCCGCGCCCGGTTCGACAACATCTGCGAAAAACGCCGCGTCACCATTGGGACTTGCAGAAGGCACTTGCACGCTCGGCAGCCAATCCGTTCTCAGAACGACGTCGCCTTCGACGCCAGCAGCCCAAGTGGCCGAGCTGGTATGCCCCACAGCAAATTCTGCGGCATCGCGATACAGTAGCTCTGCAGACTGGCGCTCCAGATCAGGATTTTCCGCCCCGATTGCTGGCTTGGGAACAATAGTGCCAAACCCAGGATAGGCTTCGATCGTCAGGTAGACCTGATGGAAATTGCCGAGATCACGCATCCCCGGCCCAGGCGCTTCGAGGCGCTTGTTCTGGTTCACAAGCATTATGGTGACGAGAAGAAGATCGCCGTAGCGCCGCCGACGCAGCCAGAACCCCAATCCATCAATTCCCGGAACAGGTTCGATCTCCGAAGTGGGGTCGCCGGGCAGTTCGATGTCCCATGTCATGGATTCGGGCCTGCGACGCCACTGAAACTTTGGACGGCCCTCACCGGAATGCGCGGTTTCGACATCATAATGTGCGAGGTCTACAGTCGCACGGATTAGTGCGGCATCCCCATCCACGGGCTTGATCGCAAATGAGAGCCCCATGGAGCTGGGTCGAAATCCATTCTGCGGAGAAAGAGGTGCGGCCTCGGTGTCATCCTCACCTGATTGCGGGCTGTCTTCAGGTTCATCGCCGGAATAGGCGCTCTTCTGGGCAAAAAGGATACCCGACATAAATACCTCGGAGGGGCTGTCGGTCAGGACTTCGTCGACCGAATGGGGGCCGATCAAATCCTGTCGCAGCCGATCGAACACCACGCTCCTTGCGCGATCTTTCTTGACGGTCATTGAATATGCTCCTTGGTCCTGTGGCCGTTCAATATGCCCTGTAGCACCGGCAGGAGGGTAACTCCCGCGACACGGCCTGCAGGTCCCAAGAACGTCACTGATGTCGCTCCGACCACCCGCAGCCTTCCGAAGGGAAGGCTGCGGTGATCAGACGCCAAATAATCGAGTGCCCCGGCAAGTGCGTTGTCAACTCCGGCAAGGCTTCGACCATTCTCCAGAACCATCTGCCAAGCTCCTGTTTTGTCTTCACGGGCGAAACTGCAGAGTGGATGGCTGAAGGCGGCGGTCCAAATTCGGCGGGCGGTTTCGCTGTCGGTGAACGGCACCAGACCTTCCGTGCCGAAAAGCGATAGACCTCTGCCCTGAAGCCAGCGGGTCCCATCCGAACGCTCTGTTACATGTGCGGAGCGGGCATGCCCGATATGGAGGTGTCTAGATGCACGGGTAGCGGCCACGAAAAGCACCCGCGCCTCTTCAATCCAATCCACATTGTCACCGACTGGCATTGGCGAGAGCATCAGCAGGACATCATCTGCCTCTTGCCCTTTTGCGCCATGTATGGAGCCAAGCAATGGACCCGCGGTGCCAATATGATCCCGGACCGCCCAGAGTGGCTGAGCTTCAAGACCCTCGGCGACCTTTGATACGAGCGGTGGGGCTCGACCGCTCCCGGCTACTTGACGCAATGCAGAATAGGCTTGATCCGGATCGATCCCAACCGGGATCGGGTCAAGCAGATCGCATCGTGCTTTGACCTGATCGAGACTGATCGACATCCCGGTGGTCAAACCTGCGCAAAGCGCCCCTATCAGAGGATCCGCAACCAGTGTCCTGCCCGAAAGCTTGAGACGATGTGGTCGTCCAGCGGCTACGAGCCGGGCGGAACCAGCCTCGGCTGAGGCACGGCCGCGAAACAGAACAAGGTTGCCGTAGCGCCATGGCAAGACGGGACCAAGAAGATCGGCTGAGGGATTGGTTGCGGCCTCCTCGATCAGGGACCGCATCTGGACATAGCAATCCTTCGGATCACGTCGATTATCGGATAGAAGCGCGCGGGCCTCGATGAACATCCGCCGCAGCGCTGGAGATCGGGTTCGATGATTAAGGGATAGTTCCTTTTGTTGCCACCCCGCAGCGCCGTGCAGGGCCAAGTGCAGGTTTGCTTTCGATGGAGGTGCCACCGATTTCCCTTCGGCCCAGCTGCCATAAATGGCCTGCGCCCAGTCGCCAAAAACGGTCACACCGGTTTGCTCGGGCAGGGCACCAAGCAGGGTGCGGCACAGTTCGAGCCGTTCCCCAACGATATCTTGCGCTTCATCGATCACAAGGTGGTTGATCCGGGCAAGCCGGTCACGCACCAGTGCATCAGGGGACAGCAAGCGCTTTGTGGCGCTCCGGATCGTATCCCGATGACTGGTGTTTTGCGCCTCCGATACGGAAGCGATGAAGTGCCATGCAAAGGAATCCAACGTTCCAGATTGCACGCCGGCACCGTAGGCTACGTCCCGAATTGCATCGGTAATGCGGAGCCGGGCGGTCTCGGCCGCGACACGTGTGAACGTGACGAGATGGATGCCCGCCGGGTCCACTCCGTGCTGAACGAGATGGGCAATCCTTGCACTTGCTGTATGGGTTTTGCCGCTGCCCGGTCCTGCCGTCACCAAGACTTTCGCGGATGACGGCAGTTCCACAACCGCTCCTTGTCCGCTGTCCAGTCCCTGCTCATTCCAGATCTGGAAAGAGGGATACAGATCAAGCAGTTTTTCGGCAACGTCGTCGGATATGGTAGTGTCATCGCCAAGTCCAAGACAGAACAGCACATACATCAGTCCAGATGGATCGGTCGCTTTGGGTTGCCAGCGCCGAGTTTCAAGCAAGAGTCGCAGTGTCTTCTCACCCGCGAAGTCCAATGGAAGCACCACATCGGCAAGATTCGGAGCAGTAGGGTCATTGCTGTCAGAGATGCGGATTAGGCCATGGGCCTCTCCTTCCTCAGGGTCCCCCCCCAAAAGGATCGCCCGATCAGCATCGAGCATAATGGTCCGCCTATTCCGTTTGAGCAACATCGGCTCACCAAACGAGCTGCCAGTTGCGATATCGCCGCAAAGTGAGACTGCTTCGACGACCCACTTGGCCATGGTGCTTGCGGTTTTATCTTGGACACCGTTCATCGCGGCCCAGTCCGCCAGTCCCCGTTCAGCCCGGGATCGGGGTATCGCCCCGAGTTCATGGAGGTCCCGCCGCAGGATTCCGGCCAGACTGGCCAGTGTCACATCAGCGCTTTCGTCGGCCCATGTATTTCCCAGATCTGACACAGCCACCCGCTCCCAAACAGCTTCCTTCCTAACTTAACTATTGAAAAGAAAAACATTCCATCCCTAAGTTGTGCGATACAGAATTTCGACCAGCAGGGGCGGAAAAATAGCGCAATGTCGCAACTTAAAGAGTTTGAGAAACGTCTTTCCGAACATTTTGAACAGATTTCGAAGTCTCGTGAAAGTGGGCGAATTTTCCTGATCGAACATGGTTTGGAGAGTGAAGATCTGCAGACGCTGCTGTTCGCCATCGGCGAGCGTGGGGGCCAGATTGGCTTCCATAGAAAGTTGTGGGATGATTTTCCCTTTGCGCTCTGCGTCGCACTGACTGAATTCGGCTACAGCTATTCGGGCAATGATTTCTGGCCTACAGTTGAACGTGGCCTGAAGGCTGAGATTCGGATCGAAGATCGTGCCGAAATAACCGAGCAGTTCCGCCATCTGCACGCGCGAATTGGAAGCGCGGCGCCGTTGGAGGACAGCTGGTCAGAGGCATTCAATCACATTGCGTGGCCGATCCGGAATGCGATGGTTCCGAGAGAGCTGCATGCTCCTGTTGCTCGGATACTTCGAGAGACCCTGCGCCATACGCAGACAGTGAGACTGGACGCCCAGTTTCTGGGTCTGGTGAAAAACCTCGCAGGCGGGATGAATTCACGCCGCTTGGATGCGTGGCTTGCTGATGAAACCTTGGCATTGACGGTTGTCCGGTCGCTGTTGTCGGACGACCTCACAGCGATGGGCGTGGAGCGGTTCTTCCTTGCCCGATTGGGCAAGGATTTACGGGTGAACAGCGAGTTTCGAAAGCTTTCGCTTGCGGTCCGGGCGCGAGCTGTGTTGGGAAAGCCCGGGCTTTCCTCCCTTCCGGGGGCTCGGCTCCAGCTGTTGCTTCGAGATGCTGAGCCGCTTGGTATTGCAGTGCGCGGACCGAAGCTTGGCCCTGGCGAAATGCAGAGGGTTCGTGATGAATTGAGCGTAGCGCCTGCATCAGTGCGCATCGTTTTCGGGACAAAGACTACTTCGCTCGAGGCATTTCTTGGTGGCGAAATGCTTTTCCTTGGGAAACCAGTCGCGCTGCTGGAACCGGAACTGAAGGGTCTGGAAGATGTTCCGTTGGCCATAGCCGCTGCCGTCTCCCCTCCAACAGGCCTTCTGTTCCACGATAATGGGGATGATGGATTCCAGCCCCAGTTGGATCGGCGCACAGTTTTGGAGCCTGGAGCAGGTTTCTATGAGCTGCGGCTGGAAGGCGCTTCTCAGGTCAACTGGGCCGAGAACTTGCATCATTTCGTCTCTGGCCAGCCGGAAGGGGACAAACGCTTGGCCGCGCATGGCATGCGGGTTGCTGACAAACCCCTGCTGCGATTTTACGGCGGTATGACTCTGACGAAGGGGGCAGAACTTATGCAACAGAATGCTGGGCGCATTCTCCGGGTCCAAGCGACCAGTCCCGGGACCACCGTGGAAATCAGAAGTCTTGACGACGACCGCGATCGATCCTTGTTAGTGCCGACGGACGGTTGGGTTGGTCTTCCAGCTACAGAGGGAACTTGGCGGATGGACGCTCGCAACCGCGGGAAGGAAGAATCGTTCGTTGTCGAGTTCCGAGCGGTGTCGCCCCCGGATCCAGTGCGGGTTCAGTTGCAGCCGGAGGGGCTTGGGTTGCAGGACATTGCCGGGGGAGGAGCCTCTATCTCTTTGTGGGCGCCCGTCACACTGCATGAATCCCAAGTTGAGATCACAATCAGCGCAGCTACCGGTGAAACCGTTCAGATCAAGGTGCCGGTCCCTGTAACACCTTGCGTATTGGCACTGGACGCCGCACCGTTTGCTCCGCTCCGGGACGCGGCCCGGCGATGGGCACGCTCCGGTGCCCCGGCGCGATTGCACGTTGCGGCGATTGGTCTTGATCAGCGCACTTGGATCCTGCCGGCCCAAATCCCAAAATGGCGGGTTGAGGCGGGGATCAACCAATGGGTGGATGAAGACGGAACGAGGGTCCCCGGTTTGATTTCGGATCCCACAGAGAACCCTGTTGTTTTCAAGGATGCCACTGGCGCCATGCTGGTGCGGACGGTGCTGGCAACACCGGCAACGGACGCCGAATCGCGTGTGTTCAGCGGAATTATGAGCGGATCTGTCGATCAACTTCGCCTTGGTGATTTTGACCTGCCCAAACGGTTGGCACTAGGACGGGCGCCCAACGATGCCCCTGGGACGACCGGGCTGATCGGCTCGGCCGAGGCACTGATTGCATGGCGCACGGCATTTGCACCGACTGCAGTAACAGAGGCGCTCCGCGCGCGAAGTGCGCAGTTGGTCGAAGACAGCCTTGTGGCGACAATTTGCGGCGAGGATTGGTTGGAAACTGAAAGGAGGTCTCGCAGCATGTCTGGTGGTTTCCATCGGAGGCTTGCCTTGCTGGCGTGTGAGCGCAAACTTGCGATGGGGGATGATAAGTGCTTTTCTCCACTGCCCACCGAGCACGAACAAGCCCTCTTTGCGCTTCTGGAGTCGGCTTTCCGGTTGGCACTGCCAGACCCGGAAATCATCACATTGCCTGAGGACGAATATTGGCCAGAACTGGACGATGCCGTGAACGATGCTTGGGAAGGGTTAATTGCATCCATGCACCCACACGTTGCTGAACTGCTGTGGAGTGATGCGAATTGCCCGGATCGAGTTTGGCATAGTGCTGTTCAAGATGCCAAGGCGATGAATGTGCTACCGCAACTTGCGAAATGGATTCTACCCAACAGCCGTCGCGATGCGCTGACGGTATTCGACTATGAAGCGACGTCATTTCCTGATCTCGTCGCGGAAATTGAAGTTTGCCATCACGATCTAACCCGGACTGGGGGGCGTTGGATCACACCGGCCGACATGAGAGCACTTTTGCTCCTTTTCCTCGCTCCGGCTCAGCTTTTGGTTGAACCTGAATGGCGGGGGAGGATCGCCCGATTTGGGTCTGACCGCTTTTCGGCACGGGCGATCCGATATGCGGCGCTCCGAAAGTCTGCACTGCGTCAAGGACGTTTTGAATGAAACCCTTCCATGTCCTTCAATCCGGAATCCGGGCCATGGAGAGGATCACCCTCGCCGAGTCGTGGGAATTGCTCGGCGCACTTGGAGTGGCGGCAGATCCTTATCCACACCAGATTTCCAACGTCCGACGCATTCTCGAGGCGACCGAGATCCGCCACCTGATCGCAGATGAGGTCGGTCTGGGCAAGACCGTGCAGGCTATGATGATCCTCAATACTCTGCGCAGGCGCGACCCGTCACTTCGTGTTGCGATTATCGCACCAGAGCGGATCTGCTACCAATGGCAGGCTGAACTTTCGGCCCGTGGTCATGTTTCCGCCGCGATATGGAATGAGGAGGGGATGGCCGAACACCCTTCGGGCGAAGGGCTCGTCCACATTATCAGATCAGAGATGATCCGGGCAGAGCCTGCTTTGCCATCCCCCTTGGCTTACGACATGCTGATTGTGGACGAACCCCATGTGCTCACCCTCAGACAAATGACGTTCCTGTCGAGTCTGTGCCGAAATGGCATTGAAGAGTCGCGTTTCCGCCACGTGCTTCTGCTTACTGCGACCCCCAGACTTGGGAATGCGGAATGGGCAAGGGCGGTGTTCGGAATTATCGAACCTGATAAAAGTGAGATTGCGGGGATGCTCGGCCGGGAACCTCAAGAATACATGCTCGAAGCCGCTCTCGCACAGGATAGCGATCCGGGTGGCACGGTTGCTGAAGCCACATCGCCATACAGTCGGATACTCCGGCAGACACGGGAGAACTGGCCAGATGTGGCCCCCAGCCGCCGTCTAGTGACCCGCATCATTGCCCCCAACGAATCTGAACTTGCCCGACTTGAGCTTTCGAGCGAATGCCTGCGCCTTCACAAAGTTGGCGAGTCTCCGCGTTTGGATGGCGCCCCGTGGCAGCAGATTCGACAGCTCTTCTGGGCGCGCGAAACCGTTCGGGAGGCGTTGCGGCATCGGGCGTTTTCGGCGATGCCCGAACTTGTAAACGAATGCGTGATTGCTCTGGGACGTTCCCCCGGGGACTCTCTCATCGAAGAACTGTGCGATGCCCTGATCCGGATCTGGGACGGCGACAGCCAGCATCGGGTGATAATCGTTGCGGGAGACACCCCTACTGTGGACATGCTGGAGCAGCGTCTTTCGCGTCTGTTTCCCGAGTTGGCGAATGACGGTTTGATCGCAACGATGCGAGGGAGGAATAACACGGACCTCGTAGATGTCGTGGGTGCCGTCCACGGTGGTGCGAAAGTCCTGATAATGGAAGAGTGGGTCGAGGCGGGCTTGAATCTCCACCATTTCGCTGACGATATAATATTCTACGGTCTTCCTTGGAGCATGAGCCGGATCGATCAGCTGATCGGCCGCCTTGATCGCTTGCGTCCGCATGGTTTCCGAAAGTCTCTCTCAGGAAAATCTGTCGGAAACATCACCATTACACGCCTTGTGATGAGCGGCAGTTCCGATGAGCGGGTTCTTGATGCCATGGACAGGATGGGTGTGTTCGCAGCTCCGATGCCATTTCTCGACGATGAGCTGGTCGTCAGAATGGAAGCCGTAGTTGCATTGGCCGCTATCGGTGCGCCGGGGTTTCGTAAAAAAGCTGATGGGTTGGCAACGGAGATGTATGCGGGCATCGAGGCTGTTCCGATTGCCGGACCCAAGGTCGTTCCTACAGAAGCATCTGCCGGGAGACTATATTCCAACGTCCAAACTGCCGAGAATTCGGCTGAGGACTGGTTGCGCATCCTTGGTGGAAGCGGCGCGTTCAAGATCGGTTGGCCAAACTCTATGGAAGGTGAGCGCGTAGGTATCGTCAATCTCCCACGCCTTCCAGAAGATTGTCCTTATAGCATTGGCGCGATGACCACGAGCGAGGGTGAAGTGGTTCGCCTTAAACGTGGTCGAATGGGGCAGCCGCCGACCAAAGACCTTCGGCTTCCGGGTGATCGTGTCGGGCGCAGGGCGCGCTTCTTCTCAACTGGGGATCAGCTGCACGATGATCTAGTCCACCAATCGCTTCAGGTCGCCCTGCGTCATATGGCGACACCAAGTGCCCGGCCGATTCCGGTCAGCTTTTCTGTCGACCATCCGGCCACTGAGCTTGTAGGATCAACTCTTGCGATCTCGGCATTTGCATGGCGCCCGACGACCAACTCCCTTTCTCCAAAAGCGCTGATCCAACGACATGGCGATTGGCTATGTGAAGGCGTTCAGGGATTGCGCACGTTGCATGAAGGGCTGCTGACAGGCATCGAGGCGGATCTGCGTTGGCTTGACCTTCGGTTTCCCAGTTCGTTCAGGCTCATCGGCACAAGGATAATTGACGGGGGGCAGAGAGAGGATATTCCGACCGAGACGCTCCAGGCCGTGCTGTCCTCAGAGGCCCGTCACAGGGAAAACCGTATCATGCAGGCTATAATACCAGCTTGCAGAGAAGCGCCGAACGTTTTCAAGGATCACGATTTGCAAACCCGTCAGCGCGAATCCGAACGAATGTCCAGACTGAGACACGCCGCCTTCGAAAACATCGCGCAGAGGTTCGAATGCATTATGGAGGAGGCAACGACCTATACGCGAGCTAGGCAGATCAACATTGAGCGACTCGAAGGACACAACATCACGGAAACCCGCCAGCGCCAGATGCAGCAAGGCCAAATTGCTACAGAACGCCGAAGAATGGCCGCAAGGCAACAAGGAGCGATAATCAGAGTAAGGACGCTTGAAGAAATGGCTGCGAGGCTTGGAAGCGTGGTAGCACCCTCGGTGATCAGGCTTCTGATCAGGATCGTTCCGGTCGCGGGTGAGTCTGCGTGAAAGCCTCAGAACTAGATATCGATGCACGGGGCTTCTGTAGGTCTGGAACTGGATGAACCCGAAAACTGCAATTTTTGACCGCAAAGCTGACTTATGGATTTCATTGAGTTCGACCGCCATTCATCTGGGATTTCAAGATTGGCTTTGTGTGAATGTATTCGGAGATGAGTGACTGAACTTAACGTGAGAGGCAAAGGGAAGAATGCTTTCTAATGAAATCGAGGTTGCCCAACGTCGCGTGCGCACAGATGCATATCCGATGTCTATCGGGGAGCTGATCAATTTGTATGATGATGGTGAAATCATTATAGCGCCAGAGTTTCAGAGGCTCTTTCGGTGGGAAATTGGGCAAAAATCAAAGCTGATCGAATCTATTTTGCTCGGGATACCACTGCCTTCTATCTTTGTCTTTGAGGTTGAAAGTGGGAAGTGGGAACTTGTAGATGGTCTGCAAAGGCTTTCGACTATCTTAGAGTTCATGGGCAAACTCAAGGCAGAGAATGGCGCAACTCTTCCTCCATCAGTGCTTGAAGCTACAAAATATCTGCCATCTCTTCACAACACCGTTTGGGAGAAGAGTGCTAACATCTCTGGCCTTAATGAAGCAGATCAGATCCCCTTGGACAGGAGCCTGCAACTGTCGATCAAGAGATCACGCATTGGTGTTGAAATTCTCAAGAGACCAAGTGATGCCAAAACCAAGTTTGATCTCTTTCAAAGGCTGAACGCGGGCGGAACTGCTGCAAATGATCAGGAGATTAGAAACTGTATTATTCTAATGGTGAACGCGGATTATTTCCGCGCACTTAAAGCTGCGGCGGAGGCTGAAAGTTTCAGAAGCATTACCGCACTCACTGACGGACAAATCGAGAAACAGCGTCATGTAGAGATGGCCGTCAGAATTATGGTTCATGCCGTAATTGATTACGATGGAAAGCTGGACGTGGGTGAGTTTATTGACGAAAGCATTATTGCCTTGGCGACTGCGGGTAATATTGCTGAGGTTTCGACAACGATCAATCGGACTTGTGATCTGCTCTACCAAGCAGCCGGTGAAAACGCTTTAAGGCGTTATGGGAATGCCGGTTATAGTGGAAGGGTAGGACTTGTAGGGCTTGAGGTGGTCGCCGTCGGCGTTGCGAGAAACCTTGCTGAGATACGAGCTTTGGCAGACCCAGTATCTTTTGTGAGGGAAAGATCACAAGATTTCTGGGGCGACCCCGCTGTCGACGGATTCTTGTCACAAGGAATGCGTGGAACGACCAGGATACAGAAAACCATTCCTTTTGGAACTGCTTGGTTCAAACCATGAGCAAACCTTACACGCCCGATGCATTTTCCGACCTAGTAACCGCAGATAGGACATGGCGGATTCGGGAGATATCTGATTTGAAGAGTGCAATCAAGCGGGCCGATGAAGTGCTTTCGAGAGTGCTCCTGCGGGCTTTGGTAGCGCTAGCCTATGCGCATTGGGAAGGACATGTAAAGAATTCGGCGGCTCTCTATATGTCTCACGTTGCGCTTCGGAAATTCGAATATGCGAACTTGAGCCCACGGTTTCTAAAGAACTACTTCATGCCAAGAATGGCGGCGCTTTCTTCTAGTAAAACAAGCCTTGCCGCAAGGTGCTCCTTGCTGGATGACATCTTTTCTTCATCAAATAGGCGATTTTCCAAGGTGAATGAGGATTTGATAAATACGAGGTCGAATTTAAACTCTGAAGTTCCCAAAGAAATATGTCTAGTTTGTGATATTTCTTTTGAAAACTTTGAGCCGTTTGGTGGTTTTGTCGATACGATCTTGCTGAAGAGACGCAACTCGATCGCTCACGGCGAAGACACATTCATTGCAAAGTCAGACCTTGATGATATTTCGCTAAGGACCATTGGTTTAATGAGAATGTTCTCGGAAGCATTGGAAGACAAGGTGCATCTCAAGTCTTACTTGGTGGCGTGATTTTCTGAAAATTAAACTCTTCCAACTTGGCAACGCTAATGAAATTCACTGCCTTAGGTCAATGCAGTCTCCGCCATGACGTCGAAGTAAGGCGGATGCGAATTGGTCCGTGTTCGTCAACTGCCGGTGTCTTGTTCTGTGCCGACACCACATGAATACGGTAGGGTGCATCCTCGTCGTGTTTCGATATTTCAAAGGCGTCACCTTCCTTCGCTCCGGCGTCACGGAGAAATTTTGTCAGGTAGGTGATGCGATACTCGTTCCGGGTTCCGTTGTAAGCGGCGCCTGGCGCCCACCTTCCAGCCTTTGTCCTGATTGGCTCATTGGAGCACAGTGAAGATAAGGACGGAGTTTCTCCATGGAGGCTACATTGGAGGTTCTCCCGGTTGGTGGCCGAGGCCGCCGGAACCGGAAGTGGCCGGATGAGGTGAAGGCGCGGGTGGTCGCGGAGACGCTGCTGCCGGGCGCGACGGTCAACGAAGTGGCGCGTCGGCATGGCTTGCCCGCGAACCATGTGTCGTCGGTCG
>NZ_JBFUFS010000036.1:0-18540 GCF_056403335.1 Rhodobacter sp. P2_H5 | reverse complement strand
CTTCTGCGCCTCGCACCAATCGGACATGCGCAGGCGCAGAAGGCTCAGAAAACGGTTCACCGTGTTGCGGTTGAGGCCGCTGACCTGCGCGATCTGACTGGCCGTGAGATCGGCCGCGACGAGCCTGATGAAGGCCCGAAATTGGGCTTCAGAAAGTTTCGAACTTTTTGCGTAGCGATTCATAAGCCTTTTCATAGCATTGCGCCAGTTTTCTGGCTCTATGCTAGTCAAGACCCTTCGCAGAAAAATCGTGGGCTCAGCCTACGATGTTGAATTCCGGCCCATAGGGATATTTGGTGATATCCTCGTTGCCGTCTTCGGTGATGATCAGGATGTCATGCTCGCGGTAGCCGCCCGCACCCGGCTGACCCTCGGGAATCGTCAGCATCGGCTCCATCGAGATCACCATGCCCGGCTCCAGCACCGTGTCGATATCCTCGCGCAGCTCCAGCCCGGCCTCGCGGCCATAGTAATGCGACAGCACCCCGAAAGAATGGCCAAAGCCGAAGCTGCGGTATTGCAGGACCTGGTGCTCTTCAAAGAAGGTGTTGAGCTTCTGGGTCACCTCCGAACATTTGGCGCCCGGCACCAGCAGGCTCATCCCATATTCATGCGCCGCCACGTTGATCTCCCAGATCCGGCGCGAGGCGGCATCGACCTCGCCCACGAACATCGTGCGTTCCAGCGCGGTGTAATAGCCCGAGATCATCGGGAAGGTGTTGAGGCTTAGGATGTCGCCGCGCTTCAGCTTGCGGGCGGTCACCGGGTTATGCGCGCCATCCGTGTTGATGCCCGACTGGAACCAGACCCAGGTGTCGCGATATTCGGCATCCGGAAACCGCTTGGCAATCTCCAGTTCCATCGCATCGCGCCCCGCCATCGCGATGTCGATCTCGCGCAGCCCCGCCTTCACCGCCTCGCGGATCGCAAAGCCGCCGACATCGGCCACCGCCGCCCCCTGGCGGATCAGCGCGATCTCGGCCGCGGATTTCATCATCCGCTGCTCCATCGCCCCTTTCGAGATATCGACCCCACGCTTGGGCTTCAGGAACTGGTTCAGCTTCTCGCTCTGCACCAGCGTCAGGTGATCGGCCTCGCAGCCGATGACCCGGCCCTCGCCGGTGACCGAAGCCACCGCACGCCAGTAATTGTCGCGCGCCCAGTCGGTATAGGTGATGTTGTCGCCATGGCTGCGCCGCCACGGCTGGCCCGCGTCGATCCCGGCCGAGATCGTCACCGATTGGGTTGGCGTCACAACGAGGCCATAGGGGCGGCCGAAGGAGCAGTACAGGAAGCCCGAGTAATAGGCGATGGAATGCATCGAGGTGAAGACGCAGGCATCGATGCCCTGGATCTCCATCAGGTCGCGCAGGCCCTCCAGCCGGTCTTCATATTCCTCGGGGGCGAAGGGCAGAATCCGGTCGCCCTGGTGCAGGCGGTATTGTTGCGGGCGGTTGGTCGTGTTGGCTGTCATTTCAGACCTCATGATGGGGTCTGGCGCGCCGGACCCCGAAAGGTCCCGGCGTACAGGACGAAAGCGGGTTTGCCCCGCAAGCTTTGGGGCGCACCCCCGGGACGACGCCATCGTCCCTGCCTGCCGCAATGATGAACCGCAGGCGCGGATTTGGCAAGCCCGCAGCGCTGGTCAAATCCGCGCCGCGCGCCGGCGCCCAACCGGGCGGGTTTGACCAAAATGCACGCCGAGTTTGACACAAGTGAACCCCGCTTTTAAGGCAACTGAGGGCCGAGGTTTAAGCAAATCCACAAGATTTGGTGGGCCGCAGCGCAGCAAATCGCAACCTTTTGGTAGCCAAGACATGGGATCTTCTGGGACGGCGCCCATGCCCGGGCGGAGCTGGTTGCGGAGCCGCGCATGTCCTCTTTCATCATCTCGACCAACACGTCGGCCGGGCAGATCCTCGATTCCGGCGAGTTCGGCTTCATGGCCTCCGACGGGTCGATTCTGGCGCCGGTGGGTTCGGCGGTGATCCTGTCGGACACGGCGACGCTGATTTCCTATGGCGCCATGGCCTCGGCCACGGCGAGCGGGCTGCAGCTGAATGCCGTGGCCAATACCAGCGTGACGATTGCCGCCAGCGGCTCGGTGGTGACCGGCGGGGTCGATCTTGCGGCGGTTTCGGGCACGTTCAAGGGCTTTTTCGCCGTCCACAACGCCGGGATGATCAGCGGCGGCCAGGGCATCAGCCTGATGGCGGCGCAGGACCGGTCGCAGGTCAACATCGCCAATGACGGCTCGCTGCAGGGGCTTGGCGTGTCCTCCGGGGCCGCGATTGCGCTGGCGCTGAACCAGACCTCCACCGCCGTCATCGCCAATACCGGCA
Source organism: Rhodobacter sp. P2_H5 (assembly GCF_056403335.1). NCBI lineage: Bacteria > Pseudomonadati > Pseudomonadota > Alphaproteobacteria > Rhodobacterales > Rhodobacter > Rhodobacter sp. P2_H5. The sequence goes on along the minus strand of NZ_JBFUFS010000036.1, from coordinate 16,198 downwards.
CACTCAGCACGGCGGGCATGGGCCCCACGGTCCATGTGATGGGCGGCGGCACGCTGACCCTGACCAACACCGGCAACCTGCTCAACGCCTCGGCGCTGCAATCGGCCATTCAGGTGGCGGGCGGCCTGACCCTGCGCAACGCCGGCCTGATCGAGGGCAATGTCACCGCCACGCAATCCTCCAACATCTTCAACTCGGGAAAGATCGAAGGCAACATCACCCTGAATTCCTACAACGATTACGTCCGGATCAGCGGGCTGGTGATGGGCGACATCAACCTGGGCAACGGGGTGAACGCCTTTGTACTGGCTGGCGGTCAGGTGATGGGCAATGTGATCGGCGGCCGCGGCAATGACACCTACCGGGTCGACCGTTCGGATGTGTCGATCATCGACACCACGGGGGGCGTCGACCGGGTGTTTTCAACCGTCGATTTCCGCTTGAGTTCGGGGGTCGAGAATCTTTTCCTCTCAGGCTCGCACGGGCTGATCGGCATCGGTTCGGCCCAGGCCAACCAGATCGTCGGCGACAAGGGCGACGACACCCTACGTGGCAGCGGCGGCGACGATTTCCTCGATGGCGGCGAGGGCGGCAACCGGATCAATGGCGGCTCGGGCGACGACACGCTGCAAAGCGGCGAGGGTGATGACTACCTCTGGGGCGGCTCGGGGGATGACGTGTTCAACGTCAGTGCGGGCAGCGACCGCATCTATGGCGGCTTGGGCAGCAACACCCTGTCCTTCGCGACGCAGACCGATCCGCATGGCGTCGTGGCCAACCTGACCACCCGCAACTTCACTTTCGCCGATGCCGGAACCCTGCGCATCAAGGGCTGCGAAAACCTGACCGGGTCGTCCTTTGCGGACACCCTGTCGGGCGATACGCGTGACAACGTTCTGTCGGGCGGCGGCGGGGCGGACCGGCTTTATGGCGGCCTTGGCAACGATACGCTGATCGGCGGCGCGGGCGGCGATCTGATGGGCAGCGGCACCGGGGTGGACACCTTCGTCTTCAAGGCGGTCAGCGACAGCACCAGCGACACCGGCGCTGACACGATCCAGGGCTTTGATCCGGCGAGCAATGTGATCGATCTGTCGCGGATTGATGCGGCGCAGGGCGGGGGGGATGACGCTTTCGTCTTCCTCGGCACCGATGACTTCACCGGTAGCGGTGCCGAGGTGCGCTATTCCCATGTCGGCAACACCACCCTGGTCGAGGTGCGCCTCGCCGGATCGGTGGTGGATGACATGCAGATCGTCGTCAACGGCGTCTGGGATCTGACGACCGACAACTTCGACCTGTGATTTTCGGACCTTGGTCGGCGTTCCGGCCCGCATTGAGCGCAAAGCCCCCGCCCTTGGTCCGTACCCAGAACCCCTCATTTCGGCGATTCTGATCCCGGGATGAACGACTGGCCTCACCAGAACCGGAGTAAAAACCATGAAACTGCTTTCCACCTTTGCTTTTGTGACCCTGACCGCCCTCAGCCTTGGCGGCGCCGCACAGGCCCAGAACTTTGGCGCCCGGCTGGCCCAGGCCTATACGGCGGCGGGCTACGAGAATGTGACCGTGACCCATGCCCACGGGTCATGGACCGTGACCGGCACCCGGGCCGGTGTCACCGAAAGCTTCGCCATCGACCACAAGTCGGGCAAGGCCAAGCCGACCGACGTCAATGGCAAGGGCCGTCACCACGGCGCCGACGACGGCGCGGGCCATGACGTGGGCGACGACCACGGCGGCCACGGCGCCGACGATGGCGCAGGCCATGACGTGGGCGACGATCACGGTGGCCACGGCGCCGATGATGGTGCCGACCACGATGCTGGCGACGACCACGGCGGTCATGGCGGCGACGACGGCGCGGACCACGACGCGGGCGATGACCACGGCCATTCCGGCTCGGACGACTGAGCCCTTCCGCCCCTCACCCATGACAAAGGGCGGCACCGCGGTGCCGCCCTTTGCTTGGCTTCAAAACCCTCAGACCTTGCCTTCGAAATCGGCGGCGGAGTGGCGCTCGGGCACCTGGCCCGACGGATCGCCCCAGTTCTTGTTGACCATCCGGCCCCGCTTGACCGCCGGACGCGCGGCAATCGCATCGGCCCAGCGTTTGACGTTGGTATAGATTCCGACATCGAGGAACTCGGCCGAATTGGCATAGCTCGACCCCAGCACCATGTTGCCGTACCAGGGGAAAATCGCCATGTCGGCAATCGAGTATTCCCCGCCGACATATTCGTTCTTGGCCAGATGGCGGTCCAGAACGTCAAGCTGGCGCTTGACCTCCATCGCGTAGCGGTTGATCGCATATTCAATCTTTTCCGGGGCATAGGCGAAGAAGTGCCCGAAACCGCCGCCAAGGAAGGGCGCCGAGCCCATCTGCCAGAAGAGCCAGCTCAAGACTTCGGTCCGCGCCGGGCCCGAGGCGGGCAGGAAGGCGCCGAACTTTTCGGCCAGATGCATCAGGATGGCGCCGGATTCAAAGATCCGCACCGGCTCCGCCCCGGAATAATCCATCAACGCCGGGATTTTCGAGTTCGGGTTGACCTCGACAAAGCCCGAGCCGAACTGGTCGCCGGCCGAGATCGAGATCAGCCAGGCGTCATATTCGGCGGCAAAACCGGCCTCCAGCAGTTCCTCGAACATGATGGTGACCTTGACGCCGTTGGGCGTCGCCAGCGAATACAGCTGGAACGGATGCGCCCCGCGCGGCAGCACCTTGTCATGCGTGGCGCCCGCGATCGGACGGTTGATAGAGGCGAACTGGCCGCCATTGGCCTGATCCCAGGTCCAGACTTTCGGGGGAACGTAAGGGGTGGTCATCGCCTGATCCTTCGGCATGGAATTGCCGACAAAACCTATGCACTGCCCCGGGCTGCGGCAATGGGTCTTGTCCAAAACTCCGCCGGCCCCATCTCGGTTGGGCAATCACAAAGAGGAGAGAGCGATGCAATGCCCGATTGACGGTGAAAATCTGGTGATGAGCGAGCGCAGCGGAGTCGAGATCGACTATTGCCCGAAGTGCCGCGGCGTCTGGCTGGACCGGGGCGAGCTGGACAAGATCCTCGAGCGCGCCGGCGGCGAGGCCGCGCGGGTGGTACCTGCCGCCCCGCGACGGTCCGATGACGACGACCGCCGCTATTCCAGCGACGACGACCACCGCTATGGTAAGCGCAAGAAGCGCGAGGGTTTCCTGGGCGAATTGTTCGACTTCTGAACGGCCGCGGCAGCAGCGTCGAGGCCGTTCAGCGGCCCCGACCAAACAGGTGCCAGTCCTGATCGCGGCCCGGGAAAGCCACGTTTTCCCAGGGAAAACAGGCAACCAGACGGCGGAAGACTGGGCCAATCTCCGCCTCGATGCCCAGATCGCGGCCCCAGTAATAGGCGCAAACCTCATAGCCCGCCCAGTCCGAGGGGTTGAGGTAGCAACAGCCCAGGCACCGGCTTTCGTCGTCATTCATCACCGTATAGGCGAAGGAATGGCGCAGGTAGAACTCGCGCTGGTGCCAGGCGAGGTCGATCAGGTTACCCTCCAGCGTCAGCCCGTCGGGCCAGGTGGTGCCCGGGTCCATCAAGCCGCGCAGATGCGGCGTGGACATCACCGCTTCAAAATCCTTCACCACGTCATGGATGGTCAGCATGCGCAGGTGAAACCCCGGCCCGTCCCAGCGGGCAGGGGGCGTGAAATCGGCAGGAACGATGGGGCGCTTGTAGGACATCGCCTCAGACCGACCGCGTGATGCCGCCATCGACCCGCAGGTTCTGGCCGGTGATATAACCCGCCCCGTCCGAGGCAAGGAAGGCCACGGTCGCTGCAATCTCTTCCGCCGTGCCATAGCGCCCCATCGGCACCGACTTGGCGCGGGCTTCGGTGGCGGGCAGGCTGTCGATCCAGCCGGGCAGGATGTTGTTCATCCGCACGTTTTTCGGCGCGTAGTCATCGGCGAAGATCTTGGTATAGCTCGCCAATCCGGCGCGGAAGACCGCTGAAGTCGGGAACATCGCCGAAGGTTCAAACGCCCAGGCGGTGGAGATGTTGATGATCGCCCCGCCGCCCTGCGCCACCATGATCGGGGCCACCAGCCGCGTCGTGCGCAGGACCGGCATCAGGTAGACCTCCATCCCCTTGTGCCAATCCTCGTCCGAAATCTCCAGCAAGGGCGCCCGCGGCCCGTGGCCGGCAGAGTTCACCAGCAAGTCGATCCGGCCGAAGCGCGCCATGGCGGCATCGACCACGCGTTTGACATCCTCGCCCGACTGGTTCGACCCGGTGACCCCCACGCCGCCCAATTCCAGCGCCAAAGCCTCGCCCTTGCCCGAGGAGGACAGGATCGCCACGCCATAGCCGTCAGCGGCGAGCTTGCGCGCCGCCGCCGCCCCCATGCCGGACCCGCCCGCGGTGATGAGTGCCACTTTCTGCATTTGCTTCTCCTGTTTTGGCCAAGGTGCCCGCTTGTCCGGGCCGCCGCAAGGTCACTTTGAAGGCGCCGGCGCCCCGCCTTCGAAACGGTTGCCATGGCGGTAATCGCAAGCCGCCTCCTGCATCTGCAGATGCAGACCCGTGCCGGTGAAGGGATGGGCGCGGGCCAGATCCTCGTCAAACTCGATGCCAAGACCGGGCGCTTCCGGCGGGATGATATAGCCATCCTCCCATGTCAGCGTGTGCTTGATCAGCGCAAGGTGGAAGGCGCCACCGGTCTGGATGGTTTCCGCCATCAGGATATTGGGGATCGAGGCCGCGAGATGGATATTGGCCGCCCATTCCACCGGCCCGGCATAGAGATGCGGCGCGATCTGGGCGTTGAAGATCTCGGCAATCGCCGAAAGCTTCTTGGCCTCCAGAATGCCGCCCAGACGCCCCAGCGCCGGTTGCAGGATCTTGACGCCGCCGGCGCGCAAGAGGGTGCCGAACTCGGCCTTGGTGGTCAGCCGTTCGCCGGTGGCGAGCGGGATGCGGACATGGCGCGCCACTTCGGCAAATTCCAAGAGGTTATCCGGCGGGATCGGCTCCTCGTACCACAGGGGGTCATAGGGTTCCAAGGCGCGGCCCATCCGGATCGCGCCGGGGGTGGAGAACTGGCCATGGGTGCCGAACAGAAGGTCGGCCTTGTCGCCGACAGCCTCGCGGATCTTCTTGCAGAACGCGACCGATCGCGTGATGTCGGACCCCGCAGGCTCGTGCCCGCCGCGGATCGTGTAGGGGCCGGCGGGGTCGAACTTGACCGCCGTGAAGCCCTGCTTCACCGCCCGCGCCGCCGCCTGCGCGGTCATGTCGGGATTGACCCAGAACTCGGCCGCATCCTCGCCCGGCTCGGGGTAAAGATAGGTATAGCTGCGCACCCTTTCGTTCATCTTGCCGCCGAGCAGCGCCCAGACCGGACGATTGCGGGCCTTGCCGAGGATGTCCCAGCAGGCGATCTCCAGCCCCGAAAAGGCGCCCATCACCGTGGGGTCAGGCCTTTGCGTGAAGCCCGAGGAATAGGCCCGGCGGTACATCAGTTCGAGGTTTTCCGGGTTCTCGCCCAGCATGTGGCGCGCGAAGACATCCTCGATCACCGCGATCATCGCCTTGGGGCCGACGGTGGAGGCATAGCATTCGCCGTAGCCGACGATGCCATTGTCCGTGGTGAGCTTGGTGAAGATCCAATAGCGGCCCCCCCAACCCGGCGCTGGCGGGGCCACGACGAAGATTTCCAGATCCTTGAGCTTCATGCGCGATCCTCCGATTTTGGCGCCAGATTAGGGCAGGGCGCGGCGAATTTCTGGCGGTGCGCGACATTTGATGTCGCAAAAGGGGCGCTGCCCCTCGGCCTGCGGCCTCCCCCCGGAGTATTTGGGCAAAGCGCAAATGGGGGGGGTGCGGGGGGGAGTTCAGAAGTGGCCGATGCTGATGAGGAAGTCTTTCAGAAGGGCGGCGTATTCGGCGGGTTTTTCGACCATCGGGAAATGGCCGACACCGCGCATCAGTTCGAAGCGGTGGCCGGGGATCAGCTCGGCGGTTTCGCGGACGAGGTCGGGCGGGGTGGTGCCGTCATTAGCGCCGGCGATGGCCAGGGCGGGCAGGCGCAGGCTGGCGGTGGTGGTGTAGAAATCGGTGCCGCCGATCGCCGCGGCGCAGCCGGCCCAGCCTTCGGGGTCGGTCGCGGTCAGGACGCGTTCCAGATAGGCGCGGTGCGGGCTGTCCTGCCAGCGCGGCCCAAGCTGGCGCTGCAGGGCAGAGGGGGCATAGGCCGCCAGCCCCTCGTCCCGGATCTGCGCGCTGCGGGCGGCCCAGATCTCGGGCGTTGCAATCCGGGCGGCGGTGTTGGACAGGACCAGCCCGCGCACCAGATCGAGCCGCTTGACCGCCAGCCCCTGCGCCACCATGCCGCCGAGCGAGACGCCGATGAAGACCGCGTCCTTCATCCCGAAGTAATCCATCAGCCGTTCGGCATCGCGCACCAGCGTTCCCATCGCATAGGGCGCCGGCGGCACATCCGACATTCCATGGCCGCGCTGGTCATAGGTCAGGGTGCGGTATTCGGGCAGGTGTTGCAGCACGCCATCCCAGATCGACATGTTGGTCCCCAGGGCATGGGAGAAGACCAGAGGCGGCGCCGAAGCGGGGCCTTCGACGCGGGTCTGCAGGCGGATATCGGGCAGAAAGACCAACATGTTGCAAAACTTCATGGCTCGGGGGTGAACCCTGGGGTTCCTACGGCCAGAATGTCGGATATTCCCACTTGGTGGCAAGCAGTTCCAGCGCCCGGGTGAAGGTTTCCACCTCCACATTGCCGCCCGAGGCCGTGCAGATCACCGTTTCGGGCAGATCGGGACGGAAGAGGGCGGCGGCCAGCGCCACGGCACCCCCCGGTTCGATCACGATGCGCAGATGGGTGAAGGCCAGGGCCATCGCCCGCAAGGCCTCGTCATCGCTGACGGCGAGGCCGGGGCCGCAGAGCCGTTGCAGGATCGGGAAGGTGATCTTGCCCGGCTCGGGTGTGACGATCGCATCGCAGATCGAGCCGCTGGCCGTGGCGTTGCGCTCCACCCGGCCCGAGGCGAGCGAGCGGGCGGTGTCGTCGAAGCCCTCCGGCTCGGCGGGGCGGGCGCGCAAGCCGGGGGCGCGCGCCTCCAGCGCCAGGGCGATCCCGGCGGTCAGGCCGCCGCCGCCGCAGCAGGTGATCACATCGGCCTGGGTGATCCCGGCTTCGGCGGCTTGCGCTGCGATCTCCAGCCCGACGCTGGCCTGACCGGCGATGACCAGGGGTTCGTCATAGGGGCGGATCAGCGTCAGCCCGCGCGCCTGCGACAGGGCCTGGCCGATCGCCTCGCGGTCCTCGGTCTCGCGGTCGTAAAGCACCACTTCGGCGCCGTAGGCCCGCGTGTTGGCGATCTTCACCTGCGGGGCATCCGCCGGCATGATGATCACGGCGGGCGCCCCCAGAAGCGAGGCCGCATAGGCCACGCCCTGCGCATGGTTGCCCGAGGAGAAGGCGATCACGCCCTTGCGGCGCGCCTCCTCGCTCAGCGCGGTCAGGGCCGACCAGGCGCCGCGGAACTTGAAACTGCCGGTCCATTGCAGGCACTCGGCCTTCACAAAGATCCGCCGCCCGGCCAGACGGTCGAGCAGCGGCGCGTTCAGAAGCGGCGTCCGGCGGGCATGGCCGGCGAGCCGCGCCTCGGCCGCTTCGATCATGGCCATATCCGGCATCGCAATATCGGGGACAGAGCTCATCCTACAGCCTCCTGAAACTGCGCGATGGCCTCAAGCGCCTCGGGTTCATCGAGAAAGGGCACATGGGCGCGGTCGGGCACCGTGGCCGCGATCAGCCCAGGGTGGCGCAGCCCCATCTCGGCCAGGGTCTGCGCGCTCAGAAGGTCCGAGTTTTCGCCCCTTATCGCCGCCATCGGCATCCCCGCGCAAAGGTCGAACAGCTGCCAGGCATCGCCCGAAGGTGCGGCCAAAGACGCAAGGAAGCTTTCGCGCAAGGCCGGGTCATAGGTGATCTGCAAGCCGGAAATCCCCATTTTCGTATGGATATGGGCCTCTTCCAGCCAGCGCGACGCCGGCACATCGACAAAACCCGGAGAGTTCTGTTCCAGCACGGCGGCATAGGCCTCGTGGCTGCGGGCCGAGGGGCTGCGCCCGACATAGGCCGAAATCCGCTCCAGCCCGGCGCGTTCGATCACCGGGCCGATGTCGTTGAAACACAGGCCCAGAAGCCGGTCGCGCGCCAGGTGCGCCAGCACCAGCCCGATCAGCCCCCCGCGTGAGGTGCCAAGCACGGCGAAGCGGTCCACCCCCAGATGGTCCATCAGGGCCAGCGCATCCTGCGCCTCTTGCACCACGTTGTAACTGCCCGCCCCGGTCCAGGAGCTGAGCCCCCGTCCGCGGTAATCCATCCGGATCACCCGCCCGCCCAGATGCGGCAGGACATAGCCGAAATCGCGCATGTTGCGGGTCAGGCCGGGCAGGCACAAAAGAGCGGTGCCTTCGCCCTGATCGGCATAGGCAAGGCGGGTTCCGTCGGGGAGGATGAAATACTGCATGGGCCAAATTAATCAGGAAAGCCGCGCGGGCGGAAGGGGGGCAAGGCGGCATCGGTGACGCGGCGCTTGCCTGTCGGCGGTCCCCGGCTTACAGGATTGCGCGATCACGAGGAGCATTCCATGGCGCAGCTTGACATGCAGGACCGCGCAAAATCGCGCAAGGTCGGGGCTTTGGCGGGGCTGGCGCCTTTTCTTGCGCCCTATCGGGGCATGGCCCTGGTGGCGGGGCTGGCGCTGATCGTCACGGCCTCGGTCAGCCTGATCCTGCCCTTGGCGGTGCGCCGGGTGATCGACGGCTTCGGGATGGAACGGGCCGCGATGCTGGACCAGTATTTCGGCGCGGCCCTCGCGGTGGCGGCGGTCTTGGCGCTGGGCACCGGGGTGCGCTATTACTTCGTCACAAGGCTGGGCGAGCGGGTCGTGGCCGACATCCGCCGCGCCCTGTTCGACCGCGTGATGGCGATGAGCCCGGCCTATTTCGAAGGCATCATGACGGGCGAGGTCCTGTCGCGCATCACCACCGACACCACGCTGATCCAGTCGGTGATCGGCTCCTCGGTCTCGGTCGCCCTGCGCAACGTGTTGATGTTGTTGGGCGGCATGGTGCTTTTGATGCTGACCTCGACCAAGCTTACGCTCATGGTCCTCTTGATCGTGCCCGCCGTGGTGGTGCCGATCGTGGTGCTGGGCCGGCGTCTGCGGGCGTCGAGCCGGGAAAATCAGGACTGGATCGCGCAATCCTCCGGCAAGGCGTCGGAGGCCCTGTCGGCGGTGCAGATCGTCCAGGCCTTCACCCATGTCGGCGCCACCCGCGCCGAGTTTGCCCATGTCACCGAGAAAAGTTATGGCGCGGCGCTGAACCGGATCGGCTTGCGCGCGGTGATGACCTTTCTGGTCATGTTCCTCGTCTTTGCCGGGGTGGTCGGCGTCCTCTGGATCGGCGCGCATGATGTCCGCTCGGGGGCGATGACGCCCGGTGAATTGGTGCAGTTCGTCATCCTCGCCGTCATGGTGGCGGGGGCCGTGGGTGCCCTGTCCGAGATCTGGGGCGAATTGCAGCGCGCCGCCGGCGCCACCGAACGTCTGGTCGAGATGTTGCAGGCCGAAGACCCGGTGCAGGACCCCGCCCATCCCAAAACCCTGCCGCAGCCGGTGCATGGCGCGCTGGCCTTCGAGGATGTCAGCTTCACCTATCCGACGCGCCCCGACATGCCCGCGCTGAAGGGTTTCACCCTGACCATCGCCCCGGGCGAGACGGTGGCGCTGGTCGGCCCCTCCGGCGCGGGCAAATCCACCGTCTTCCAGCTGCTTCTGCGCTTCTTTGACCCGGTCTCGGGCCGGATCACGCTGGAAGGCGTCGATCTGCGCGATCTGGCGCGCGACACGTTCCGCCGCGAAATCGCCCTCGTGCCGCAGGATTCGGTGATCTTCGCGGCCTCGGCCCGCGACAATATCCGCTTTGGCCGCCCCGATGCCACCGATGCCGAGGTGGAAGAGGCCGCGAAAGCCGCCGCCGCTCATGATTTCATCATGGCCCTGCCGCGCGGCTTTGACACCTTCTTGGGTGAGCGCGGCGTGATGCTGTCGGGCGGGCAAAAGCAACGCATCGCCATCGCCCGCGCCATCCTGCGCGATGCGCCGATCCTGCTGCTCGACGAGGCGACCTCGGCGCTGGATGCCGAAAGCGAGCGTCTGGTGCAGCAGGCAGTGGATCGTCTGGCCGAGGGCCGCACGGTTCTGGTCGTGGCGCACCGTCTGGCCACCGTCAAACGCGCCAGCCGGATTGTCGTCCTGGACAAGGGCCGCATCGTCGCCATGGGCACCCATGACGAATTGGTGGCGCAGAACGGGCTTTACGCCCGCCTGGCCCGGCTGCAATTCACCGACGGCTCCTCAACCGCGCCCTGAGGTCGGCCACAAAGCCGCGCAGCTGGCGGGGCAGGGGCCCGACCTCATAGGCGGCAAGGCTCGCCTCGGTCTGGCGCGCCTCGACATCCACTTCGGCCAGAAGGGTCTGGCGCCGGGCCTCCTCCTCTGCCGTCAGGGGCAGCTTGGCGGCGCTGAGCAGAAGCGCGTGATCTTCGTGCAGGCGGCGCATGGCGCGGAAAGCGGCCTCCATGGGCAGCGCAAGTTCGGGCTGATTGCGCCAGCTTTTGCCGGAGAACACCTCCTGCGTCACCCGCTGCCCGGCGCCGAGGCAGTCATAGCGCACGCAGCCGGAAAAGCCCTGATCCGCCAGATTGGCATGGATGGCGCAGGCATGGCCCGCAAGGTGCCGGCAGGGCAGGCCGCCCGGCTTGTCGAAGCCAAAGTCGGGACCCGCGTCAAAGGGCAGCATCACGCAGCACAGCGCCACACAGTCTTCGCATCTCGGGGTCAGATCCACAGCATCTCTCCGGCCGCATCCCCGGGGAATATCGCGGAAAATTCTCCGCCCGCAACCCGCACCTGCATCCGGTCCTTGGCAAACCGGCACTTTGGCCCCATCTTGGCGTCAAGCCCTGACACAAGGGCGTGACAAGGGGGGAACCATGGCCGCATTCCGCACGCGCGAGGATATCGCCGCGATCGAGGCCGAGATGCCCTGGGAGGCCCGCGACGTGGGCCGCACCATGCATGACTTCCTGTCGCGCACCGCCCGCGCCCACGGCGACCGCGCTGCCATCAGCTTTCAGCTGACCTCGGGCCCGCAGGACAAGGCGCGGACCCTGACCTGGGGGCAGATGCTGGATCAGGTCACGCAGGCCGCCAACCTGTTCCGCACGCTTGGCGTCGGGCGCGGCGATGTGGTGGCCTTCATCCTGCCCAATGCGCTGGAAACCGCGGTGACCCTGCTGGCCGGCGCCGTGGCGGGGATCGTCTGCCCGATCAACCCCCTGCTCGACCCGGCCCAGATCGCGGGCATCCTGCGCGAGACCAAGGCCAAGGTGCTGGTCACGCTGAAGAGCTTTCCCCGCAGCGACCTCGCCCAGAAGGTAGGTCTGGCGCTGGAGGAGGCGCCGGGCGTCCAGACCGTGCTGGAGGTTGATCTTGCCTCCTATCTGCCCTTCCCCAAATCGCTGATCGTGAAGCTGATCCGCCCGAAGAACCCGCGGCGCCACAAGGCGCGGGTGATGGACTTTGCCCAGGGCCTCGCGCGTCAGCCCAAGTCCCTCGCCTTCGCCGACCCGCCCGATGACCGGATCGCCGCCTATTTCCACACCGGCGGCACCACCGGCATGCCCAAGGTGGCGCAGCACCGCGTCTCGGGGATGATCTACAACGGCTGGCTCGGTCATAAGCTTCTGTTCCGCGAGGCGGATGTGGTCATGTGCCCGCTGCCCCTGTTCCATGTGCTGGCGGCCTATCCGGTCCTGATGTCGATGGTGGCCTCGGGCGCGCATGTGGTGTTTCCCACGCCGCAGGGCTACCGGGGTGAGGGGGTCTTCGACAACCTCTGGAAACTTGTGGAACGCTATGGCGCGACCTATCTGATCGCGGTGCCCACCGCGCTGTCGGCGCTGATGCAGCGTCCGGTCAATGCGCGCATCGGCACCCTGCGCGGCACCTTCTCCGGCTCGGCCCCGCTGCCGGTGGAACTGTTCAACCGCTACGAAAGAGCGACCGGCGTGCAGGTGCTGGAGGGCTACGGCCTCACCGAATGCACCTGCCTCGTCGCGGTCAACCCGCCCGAGGGGGTCAAGAAGATCGGCGCGGTCGGGCTGCCGTTTCCCTATACGCAAGTGCGCATCCTGACCCACGACGCCAATGGCCCGCGGCCCTGCGGCGTGGACGAGGTGGGCGAGATCTGCGTCGACAGCCCCGGCGTCATCCCCGGCAGCACCTATGTCGAAGCCGCCCGCAACGACGGGCTTTTCGCCCATGACCGCTATCTGCGCACCGGCGATCTGGGCCGGATCGACGCCGAGGGCTATCTCTTCATCACCGGGCGCGCCAAGGACCTGATCATCCGCGGCGGCCACAACATCGACCCGGCCCTGATCGAAGAGGCGATGATGGCCCATCCGGCGGTGGCCTTCGCCGGGGCGATCGGCCAGCCCGATGCCCATGCCGGCGAGATCCCTTGCGTCTATGTCGAACTGGTCAAGGGCGCCCTGGTCAGCGCCGAGGATCTGGCCGCGCATTGCGAGGCCCGCATCACCGAACGCGCCGCCATCCCGAAATATGTCGAGATCCTGCCCGCCCTGCCCAAGACCGCCGTGGGCAAGGTGCTGAAGCCCGAGCTGCGCAAACTGGCCATCACCCGGGTCTTCGATGCGACCCTGGCCGAGGCCGGGCTTTCCGCCCGCGTGGCCGAGGTGGTCGAGGACCGCAAGCGCGGCCTTCTGGCCCGGCTCGGCGGCCGCCTGCCCGCCGAGGAGAGCGCCGTCACCAAGGTTATGGGAGATTTCTCAATCCCTTGGGAGTGGTCGGCCTGAGGTTTTGCCCGCAGGCTGCAGCCGGGAAATTCTTATACGATTGTACAGCCCGCCCCGCCGTTTTCAGTTGCGGGAATCGCGCGGCTCGCTCAAATCTGTGTCAAATCACATTGGGTGGAGGTATTTGTGATGAAGTTTGGGCTGGGTTTTCTGGTGGCTTTGGGGATCGGTGCAGGGGCCTTGCCGGCGATGGCGGACCGCACGGATGTGCTCTATTCCTACAAAAGCTGGCAGGTCGAAGGCGTGACCTTTGACGATGACACCTATGCCTGCCTGGCCGAAGTCTCCGACCCCGGTGAAAGCTTCTCGATCTGGATTTTCCCCGACCAGGCGATCCGCCTACAGTTCTATTCCGAGGATTGGGATTTCGGTGACGAGGGCACCGCCAATCTGGAGGTCGAGATCGACCGCCGCTCGCCCTGGTCGCTGACCGACGCCAACCTGACCGGAAGTTCGGTGCTGTTCGACCTGCCGGAGGGCAAGAAAAGCGTGAATTTCGTGCTGGAGGTCGCCAAGGGGTCGATGCTGCACCTGCGCTCGGAAGACGGGACGCCGGTCAAGGATTACTCGCTGGCAGGCTCGGCCTCGTCGATCAGCAAGCTGTTGGACTGCGGCACCGCGATCAGCGGCACGTCGAACCCCTTCAACTAGTCTCGATACCGGGTCCCGATTTTTCTGCGAAAAATCAACACGGCGGCCTTACAGGCTCGCCGTGTCCATCCAGATCGTGACCGGACCGTCGTTGTTCAGCGCGACATCCATATCGGCGCCGAAGATGCCCTTTTCGACCGGAATACCCTCGACTGCGATGCGGGTGGCGAAGTAATCGTAGAGCATCTGACCCTCGGCCGGGGCTGCGGCATAGGAAAACCCGGGCCGGTTGCCGCGCAGGTCTGCGGCGAGGGTGAACTGGCTGACCACCAGCGCCGCCCCGCCGATGTCACGCACCGACAGGTTCATCTTGCCGGCCTCGTCCTTGAAGATGCGCAGCTTGGCGATCTTGGCGGCGAGCTTGTCGGCCTCGGCCTGGGTATCGCCCTGCATCGCGCAGACCAGGATCAGGAGGCCCGGGCCGATCTGGCCCACCACCGCGCCCTCCACCGTGACCGAAGCCCGGCTGACCCGTTGCAGCAGCGCCCGCATCAGAGCTCGTGACGCCAGGGCGGGTTGGCCCCGGCCCGCGAGACGGTGATGCCGGCCGAGCGCGTGCCGAGGCTGAGTGCGGCATCCAGTTCGGCATCGGTCAGGGCGGCAAGCCGCGCCTTGCTCAGCGCGCCCGCCTCGTGCAGGGCGCAGAGGGCGCCGGCGTTGAAGGTGTCGCCCGCGCCGACCGTATCGGCGACGGTGACCTTTTGCGCCGCGACAAACCGGTCCTGGGTCGCGGTGACTGCCCGGGCCCCGGCGGCGCCTTCGGTGATGAAGACCACCTTCGGCCCCTTGGCGATGATCCCGCGCGCCAACGCGGTCAGATCGCCGGCGCCGGCCAGCCAGTGCAGGTCCTCATCCGACAGTTTGACGATATCGGCGCGGGCGATCATCCGTTCGATCCGGGCGCGGTAGGGCGCTTCCTTGCCGGCGATGAAGCCGGGGCGGATGTTGGGGTCGATCATGGTGACGCGGGAGGGTGCCTCGCGCGCCTGCAGCGCCTCGTAGGTCGAGGCCGCCGGGTCATTGACCAGAGAGATTCCCCCGAAGAACAGCGTGTCCACCTCGGCCGGAAGGGTCGGCAGCTGGTCCTGCGACAGCATGACGCCCGCCGTGCCCTCGTCATAGAAGGCATAGGTCGCCTGGCCGTTCACCAGCTTGACGAAGGCCACCGTCGTGGGTCGGCCCGAGCGGGCGCAGAACCGGGTGTCAACCTTGGAGGCCGCCAGCGTATCGGCCAGGATCTCGCCCAGCATGTCGGTCGAGATGCCCGAGAAGAAGGCGGAAGGCGCGCCAAGCCGCCCCAGAGCGATGGCCGTGTTGAAGACCGCCCCGCCGGCATAGGGCGCAAAGCAGGCCTCGCCGCCCGTGCTGATGCGCGGCAGCATGTCGATCAGGGCTTCGCCACAGCTGAGAATCATTTCACCCTCCCGAGGTTTTCAGGGACCATAGCGGAAATCGCCCCGTTAGCGCAAACACTCCGCCCGCCACGGGCCGAGGTCCGTCCGGTAGGATGGGCAATTTGCCCATCTAACCGAAATAGGGTGTCAGCGCCGTGCGGATGCGGTCAAGCGGCGTTGCCCCCGACAGATCGGGCACGAAGCTCTGGCCGGTGATCGCCTCATAGGCCTGGATATAGACCTGGGAGGTCGCCTCGATCATCTCGGCCGGGATCTCGGGGATCTCGTCCTTGTAAGGGTCGCAGCGCGCGGCGACCCAGGAGCGGATCACGTCCTTGTCAAAGCTCGGCGGCCGCCCGCCGGCCTCGAACGCCGCCTGATAGCCTGAGGCGATCCAGTAGCGCGAGGAATCCGGGGTGTGGATCTCATCCGCGATCAGGATGCGGCCCGTGCTGTCGGTGCCGAATTCGTACTTGGTATCCACGAGGATCAACCCGCGCTCCGCCGCCATCTTCTGCCCGCGGGCGAAAAGCGCTAGGGCCGCTGCGGAAACCTCATCCCATTGCGCCGGGGTCAGCAGGCCCTGGGCGATGATTTCGGCCTCGGTCAGGGGCTCGTCATGGCCGCCGTCGAAGGCCTTGGAGGTCGGCGTGATGATCGGCGCCGGCAGAACCTCATTGTCGCGCAGCCCATCGGGCAGGCTGTGGCCATACATCTCGCGCTGCCCGGCCTTGTAGCGGGTCAGGATCGAGGTCGAGGTGGTCCCGGCGAGATAGCCGCGCACCACGACCTCGACCGGCAGGATCGTCAGGCGTTCCCCGATCACCACGTTCGGATCGGGATATTCCACTACATGGTTCGGCATGATGTCGGCCGTGCGCTCGAACCAGAATTTCGCGATCTGGGTCAGGACCTGGCCCTTGTAGGGGATGGCCGCGAGGATCCGGTCGAAGGCCGAGATCCGGTCCGAGGCAATCAGGATCCGCCGCCCCCCCGGATGCGCCGCATCGGCGGGCAGGTCGTAGCAATCGCGGACCTTGCCAAAATAGGGATTGGGCAATTCGGGAATGCGGGCATGGGGCAGAACGCGCATGGGGCCTCCGGAAGGGATGGCCTCCCACATGCCCGGGCAGGGGGGGAGAGTCAACCGGGGGGCGCTCGGCGGACCCGGCTGGGGGGGCTGCCGCCCCCCCCAGACAC
>NZ_JBFUFS010000035.1:0-20466 GCF_056403335.1 Rhodobacter sp. P2_H5 | reverse complement strand
GAGGGCAAGGGAGTAGGGGGCGGTGCGCAGGGGGGCGGGTCAGCCGCCGTTTCTCGCCTTTTGGTAGAAGTAGAAGACCACGCCGGCGACCACGGCGGCGGCGATTGTGGCGAAGGCGATTTTCCAGACGCTCCACGGGCGTTCGCCCTGCACCTCGCCGGTCTGGCCGTTGACGAGGAAGCGGTAGCTTTTGCCGTTGTATTTGTAAGCGGCCATCCAGACCGGCAGCAGGATGTGCTTGAAGGTCTCGGCCGCATAGCTGGTGTCGATCGCATCGACCCTTTGCTCATCGCCGCCGATGTCCTGGCGCACATCCTGATAGATCACCCGGGCCATCTTGTCCTTGGCGGTCTCATGGCCATCGGCCAGCGCCACGGTATAGCCCTCGGCCTGGAAACCGGCGAGGTAGTCGGGCGTATAGGGTTCCAGCCGCGAAAGATCCCAGGGCTCCAGCCCATCGGCGAGATGGACCGGCAGGGCGGTGGCGGCAATGGTCAGCACATCGTCGAAATCGCGGGCGACGGTGCCCGAGGCGGGATACCAGCGGGTCTTCTGCACCTGTTCCTGGCGCTGTTCGTTGCGGCCGTTCACGTTGACGGTGACGGTGCGGGTCTCGTAGTAATGGATGCCCTTGGCGCCGCGGTAGCGGCTGGTGGTTTCGGCATCGAAGGTCCAGTAGGGCACGTAGATGCCGTTCAGCTGCCGCCCGGCGCGGGTGAATTCCAAGAGCCGGTTCGGCGCGAACCACAGGCTGCCGAGCCAGGAAATCAGGGCCTTGCGCGCTGTGCCCTCATCCAGCGCGAAGGGCACGAGAGCCTGCGGCTTGATCTTGCGCTCCGATCCGGTGTCGATCACCACGGGCGAGGCGCAGAACGGGCATTCGGTGGCATGGGCGGCGCCCTGAAACTCCACCACGGCGCCGCAGTTCGGGCATTTGGTCGAACGGACCTCGGCACTGGCGCTGGCGGGCAGATCGTCCGACAGGCCCTGCGACAGGGGATGTTCCTGGAAGGCCTTGGCCTTGGCGGCCTTGGCAGGCCTGGCCCAGGGGCCGGCAGAGGGATCTGCCGGGCCGCCGGGGGTGATGACCTGTTCAAAGCCGCAATGGTCGCATTTCAGGACCGTCTGGCCCGGAGCATAGCGCAGTTCGGCCCCGCATTGCTGGCAGGGCCAGCGGTGTTCCTCGCTGACGCCGGCCATGCGTTATTGCCCCGGGGCCGGGGGCGGCGGCGGCGGGACCATGGCGAAGATCCTGGCAAGCTCGGTCTCGCCGGCGGCTTTCCAGCCGTCCTGCCCGGCGGTCCAGACCATCGAGGCCCGCGACAGCGCGCCCGAGGCGGCCATGGCGACCAGATCGGCCTCGCCGTAAGGGCCCTTGGTCGCGCCGTTTTCGGCCAGATGCCATTGCCTTGCGGCGGGCGGCGGCGGCGGCGGGGCCGCCGCAGGGGCGGCCGCGGCCGGCATGGCGCCCCAGGGCCCGGCCTGCGCGCCCATGTTCACGCCCATCCCGGCACCCATGCCCGCGCCGATGGCAGCCCCCATCGTGGCCCCCATGGCGGAACCGGGCTGCGCCAGCCCTTCGGCCGCGTTGAACTGCATGTATTTGTTCAGATCCCCGGCGATCCCCATCGATGTTCGCTTGTCGAGCACCTTTTCCACCTCGTCGGGCAGCGAGATGTTCTCGATGTAGAACTCCGGCAGGGCCAGGCCATAGGCCGCCACCGTGGGGGCAATCGCGGCGTTTACCAGCTTGGCCAGATCCATCGTGTTGGCGGCCATGTCCAGCACCGGAATGCCGGATTTGGCCAGGGCCTGGCTCATCTGCTGGACGATCACGTTGCGGATCTGGATCGAGATTTCGTCCGAGGTGAACTCGCCATCGGTGCCCACCACCTCTTTCATGAAGAGGCCCGGATCGGTCACCCGCATCGCATAGGTGCCAAAGGCGCGGATGCGGACCGGGCCGAACTCCGGGTCGCGGCACATGATCGGGTTCTGCGTGCCCCATTTGAGGTTGTTGAACCGGGTCGTGTTGACGAAATAGATCTCGCATTTGAAGGGCGACTGGAAGCCGTGGTCCCAGTGCTGCAGGGTCGTCATGATCGGCATGTTGTTGGTCTGCAGCTCGTACAGGCCGGGGCCGAAGACATCGGCCAGCTGCCCCTCGTTGATGAAGACCGCGGCCTGCCCCTCGCGCACCGTCAGCTTCGCGCCGTATTTGATCGCATTGTCGCGGCGTTCAAAGCGCCAGACCATCGTGTCGCGGGTGTCATCGGTCCAGGAGATGACATCGATGAACTCGCCCTTGAGAAATCCGAAAACCATGGCTTACCTCCTCCGCAGCGTTGCGGCTTAACCTTCTCCGCCCATCAGGCGGCTTGCAAGGGATTGGACGATGGGGCGCGCCTCGGCTTCGGTCATGCCGGGGCGCAGCGCGGGGTCGTAAAGGATGCGCAGCATCAGCTCGTCCTGCTTGGTCAGCAAGGCAAACTCCTGATCGTCGTTGAAGATCGAGGGCCGGGCGGCGTTGCTGTCATTGGGCAGGCCAAGCGCCTGGGCCAGTTCCTCGTGGATGCAGGCCAGGCGCATCAGGTCCGGGTGTTCGGACGGGATCACCGCCACGGCGCGGGAATAGGTCGAGGTCGCCTCGTTGGCCTGGGTCAGCACCTGGCAATAGGTCGTCTCGTCCATATGGGTCACCGAATCGATCTGTCCCTCGGTCAGGCCCGGCATCTCGGCCGCGATCACCGGCGCCATCGCGGCGCGTTCATCGACCGTGGCGATATGGACCCAGAAGTTCGGGCTGTCGTTCGACAAGACGATCGGATGCCCGCTGACCCGCGCCAGCCGCGCGAAATAAGAGGCGACGCGGGCGCGGTCGGCGGCGACCTGTGATGCCGGCACAGCCGGGCCGAACAGGACCGCGACCCGGATCGGCACCGTCCAGCGTTGCAGCGGGATCGGCGCCCCGCTGCGCCGCATCGAGATCTGGCCGCCGGAATATTCTTCGTGCATCGCGATCATCAGGAAGTTTTCGGTCAGGTTGCGGTCGGTGAAGGGCGCGTCATAGGGCGCCATCTCGGTGCGCAGCAGGCCTTCGGACAGAAGGGCCGTCTGGACCCGCAGGTAGTGCGCCTTCAGGGCCAGACTGGCCGGAGATTCGGGCTGCGGCGGCACCACGACCGGGGCAGGCGCGGGTGCTGGCTCCGGCACGGGGGGCGGAGGCGGCGGCGTGCAGCCGCCCAGCACCAGCGCCGCCGCAACAGCGGCGCCGAGAAAATCCCGTCTGACCTTGAACCCCACCCCTTGCCGCATCAGCCTTGCACTGCGCCCCCGATGTTGTCGCCCGAGCCGGTGGCCTTGGCATGGGCCGCCGACAAGGTGTCACGCAGGGCGCCCTCCATCTTGATCAGCTCGGCCTCCGCCGCCGCCCGCTTGGCCTTGCCCTCGTCGGCGATGGCGAGGCTTTCCTCGATCGTGGCGATCAGGGTGGCGTTGGCCGATTGCACCGCCTCGATGTCGAAGACGCCGCGCTCCATCTCGGTGCGGACGATCTTGTTGCTTTCCTGCAGGTTCTTGGCATTGGCGGTCAGAAGTTCGTTGGTCAGGTCATTGGCGCCCTTGATCGCCTCCGCCGCCTCACGCGAACGCTGGATGGTCACGGCCTGCGCCAGCTGGGTCTCCCACAGCGGCACGGTGTTCATCAGGGTCGAGTTGATCTTGCCGACCAGCGACTTGTCATTCTCCTGAACCAGCCGGATCGAGGGCAGCGACTGCATCGTCACCTGACGGGTCAGCTGCAGGTCATAGACCCGGCGTTCCAGATCGTCGCGCGCGGCGCGCATGTCGCGCAGGATCTGCGCCTGCTTGACCTGATCATCGGGCGCTGCCGCCTTGACCGCCGCATCCAGCGCCGGGATCGTCGTGGCATCCAGATCCTTCAACTTGGCCTGACCCGCCGCGATATAAAGCCCCAACTCGTCGTAAAAGGTCAGGGTCTTGCCATAGAGCAGGTCCAGGGCCTTGATATCCTTCAAAAGCATCGTCTCGTGCATCAGAAGGTTGTCGGTGATCTTGTCGATCTGGCCCTGCACCTCTTCATAGCGCGCCATGAAATGCGCGAGCGGAGCAGCCGCCCCGGTCAGCTTTTCCCACCAGCTGCGCTCGCGCCCGGCGTCCAGCTCGCTGCCCGAGAATCCGCGGATGGTCGAGACGATGTCCGACAGCGCCTGACCCGCAGGCCCCACGTCCTTGTTGCGCACCCCGGTCAGCATTTCCTGGCTGATGACCTGCAATTCGCTTTGCGCACCGGCTCCGAAAGAGATGATCGACTGGGTGTTGGCCATGTCGATCTCGGCCATGCGCCGGGTGATCGCCTCGGCCTGCGGCGGGCTTGCGGCCTCCAGCGGCACGATGGCGGTCGAGGGTTCGGGCATGATCGCGGCCGTGACCTTTTGCACTTCGGCCAGGGCGGTGGCGGCGGCAGCGGCGGTGGAATTTGCGGCGGGTTCGGTCATTTTGGCCTCACTCTGGGAAGGAATTGGGGGAAAAGTCAGGATCGGATCGGCGTCTTCAGGGCAGGGTCCTAGCCTTCCAGCTTCAGCCGGTCGCGCAGGACGCCGATTTCGACATCAAGGCTGGTGTGGTCGTTGGACAAAAGCGCCTTTGTCCGGCTGGCGAAATTGGTCTCGAGGTCGGTCAGAAGCGCGTCGTAATCGGCCCGGGCGGTGGCTGATCGGCTGTTGCCATAGACATCGGCGAACTTCACCGTCGCATCACGCGCGCTCATGAGGTAAACCGACATGTACTTGCGGGCCGAGGTCAGATCGCCCGGGTCATTCTCGACCTGGCGGAACAGGCTGCGGGCGGTCTGGGCGAAATGGTCGACCTTGACCTCCAGAGCGCCGTCATTGGCGCGCAGGATGGCGTCCTTCATCTGGGCGAGGAAACCCTCGCCCTCGGTCACGGCGCGGGCGACGCGGTCGGTCTGGAAGGCATCGACCCCCTCCATCCCCTTGGCGCGCATCGGGTCAAGGCCAAAGCTGCCAAGGTGCAAGGCCGCGCCGATCATGCCAAGCGCCAGAAGCGCATAGCTGTTCGCCTCCCACAGCGCCGCGCCGGTCATCAGCCCGGCCCCGGTCAGCGCCGCGCCGAACAGCTTGCGCGGAATGGCCGGGCGGCGGGCGATCTTGCGGGCGTCAAAGGCCGCATGGGCCTTGACCCCCTCCCGCGTCAGCCAAGCCGCCAGAATGAGCAGCGCCCCGGCGCCAAGCCCTGAGAAAAGCGCGGCGGTGGAGCCAGAGAAAGCCTTGATCAGAAACGGAAAAGCCAGCAGGAACGCCAGATTGGCCCGCAGCATGGCCCCGCCCGGCGGCGGCGCGGTCTGGATCACGACCGGCTCCGATCCCTCCCCGGCACTGCCTTGGTTGGGCGAGTATTTTCCGACAACCCGCCGCGCCATCAGCGGCCTCCGCCAAAGGCGACATAGAGCGTCAGCCCGAAAAGCAGGACGAAAGCCAGGGTCTGAAGCGCTTTGGCCGACATGGGTCAGGCTCCACCGGAAGGAAAACTCACACCGAAGTATAGGCGAGGGCAGGGGGGCTGGCTATAGTCAGCCCCCCAGATTGATTGGGAAAATACCGCAATATTCCCCGCAACCGCCCCCTTGCGCAAAACCCCGCCGGGACAGGTCGTGCGGCGGCCGGGATCGGCGTGGCAGAGGTCAGCCCGGTCGACGCGGCCGCGCCGGGCGCGGGCCGTCGGATTTCGGACCCTCACCGCGCGGCGCACCCTTGGGGCCGGGCTTTGCCGCATAGGGCTTTGCCGCAAAGGGCTTGCCGTCGGCAAAGGGCTTGTCCCCGCGCGGCTTTGGCGCCTCGGCGTCGCGCCCTTCGGGACGCGGTTTGCCGCGCACCGGACCGTGGCTGACCGACCGCGGCACCCCACCGGGACCCCGCGGCGCGCCCTTCGGACTCGGCTTCTGCGGCACTTCTTCCTCGGCCATCGGGTCCAGACCCAACTGGTCGCGCAAGACCCGCGGCTTGACCTCTTCCACCTGACCCTCGGTCAGATCGCCCAAGCGGAAGGGGCCATAGCTGACCCGGATCAGCCGGTTCACATACAGATCCAAAGCATTCAAAGCCCGGCGGATCTCGCGGTTCTTGCCCTCGCGCAAGCCGATCGTCAGCCAGGCATTCGCCCCCTGGATCCGGTCCAGCACCACCGACATCGGCTGAAACCGCTCGCCATCCACAACGATGCCCTTGCGCAAGGGCTCCAGATCCGGATCGGTCGGGTTGCCGTTGATCCTGACCCGGTATTTCCTGAGCCAGCCGGTCGAGGGCAGCTCCAGCCGCCGCTTCAACTCGCCATCGTTCGTCAGCAGCAACAGCCCTTCCGAGTTCAGGTCGAGCCGCCCGACCGACATGACCCGCGGCAATTCCGGCGGCAGGTTGTCAAAGACCGTGGCACGGCCCTTCTCGTCCGATTCCGACGTCACCAGCCCCTCGGGCTTGTAATAAAGCCACAGCCGCGCCGGTTCCGCCGCCGCCACCGGCTTGCCACCGACGGTGATCTTGTCGCGCGCGGTCACGTTCAGCGCCGGCGAGGTGATCACCTTGCCATTCACCGCCACTTCGCCAATCTCGATCAGCCGCTCCGCCTCCCGGCGCGAGGCGATCCCGGCGCGCGACAGGACCTTGGCAATCCGGTCGCCCTCGGGTGCGGTGCTGGCGGCCTCGGCGGGTTTCGCAGAATTGGGTTTTGCAGCCCCGGGCTTCGCAGCATGGGGCCGCGGCGCCTTCGGCGGCTGATAGGGCTTGGCAGAATTGTCGGGAGGGGTTGTCTTTTCGGCCATCACGGGCATCCTTCATACGGGAATTCGCCCAAATGCGGGCGGGTGGCGCGCGTCCTGCGGGCCAAGGCTTCCCATAGGCACCGGGGCGACAAGATGCAAATGAATTTCCGGTCCTTCATGGAGGAGGCCCTCACCGAGGCCCGCGCCGCAGGCGAACGCGGCGAAGTCCCGGTCGGCGCCGTCGTCGTGCAAGGCACCCAGATCATCGCCCGCGCCGGCAACCGCACGCGCGAGCTGTCCGACCCGACGGCCCATGCCGAAATCCTCGCGCTGCGCACGGCCTGCGCCACGCTCGGCTCCGAGCGCCTGATCGACCACGACCTCTATGTCACGCTGGAACCCTGCCCGATGTGCGCGGCCGCCATCTCCGCCGCCCGCATCGCCCGCCTCTATTACGGCGCCTCGGACCCGAAATCCGGCGGCATCGAACAAGGCCCGCGCATCTTCAGCCACCCGCAATGCCATCATGTGCCAGAGGTCTACGACGGCATCGCCGCCACCACCTCCGCCACGCTCCTGCGCGACTTCTTCGCCCAAAAGCGCGACGCCGGACCTTCCTTCTGATTTTTCGCAGAAAAATCGTCCCCCCCCCTCCGATTTTTCTGCGAAAAATCGTCCGCATCCCGATTTTTCTGCGAAAAATCTTCCCACCGCCCTTAAATACCGTTTTGCGAATTTCAAGAGCCGTGCTATCCGGTCCGCGTCCAACACGCCAAACAGGGAGGGACGAACATGACTGTATATGCATTCGCCCATAACTGCGGCCTGACTGGACTGGGCTCGTTTCGACGCTCGTAAGGCTTTGGCCTGACCGTCTGACCCGACCCTGACTGCCTCATAGGCATTCCCTCACCGCAAACCGTCCTTCCCCAGACGCCCCTATTCCGTCTGCGGTCCGGACTCCATTCACAGGAGCGCGCTGCCATGAGCAGCCCGAACATCATGATGACGTTGAACGATTCCAAAGACTTGCCTCTGCCAAGCCTGCAGGCGCTGATTGCGCGCCATGGCGTGCTGGCGGTAGGCTTTGCCTATCTGCGGGCCGCGATCACGCGGCGCAAGCACCCCCCGGACCGGCCGGTGACCGATCTGAGTGATCATATCCTGCGCGATATCGGTCTGCGCCCGCGCCCGTCCCGCAGCGCGGGACGGGGCTGGGATTTCTAAGGCTAGAGCGTGATCGGGTCCATCACTTCGGGCTCGATCACGTTCACCCCCGGCAGTCCCGCCTTCAGCACATCGGCGTTCTGCGCCAGCACCGGGAAGGTGCGATAGTGGCAGGGGATCACGGTCTTGAAGTTGAAATAGCGCTTGGCGGCATAGGCCGCCCGCGCCATGTCCATCGTGTAATGCCCGCCCGCCGACAGGATGCCGATGTCGGGTTTGTGGTAGTCGCCCATCCAGTCCATGTCGGCCATGATGTCGGTATCGCCCGAGAGGTAAATCACATGCCCCTCACCCGCGATCATGAAGCCGCCTTCCGAGCCGACCGAGCCCGTCGCCCCCTCGGCCGAGGAGGAATGGCAGGCATTGACCAGCGTCACCTTGGCGCCGCCGCAGTCGATCGTCCCACCCTTGTTGAATCCGATGACCTCGACCCCCTGACTTCCCGCAAGGAAGGTCATCAGGTCATAGATCCCGGCAATCGCCACGCCCTTCTCCTTGGCAATCGCACAGGCATCGCCGGTGTGGTCGCCATGGCCATGGGTCAAGAGGATATGGGTGACGCCCGCGATGGCCTTGTCGCGCATCAGGGCGGGAAACATCGGATTGCCGGTCAGCCAGGGGTCGATCAGCAGAACCGCTTTTTCGATTTCGATGCGAAAGCCGGAATGGCCAAGCCAGGTGATCTTCATGCGCGTCTCCCCGCGTCTGAGTGTCTTTGCCCGATTGATATGGCCCGCCCCGGCCCCATTGCAATGAAAACACCACCCGCTGCCGAAAAGCCGGGCCAACGCGCCCTCGCATGTCCGAGGACGGGGCAGGGGATGCCGCCTTGCACGCCACCCCTTCTTGCGCCCCGCCCCGCCCGCCGCTAAACGGAGGGCCGACGTTTCACGGCCCATCCCGCCCCGACCAACCACGGAGACCCCCATGTCGATCGACATCGCGACCGCGCGCAAGGTGGCCAAACTCGCCCGGATCCGGGTCGAGGAGGCCGATCTGCCGAAACTGGCCGAGCAGCTTTCCGGCATCCTGGGCTTCATGGAGCAGCTGAACGAGGTGAACGTGGACGGGATCGAGCCGATGGTCTCGGTCACGCCGATGCGCCTGAAGCGGCGGATCGACGTGGTGACGGATGGCAATATCCAGGAACAGATCCTGAAGAACGCGCCCGATGCGCGCGAGGGCTTCTTTGCGGTGCCGAAGGTGGTGGAATAATGACGAACCCGAACGAACTGACCATCTCTGCCGCCCGCGATGCGCTGCGCTCTGGCGCGCTTTCGGCGGTGGACCTGACCATGGCCTGCCTGACCGCGATCGACGCCGGCGACGCGCTGAACGCCTTCGTGCACAAGACGCCGGAAATCGCGCTGGAGCAGGCGCGGGCGGCGGATGTCCGGCTGAAGGCGGGCGAGGCGCCCGACCTCTGCGGCATCCCCCTTGGCATCAAGGACCTCTTCTGCACCAAGGGCGTGCCCTCGCAGGCCGCCTCCAACATCCTGGCGGGCTTCAAACCGGAATACGAATCCACCGTGACGGCCAAGCTGTTCGGCGCCGGTGCCGTCATGCTGGGCAAACTCAACATGGACGAATTTGCCATGGGCTCGTCGAACGAGACCTCGGCCTATGGCAATGTCGTCAGCCCCTGGCGGCGCGGCAATGACACCACGGCGCTGACCCCGGGCGGATCGTCCGGCGGGTCGGCCGCCGCCGTGGCCGCCGACCTTTGCCTTGGCGCCACCGGCACCGACACCGGCGGCTCGATCCGCCAGCCCGCCGCCTTCACCGGCATCACCGGGATCAAGCCGACCTATGGCCGTGTCTCGCGCTGGGGCATCGTGGCCTTCGCCTCCTCGCTCGACCAGGCCGGGCCGATGACCAAATCGGTCCGCGACGCCGCGATCTTCCTGTCCGCCATGGCGGGCCACGACCCGAAGGATTCGACCTCCGCCGACCTTCTGGTGCCCGATTTCGAAGCCGCCCTGACCGGCGACATCCGCGGCAAGAAGATCGGCATTCCCAAGGAATACCGGATGGACGGCATGCCGGCCGAGATCGAAAAGCTCTGGGCCGATGGCGTGGCGATGATGAAGGATGCGGGCGCCGAGATCGTCGATATCTCGCTGCCCCATACCAAATATGCGCTGCCCGCCTATTACGTCATCGCCCCGGCCGAGGCGTCCAGTAACCTCGCCCGCTATGACGGCGTGCGCTACGGCCACCGCGCCAAGCTCGCCGCCGGCGACGGCATCACCGAGATGTATGAAAAGACCCGCGCCGAAGGCTTCGGCCCCGAGGTGCAGCGCCGGATCATGGTCGGCACCTATGTCCTCTCGGCGGGCTTTTACGACGCCTATTACAACCGCGCCCGCAAGGTCCGCGCCCTGATCAAGCGCGATTTTGAGACGGCCTTCGAGGCCGGGATCGACGCGATCCTGACCCCGGCCACGCCCTCCAGCGCCTTTGGCCTGGGCGAGATGGCCAATGCTGATCCGGTCGAGATGTATCTCAACGATGTCTTCACCGTGACGGTCAACCTCGCCGGGCTTCCCGGCATCTCGGTCCCGGTCGGCACGGATTCAAAGGGCCTGCCGCTTGGGCTTCAGCTGATCGGACGGCCCTGGGATGAGGCGGGATTGCTCAATCACGCCTATGTTCTGGAACGTGCGGCGGGCTTTGTTTCCAAGCCTGCGAAATGGTGGTAAGGCCTGCCAAAAGCAGTCAGTCGGGGCAAGAAACGATGCGCGCAGCGTATGTGGGAATGATGTTTGTGGCGGGTCTTTCGGCCTGCGGGCCCAGCGTGCCTGACTCCGGTCCGGGTGGCGTGCAGGATTACAACTCCTATCTGCAAACCCATTCGCAGGGGGGCACCGGCTCCGGCATGCCGGCCGCCTCCGACATGCCAGCCCCGTCGCAGGGCTTTTCCACCGAAGGCGCCGCCGCCGCGATCGCCGCCGCCGAAGGCGGCACGGCGACGCCAACCGGGCCGCAAACCGGCGCCCTGATCGGCTCCGGCGCCACTCCGGGCGCGCCCCTGGACCCGACCGGTCAGCTTGGCACCGCGGGCCAGACTTCCAACAACGGCCAGACCGCCGGCACCGCCACCAGCCCCTCGGCCATGCCGCCGATCAACGCAAATGCCTGCGCCGGACGCGGCAATGCCTTTGCCGGCATCGCCGAAACCACGTCAGAGATGAACTACGCCAGCGGCGGCGTCTCGGATGAACAGGACTTCAACGCCGTCAAATCGCGCGAATCCATCGCCTCCGATGCCCAGCGGATCGAGTGCAACCGCGAGCAATATGTCGTGGTCCAGCCCGGCGCCCTGCCGACGCGCTCCGGCGCCGAGGGCCCGAACATCGCGGAATTTGCGCTGCAGACCACCAACCCGCCCGGCGTGAAGCTTTACTCCCGCCCGCCCTTCTACCTGACCAACCCGGAAAAGGCCTGCGCCGCCTTCGCCTCGCCCGACCTCGCGCAACAGGCCTTCCTCGCCGCGGGCGGCCCGCAAAAGGACCGCAAGGCGCTTGATCCCGATGGCGACGGCTTTGCCTGCTCCTGGGACCCGCGCCCCTTCCGCAACGCCAAGAAGTGAGCGTTTCGCCCAACCACGGCATCCGGCGCGGCGGGCTGACCCCGCGCCTGATCGTGCTGCATTACACCGGCATGCCCAGCCTCGCCGAGGCGCGCGACCGGCTTTGTGACCCGTTCCACGAGGTTTCCGCCCATTGGCTCCTGGATCTGGATGGCCGGGCCGAGGCCCTGGTGGACGAAGACCGGCGCGCCTGGCATGCCGGGCAGGGCGCCTGGGGCGGCATCACCGATGTCAACTCCGCCTCGATCGGGATCGAGATCCAGAACCCCGGCCACATGCCCTTCCCCGAACCGCAGATGGCCGGGCTGGAGGCGCTTCTGACCGCGATCATGGCGCGCTGGACCATCCCGGCTTCGGGGGTGATCGCCCATTCCGACATGGCGCCGACCCGCAAATCCGACCCCGGCCCGCATTTCGACTGGCGGCGTCTGGCGCTCGGCGGCTTGTCAATCTGGCCGCAAGCCAATGACTCCAAGGCCGAGGGCCTGAACAGCTTTGTCCCCTCCGCCCGCGCCTTCGGCTACCCCGAGGCGGATGAGGCGACGCTGCTCCACGCCTTCCGCCTACGCTTTCGCCCCTGGGCGAAAGGCCCGCTGGATGCGGTGGATTCTGCGCTGGCCGCCGATCTTGCCGCGCGGTTTCCGGCGGCTTCGGCCTGATCAGAAGCCCCTGATCAGAAACCTTTGATCAGCAAAGCCGACAGGTAAAGCCCAAGGCCAAAGACCACATGCGCCGCAAGGCCCAGAAGCCGCGCCTTGGTCGGGTTGGGCGTCTTGCTGGCCGCCATGCCCGCGCCCATGCCCGGCGCCATCAGGAACCAGCCTGCCGCGATGGTGATCACGCCGACGAACAGCGCTGGCCCCAGCGTCGGCGCCATGGCCCAGCCCATGCCCCAGATCGCAAGCAGGGCCGCCGCATATAGCACGCCGATCGCGTAATGCCCGACCCAGCCAAGCAGCGTCTCGTTCGGGATCGGCTCGGCGCGGGAGATGTCGTCATGCCAGACCTTGCCGCCCGCCACATGACCAAACCAGCGCCCGCCCAGCGTCCAGCTTGGCCGCGGCAGGCCAAAGGCCAGATGCAGCCCCAATCCCCAAAGGTCAAAGAGCGCCGTGGCGCCGATGCCGATGAACAGGCTGCGTGTGATGAACTCCACCGGATTCTCCCCTGGCTGTGGCCGCGCGCACCGTGGCGCGGACGGCGGGCAAAGGCAAGCTTGCGGCGGCGTGAAATTCTGAACAAAAGGTTAATGAAACTTCGCAAGGCTTTGGAGACACAGGATTTCACCTCGATTGCACGCGTGCAATCTCTCGGCCTCCGCTCCCCCCCCAGACCTCCCAGCTGACCGCCCCATTGACGGCGCGGTAGCTTGGCCCTATGCCCCACCTCGCGCGGATGGCTGGATGACCGCGGGGGGCGACCCTCGAGGAAAGTCCGGACTCCATGAAGTAAGGGTGCCGGGTAACGCCCGGCGGGGGCAACCCCAGGGAAAGCGCCACAGAGAAGAGTCTGCCGTGGCGGGTCAGGTTTACCTGATCCACCAGCCACGGTGAGGGTGAAACGGTGGGGTAAGAGCCCACCACGGACCGGGCAACCGGGACGGTATGGCAAGCCCCACCCGGAGCAATGCCGAATAGGGGCCTCGCGCGGATAGGTCCGGATCTCCACCTGGAAACGGGTGCCGGATACCTCCGCGGGGACACTTCAGCCCAGGGGCCCGGGTTGGCAGCTTGACCGCCCTGGTAACAGGAGCGGCAGAGGAATGGTCATCCAGGGGCGCAAGCCCCGGACAGAATCCGGCTTACAGGCCATCCGCGCATTTTTCCTGCTGTAATCGACCGGATGCCGTTGACTCTGCCGTCCCCATGGGTAAAAGGCGGGCTCAAGGATTTTTGGCGGGGCTGCTCAGGCTTCCCCGATGCAGGAGAGACGACTATGGCCAAACCGGCGACGATCAAGATCCGTCTGAACTCGACGGCTGGCACCGGGCACTTCTACGTGACGAAGAAGAACGCCCGTACCATGACCGAAAAGATGACGGTCAACAAATATGACCCCGTCAAGCGGGAGCATGTCGAATACAAGGAAGGCAAGATCAAGTAAGATCTGCCAACCGGATGTACGGTCAAGCCGCGCCCCTTCGGGCGCGGTTTTGCTTTTGGAGGTCGGCCCATGGAACGCAATCACCGCGAGGAACACTATATCGCCCGGGTCGGCTGGCTTCGGGCCGCGGTTCTGGGGGCGAATGACGGAATCATCTCCACCGCCTCGCTGATCATGGGGGTGGCGGCCGCCTCGGGCCGGGCCGAAGTGATGGTGGCGGGGGCGGCGGGGCTTGCCGCCGGGGCCCTGGCGATGGCGGCAGGGGAATATGTCTCGGTCTCCTCCCAGGCCGATACCGAAGGCGCCGACATCGCGCGCGAGCGGGCCGAGATCGCCGCCGATCCGGCGGAAGAACTCCGCGCTCTGGCCGGGATCTACGAGGACCGCGGGCTGGAGCCGGCGCTGGCCCTGCAGGTCGCCACCGCGCTGCACGCCAAGGACCCGCTCGCCGCCCATGTCCGCGACGAACTCGGCCTCTTTGAACACAACGAGGCGAATCCTCTGGTCGCTGCTGCCGCCTCGGCCGCGACCTTCGCCACCGGGGCGGCGTTGCCGCTGGCGGCAGCAGCGCTGGTGCCCGAGGCGCAGATCACGCTCTGGGTCACGGTGCTGTCGCTGGCCTTCCTGGCGCTCCTCGGGGCCGTGGGGGCCAGGGCGGGCGGGTCCTCGATGCTGCGCGGGGTGCTGCGGGTGACGTTCTGGGGCGCCGTGGCGATGGGGGTGACGGCGCTGGTCGGCAAGATCTTTGGCGCGGTGGTCTGAAGCGCGGCAGTCTGAAGCGCGGTGGTCTGACAGGCCCGCGCCATAGCAAAAGGGCCGGGGAAATCCCCGGCCCTTTGTCATTCCGATCGCGGCAGCTTAGCGGCGGTCGCCCATGAACTGCAGCAGGAAGGTGAACATGTTGATGAAGTCGAGGTAGAGCTGCAGAGCGCCCATGGTCGCCGACTTCGCCATCCACTCTTCATTGCCAGCGCGGGCGTTGGCGACGTAGTTGGTCTTGATGGTCTGGGTGTCATAGACCGTCAGGCCCGCGAACAACAGCACGCCGACGAAGGACACCGCGAAGGCCAGAGCCGGCGAGCCGAGGAAGATGTTCACGACCGAGGCCACGATCAGACCGATCACGCCCATCATCAGGAACGAACCCATGCCCGACAGGTTCCGCTTGGTCGTGTAGCCGTAAAGGCTCAGACCCGCGAAGGCGGCCGAGGTGGCGAGGAAGGTCGAGGCGATCGAGGCGCCGGTGTAGATCAGGAAGATCGACGACAGCGACACGCCCATCGCCACGCCGAAAGCGTAGAAGTACAGCTGCACCGCAGCCGACGACATCCGCGGCACCAGGGCCGAGAAACCGAAGACCATGGCGAGCGGGGCGAGGAAAGCCACCCACTTCAGCGGCGACAGGTACAGCGCCTGACCAAAGGCGGTCAGATACTCACCCCCGCTGATCGCCACGGCGTTGACGCCGGGGTCGGTGGTCACGGCCAGCCCGGAAATCGCCCAGGCGGCAAGTGCCGTCACGAGCATGCCCACGGACATCGTGCCGTAAACCTTGTTCATATGCGCGCGCAGGCCCTCGTCGATGGCAAGGCCGGCGGTGGCGCCGAAAGTACGCGTCTGGAAGTCAGCCATGAAAGCCTCCGTTGTCTGGCAGGCCGGTTTTCGCCCGGCACTTGCAAGGAATATCGGCATTGCGGTGCCGCAGTTCAAGGATTTCATGGAACAAAAGCCGCGATCCCGGCTTTTTGATCGCTTTGCCTGTCGTCAGTCGCGTTCGAGCCAGCCCGAAGGGGCATCCCAGAGCGGCCGCAGCGCCTCGCGCCGGGCCTGATCCGGGGTCAGGCCAATGTCGGACAGCAGATGCGCATCCAGCGCGCCAAGGTCGCGGCGGCTCTTGCGCAGGCTCAGGGCCCGGCCCAGGCTGCTCAGAAGCCTGTGCAGGGACAGCGATGTGGCGCGGCGCGCCGGGAGGGACAGCGGGGCAGGGGAGCGCGACATGATTTCGCCTTTCATAACGGATTGTGATGTGATTCGATGGCGCATCATCGGACTTGATCCTTGTCGCAGATTCTGGCACAACACTGAAATGAATGATTGTGGCTCTATATATCAGGATTTGTGATGTGGCGCGCAACCTCGACCTGACCGCCCTGCGTTCCTTCGTGGCCATCGCCGATGCCGGCGGGGTGACGCGGGCCGCGGGTTTTCTGAACCTGACGCAATCGGCGGTCTCGATGCAGATCCGCCGGCTGGAGGACAGCCTCGGGGTCGAACTTCTCGATCGCTCGGCGCGCAAGGTGGTGCCGACGGCGGCGGGCGAGCACATGCTCAGCTATGCGCGGCGGATGCTGTCCTTGAACGACGAGGTCTATGGCCTGCTGACCAAGGCGCAGTTTGAAGGCGAGCTCACCCTCGGCGTGCCGCATGACATCGTCTATCCGGCGATCCCGCAGGTTCTGCAACGCTTTGCGATGGATTTTCCCAAGGTGAAGGTGCGGCTTCTGTCCTCGTTCACCCGGGTGCTGAAGGCGCAGTTCGCGCGCGGCGAATGCGATCTGATCGTGACGACCGAGGATGGCGTGGACCCCGAGGGCGAGACGCTGGCCGAATTGCAGCTGATCTGGGTCGGCGCGCCCGGCGGGCAGGCCTGGCGGCAAAGACCGCTGCCCCTGGCCTACGAACAGCGCTGCATTTTCCGCCAGGGCGTGCAGGAAAGGCTCGATGCCGCCGGGGTGCCCTGGGTGCTGACGGTGGACAGCGACAACACCCGCACCGTGGAAGCCACGGTCAGCGCCGACCTCGCCGTTCATACCGTGCTGGAAGGCTCCGAACCGCGCCACGTCGAGCGGATCAACCACGGCGGCTGCCTGCCCGACCTCGCCCGGATGAAGATCAACCTCTATACCTCGACCGCCGCGCGCAACCCGAGCGTGGCCGCTTTGGCCGCGCTGATCCGCAGCGCCTATGCCGGAAAAGTGCAGCGCCAACCCCAGCCGGAGAGCGTCGCGGCGCTCTGACCGCGCCGCCGCGAGGCAGGGCTGACACGTTGAGGTTGTGCGCTTCCGGAGGCGTCTGAGGCGCCCGACTGGGTGCTTTCCAGACCTTGCCGTGAAAAAGGCGTTAAATTGCCACGGGTTCTTCAGGAAAGCCGCGGAATCGGGCCGCAGATTGCAATTTGCGACAGATTCTGCGGCGGAGTTTTGCAAATTGCATAGCTTTTTGCGAAACCCGCTTAGCGCGAGTTCGCCCCCGCGAAAAACCGCTACCGGCGATTTAGACATGTTGGCGTTGTATTCTTGTTCGTTTGTATAATTGAACCTGACTAAAGGACAGGTTCTTTGGTCTACATACGAGTTTTGCGTTTTTTTTCTGGGGGCCGTTAAACTTTGGCACACTTCTTGCTTATACTCTGGTGGGGACGGTACCACGTGTTAGGAGATTACGATGAAGCACCCAGTTGATGCACATGTCGGCAAGCGAATTCGCCATCGGCGCTGGATGGTGGGGATGACCCAACAACAGCTTGCCGAAAAGGTCGGGATCAAATTCCAACAAGTCCAAAAATATGAAACCGGCATGAACCGGGTCTCGGCCTCGCGTCTCTGGGATATTGCCGACACGCTCGGGGTGTCGATCAGCTTCTTCTTCGAAGGCCTCGCAGGCGGGGAAGCGCCGGCCAGCGCCGACATGATGGGCGACAAGGAGGCTGCCGAACTGGTGCGCTCCTACTACGCCATTCCCGAAGCGCAGCGCCGTCGTCTGTTCGATCTGGCCCGGGTCCTGTCCGAGGCTGCTTGACCAAAGCCTGAGCCCCCTGTAGCGCCAGAGGCGTGGGACAGGAGGGCATCATGGCCGAGATCAGCCGCGAACTGGCAACCGAACTGATGGATGTGGCCGATGCGCTGGCCGACGCAGCGCGCGCGGCCACGCTCCTGCACTTCCGCAGCGCCGGCCTGTCGGCCGACAACAAGGAAGAAACGCATTTCGACCCGGTCACGGTCGCGGACCGGCTGTCCGAGCAAAGGATGCGCGAGATCCTGGCAGTGCGTCGTCCCCACGACGGCATTCTGGGAGAGGAATATGGCACATCGGCGGGGACTTCGGGCCTGACCTGGGTTCTCGACCCGATTGACGGCACCCGCAGCTATCTGGCGGGCACGCCCACCTGGGGCGTGCTGATCGCCGTTTCGGATGCCAAGGGCCCGATCTACGGCCTGATCGACCAGCCCTTCATCGGCGAACGCTTTCACGGCGGCTTTGGCCGCGCCGAGGTCCATGGTCCGCAGGGCCAGCGCCCGCTCAAGACCCGCCCGGCCCGCCCCCTGTCGCAGGCCCTGCTGTTCACCACTTTCCCCGAGGTCGGTACGCCGGCGCAGGGCGCCGCCTTCAACCGCGTCAAGGCGCAGGCCCGGCTGACCCGCTATGGCACCGACTGCTACGCCTATGCGCTGATCGCCGCCGGCCAGATCGACCTCGTGATCGAGGCGGGCCTCAAGGCCTATGACGTTCAGGGCCCGATCGCGGTGATCGAGGCCGCCGGCGGCATCGTCACCGACTGGCAGGGCAATCCCTGCCCGATGGGGGGCGAGGTTCTCGCCGCCGCCAATGCCGAGATTCACGCCGAAGCCATGGCTTTGCTGAACGGTTGAAACAGTTTCGCGCCGTTTCCCGGTAATTCGCCCCTTGATGCGCGGCCGGTCAATTGGCTAGATGACAAGACTGCGCGAGTCCTTGCCCCTTCTGTCGCGCGGCGGACCCTACACCGAAGGGAGTGGAGGGGTCATCATGTCCAAAATTTCCGGCGAAGTCCTGATCCGCAAGGCGGATACCATCGTCACGATGGACGCGGGGCGGCGCGAATTGCACGGCGCTGACCTTCTGCTGCGCGGGGGCACGGTCGTGGCGCTGGGGCAGGGCCTGACCACCACCGGCCGCGTGGTCGAGGCGCAGGGCTGCGTCGTCACCCCGGGCCTCGTGAACACCCACCATCACCTCTACCAGACCCTGACCCGCGCCGTGCCGGGCGGCCAGGATGCGCTGCTCTTCGGCTGGCTGAAGACGCTCTACCCAATCTGGGCGCGTTTCGGCCCGGAGGAGATCTTCACCTCGACCCAGGCCGGTCTGGCGGAACTCGCGCTCTCGGGCTGCACCCTGACCTCCGACCACCTCTATCTCTTTCCCAACGGCGCAAGGCTTGACGATTCCATCGCCGCCGCCGCCGAGGTCGGACTGCGCTTCCACCCGACCCGCGGCGCCATGAGCATCGGCGAAAGTCAGGGTGGCCTGCCGCCGGATTCCGTGGTGGAATCCGAAGCCGCGATCCTGCGCGACATGATCCGTCTGGTTGATGCTCATCACGACGCTGCCGAGGGGTCGATGCTGCGGGTCGGTCTCGCCCCCTGTTCGCCCTTCTCGGTCAGCCGGGACCTCATGCGCGACACCGCCCTTCTGGCCCGCGACAAGCGGGTGATGCTGCACACCCATCTGGCCGAGAATGACGAGGATATCGCCTATTCGGTCGCCCATTTCGGCTGCCGCCCCGGCCAATATGCCGAGGATCTCGGCTGGACCGGCCCCGATGTCTGGCACGCCCATTGCGTCAAGCTCGACCCCTCCGAGATCGCGCTTTTCGCCCGCACCGGCACCGGCGTCGCCCATTGCCCCTGTTCGAACTGCCGCCTCGGCTCGGGCGTGGCGCCGGTCCGCGCGATGCGCGACGCCGGGGTCAAGGTCGGGCTCGGCGTCGACGGTTCGGCCAGCAACGACGCGGGCAACCTGGTGGCCGAGGCGCGGCAGGCGATGCTCTTGCAACGCGTGATGCGCGGCGCCGACGCGATGAGCCCGCGCGAGGCGCTGGAGATCGCCACGCTGGGCGGCGCGAAAGTCCTCGGCCGATCGGATTGCGGCGCGCTGGCGCCGGGGATGCGGGCGGATCTGGCGATCTGGGACGTCTCGGGTGTGGAAAGCGCCGGCTCCTGGGACCCGGCGGCGCTTCTGCTTGCCGGTCCGACCCGGGTGCGCGACCTGTTTGTCGAGGGCCGCCAGATCGTCGGAGATGGCCAGATGCTGACCCTCGATCTGCCCCGCGTGATCGAGCGGCAAAACCATCTGGCCCGCCGCCTGATGGCGTGATAAAGCCCGCCGATGCGCCATAATTTCGAAGCCCAACGCCGCGAGACCTTCAACACCTTTCGGGACATGCCGAAGGGCATGAAAAAGCTGCCCGAGCGGGCCGATGTCGACTTCCTCTTCTACCCCGAGGAGCACGACGCCAATTACCCCGCCGTGATGAAGGCGCTGACCGCCAAGGGTTTCCGCTGCTCGCGCGACGAAGAGCTCGTCGTGGCCAGCGTGGCCGATATCCCGATCACGCCCGAAGCGATCTGGACCCATGAGCGCGTCGCGACCGAAGTGGCGCTGTCCTTCGATTTCTATCCCGACGGCTGGGACCTCGGCCTCGACGGCTGAGCCCGGTCCCGTGCGGCGCTACGATTTTTCTGCGAAGGGTCTTGACTAGGAGAGCGGGTTTTCGCGGCAGATTTTGAGCAGGATCCTGGTCAGGTTCTTGCCGCGATTGTTGTATCTGAACTCGCATTCCTTGAGGTGCAAGGGGAAGGTTTTGGGGCTTAGGCCGCGGAAGCGGGCGAGGCGGGTTTTGGCGTAGCCCCAGAAGGCCTCGATGCCGTTGATATGGACCTCGCCACGGGCGAATTCGTCGCGACCGTGGTCGACGCGGACATGGGCATAG
>NZ_JBFUFS010000034.1:0-25256 GCF_056403335.1 Rhodobacter sp. P2_H5 | reverse complement strand
GCTGGACCGCGGTGAGGCTGGCGACAACGTCGGCGTTCTGCTGCGCGGCATCGACCGTGAAGGCGTGGAACGTGGCCAGGTGCTGTGCAAGCCGAAGTCGGTTTCGCCCCACACCAAGTTCGAAGCCGAGGCCTATATCCTGACCAAGGAAGAAGGCGGCCGTCACACGCCGTTCTTTGCGAACTACCGTCCGCAATTCTACTTCCGCACTACCGACGTGACCGGCACTGTTGAGCTGCCGGCCGGCACCGAGATGGTGATGCCGGGCGACAACCTGAAGTTCAACGTCTCGCTGATCGCGCCGATCGCCATGGAAGAGAAGCTCCGCTTCGCCATCCGTGAAGGTGGCCGCACGGTTGGGGCTGGGGTCGTCTCCAAAATCATCGAGTGATGATTTTGGACACTCTCGGCGTCGCCGGCGTGGTGTCGAAGATCATCGAGTGATCTCCGAGGAGATGGGCAAATTGCCCATCCTACGGAAAAGGCCGCCCTTCGGGGCGGCCTTTGTCATTCCAGCCGGGCGGCGACCTGGGCGGTGACCGCGGCATCCTTCAGGTCGGCGGCCAGTTGCACCGCCTCGGCCCCTTGCCCGGTCGCCGCCATCACCGGGGCCAGACCCTCGCGCAGAAGGGTTGTGAGGATCCTGGCGTCGGGAAGCGGTTGCAGCAGGGCGAGGGTCGCCTGCGCGCCTTCGACGTCGCCCACCCGCAGCTGCGCCTCCCCAAGGCTGTAGAACAGTTCCGCCTGCTCCTCGCGCGGGAAAAGGGCCACGAGGGCCGCGCCGCGGGCGGGATCGTGGTCAAGCCCCGCGTCAAGCGCCTGCATCACGGCGATGTCGCGATGCCAGTGCTTGACCTTCGTCAGAAGCGCATGCGCGGTGGTAATGTCGCCCATCACCATCGAGACGGTTATTCTAGCCCGGAAGCCCGGCTGAAAACTGGGGAGCAAAGCGGCTGCCTGACCGTATTCCGGCGCAATCGCATCGGCCATGTGGGCCCCGGCACGGGCCCAGACCTCGATCAGCCCCTCTTTGGCAGGGTAGTCCAGCAGCGTCCTGTCGGCCAGATCGGGCCTGCGGGCCAGATCCAGGGCCGTGGCGACCTCTCCGGCGCGGGCATAGGCCAGCGCCAGGGCGGCAAACCCATTGGCCCTTTCCGCAGGATCGGTCCAGCCGGCGATCTCGGTCCGCGCGCCGCTGAGCGCCCCTTTGGCGAAGAGACCGGCCAGAAGGCGTTCGTGCGCCGGGTCCACGTCCAGGAACATACTGGCCTCCCGCAGGTTCGGGCGAGGGATCTCGGCTCCGCGCCCCCTGTCCAGTCGGGCGAATTTGGCCAGCGGGTCCGCCGGGGTGGACGCGACCTGCGCGCGGATGCGGGCGGCGAGCGCCAGTTCCGCCGGGCTGTCGTCTGCCTCGACCGGAAGTCCTGCCTTGCGGGACAGATCGGCCAGCGTCGCTTGCAGCCACCGGTCGGTGTCGGGCTTGTCCCCGAGCGGGCGACCGGACATCCACAACAAGGTTGCCGCAGACCGAAGCACCTGGTGGGCCAGGGCCGGGTCCGGCGTATCCTTCAGCAGCTGCGCCAGAAGGGCAGCCCTGGTTTGGCCAGCGTCTCCGGTCCCTTCCTCCTCCTGCAGAGCGGCAATGGCGAGCATGCCGGAGGCGTGGAGCGCGGGTCTTTCCTCCGCTTCGGCCTGCCGCAGCGCCATCTGAAAGACGCAAGCCCGCGTCGGCTGGGCCAGGCAATCCGGCGCAGCCGCGCCGGGCAAAGGCGCCAGGGCGAGGCAAAGGGCAAGGCGCATCCTCTTCACGGCGAAACCTTTCGCTGGGGGCTTGCCGCGATTAACCCCGCCGGAGTGCGAAACTTCAAGGGCCGATGCCCGGGAGCCCCGGTTTCCGCTTGCCCCCGCGCCGCCAGCGTCGCATCCAGAGGGGGACTGTAGGATGGGCAATCTGCCCATCTTCCCGAAAGGCTGACCCATGACCTGCGTGCTTTGCGCTGCCCCCGACGCCACAATCGTGACCCTTCCTCCCGGCGACGACGCGGCCCTGCTCTGCCCGACCTGTGCTGCCGCGCTGGCCGGCCAGATCACCCCCGGCCCACGCTGGCGTTGCCTGGGCGATGCGATCTGGGCGGCGGAGCCTGCGACCCAGATTGCCGCCTGGCGCCTGTTGAAGGCCCTGCCGCAGGAGGCCTGGGCGGTCGAACTTCTCGACAGCGTCTATCTGGAACCCGAGGTTCTGGCCCGCGCCGAAGCCGGGCTGTCCGAGGCCGACGCCTCGGTTGAGCATCGCGACAGCAATGGGGTGCTGCTGGCGCAGGGCGACACGGTGGTGCTGATCAAGGATCTGCCGGTCAAGGGCAGTTCGATGGTAGCCAAGCGCGGCACGGCGGTCCGCTCGATCCGGCTGGTGCGCGACAATGCCGGGCAGATCGAGGGGCGGGTCAATGACCAGACCATCGTGATCCTGACCCAATACGTCAAGAAAAGCTGAAGCCCTTCAGCGCGGCCGGATCGCCACGTCCTGCATCTCGGCCAGGCTGAGGAACAGCATCCGGTCGTCCGGGCCGCGCAGGAAGGTCTGGATCAGGCCCTCCGACGCGCCGATCCGGGCCTGCACCGCGTCGCCGTCCTCGACATTGCCATAGTAAAACGCCCGACGGTGCGCCGCGAGGCGGGGGGTGGCGCCGCGCCCGTGGCGCCATTCCGCGGCGCGGGCGATGCGGACGAAGTTCTTGAAATACATGAAATCCGCCGTGTTGAAATCCTGCAACCGGTTGACCTCGTGCATCATCGCCAGCGTTTCCGGCACGGGCGTCGTCTTGGCCGCGTGATGGGCATCGAGCCAGTCGTCCACGGCCCCGGGCGCCAGATCCGCGGCCTGCCAGATGTCGCGGACCTTGGAGAATTTCTTGTTCGACCCCGCCGCATCGCGCCGGATGAAGCTGGTCAGCAGGCGCACCTCCATCCGCATCACACCGCCGACCAGAAAGCGGGTGACCCCGATCGCATGGGGCTTGCGGATCGCCTCAAGGCTGGTTTCGGTGGCCACGAGGTCATCTTCCAGCACCGGATTTTCCAGATCGCTGCGGATCTCGAGCGCCATCACCGCGCCATACATCCGCACCCCCGCCCCGTCGAGCCATTGGGCGGGCGGTTTGCCCAGGCTCTCCGCCAGAAGCGCCCAGGTGCCCTCCAGCGCGTAGGCCAGGGCCCAATCTTCGGCCAGGGTGTGGATGTCCAGTTGCGGCAGGCCGGCGGTGAACTGTCTTTTCAGGGTCATTCGATCTCCTCCCCGTCAAACGGGGCATCGGTCAGCGCCGCCCGCATGAAGCCGAATTGCCCGATATCCTCGATCGGGCTGTGCAGGATCCGCGCGAGGCCCGCGCCGTAAAAGGCCGCGAAGGCAGCGTCGGATTCGGCGCTGTCCATGCCGGGGCCCATCTGCGGGCCTTCGGTGATCTCGAGGGCGAGCCTGCCGTCGCGCTGCAGACTGCGGGCGAAAAACAGGGTGGAGGGGGCCACCCGCGCCAGAGCCGCCCCGCCCACGGCGACACGGAACCTTGTGCCTTCGACATCGACCTCGGTCGCCGCCGTTCCGGTGGCGCCGTCGGGCAGGAGGATCACCAGATGCGGCTCGCTGCGGATCTTGCGGGCGAGTTTCATGAAGGCCAGCGTCACCACCGAAGCATCGCGCAGGGTGGGCACCCAGAGCATGTCCGGCCGTGGCACATGGCTGTGGGCGAAGATCGCCTTGGGTCCGGGAATCTCGGCGAATTTGGAAAAGCGGATGCCGGACCCGGCATGGGCCATCAGAAGGATCGCGTTGCGCCCGGCCTTTCGGGCGGCGATCAGCGGGGTCGGGTCCCAGGTGATCTCCTCGCGGACATAGCGGTCGTGGTAGGCGATGATCTGCGCCGCCCCCGGCGTGCCGGCCGGGGCAAGGCGGGCCTTCATGTCGGCCTCGTAGAGAAAGACCGCGCGCCGCGCCGCCGCTTCCTGCGCGATCAGCCGGGCCTGCGCCTCGGCCAGGGTGATCCCCTGCGCCCGCAAGACCGGCGCGAGCAGGTTTTCGCCATAGGCCGCGGGGTTGGGCGGCATCAGGAACTCTCCCGCGCCGTCGCGCACCCAATCCCCAGGCGCCTCGGGCAACGGCCCCCAGAGCGCCGGCTTGACCTTGCAGGCATCGCCCAGCCACCAGCCCATGCCAAAGCGCGAGGTGGCCGCCGACAGGATCGCGTTGCGCGCCTCGGCCACCCTTGGCTGGCGCAGCAGCGCCTCCAGCCCGGTCGCCAGAAGCAAGACCTCGCCCATCAGGCTGTAGATCTGCATCCGCAGCATCTGCAGGGGCATGCGCTGGCGCAGCCGGGGCGGCACCGCGCCGATCACGCGGCAGGCCGAGCCCACGTCGCGCCGCACCAGAAAGCCGCGCGCCACCCGGACCAGAAGCTGCGTCAGTTCCTGATCCGTGGCATCGCTTCCGGCAAACTCCGGCTGGGCCAGAGCCTCGGCCAGGGCGGCGCGGATCTGCGCGTCGTCATGGGGCAGCGACAGCACCGCCTCGGCGGTCTTTGGCCTGAAAACGCGGTCGGGCATCTTGGACTGGCCTTTCGCCTGAACTCGGCTAAACATCGGAATTGAAAAAAATGAAGGAATCACCGTGGATTGGTCAGAGTTTGCCGCAATTTTTGTCCGCCACGCAAGGGCAGAGGCCGGGCTGGTCGGCGGGGTTTCGCCGGGTACCATCCTGTTCGGGGACGGGCTCAACCTGTCGTCGGTTGCCTTTCTGGAGAGCATTCTCGAAATCGAGGAGGAGACCGGGCAGGAGATCGACATGGAGGGTCTGGACCCCGGGATCCGCACGGCGGGCCAGCTGTTCACCCGGCTGTTCCCGACCGAACCGCTCCCCACAGGACCGCTGGCTTCCGGTCAGAATCCCTGAAGCGCCGCCCGCGCCCTCTTGACGTGCCCGGCGCGCTGGTTTACCTCGCCCGCAGGCCTAGGAGTTTAGCTCAGTTGGTAGAGCATCGGTCTCCAAAACCGAGGGTCGTGGGTTCGAGTCCCCCAACTCCTGCCAACCTTGCCGGTTGGCCCGCCGCTTGCCCGATTGTTTCAGCCTTACACTTCCGCGCCAGCGGGTTGGAAAATCGCGGCTGAATGCGCATATTCCTGCCAGACACAGGAGAACGCCCATGACCTATACCAAATCTCCCGACCGTATCGCCGCCCTGACGCCGGAACAGTTCCGCGTCACCCAGCAGAACGGCACCGAACGCCCCGGCACCGGCGTCTATCTCGATAACCACGAGCCGGGCATCTACGTCGACATCGTCTCGGGCGAGCCCTTGTTCGCCTCGGCCGACAAGTTCGAAAGCGGCTGTGGCTGGCCCAGCTTCACCAAGCCGATCGAGCCCGCCCATGTCGCAGAACTGCGCGACGTGACCCATGGCATGATCCGGACCGAGGTCCGC
Organism: Rhodobacter sp. P2_H5; assembly: GCF_056403335.1. Lineage (NCBI taxonomy): Bacteria > Pseudomonadati > Pseudomonadota > Alphaproteobacteria > Rhodobacterales > Rhodobacter > Rhodobacter sp. P2_H5. Next base: position 19,785 of record NZ_JBFUFS010000034.1, on the reverse strand, counting down.
TCGGCCCATGGTGACAGCCATCTCGGCCACGTCTTCCCCGATGGCCCGCGCGATCGCGGCGGGTTGCGCTATTGCATCAACTCAGCCTCGCTGCGCTTCGTCCACCGCGACGACATGGAGGCCGAGGGCTATGGCGCCTACCTGACCCAGGTCGAAGACCGCTGAGCAATAGGCGGCCCCGCGATCGCCGGGGCCGCGCCGCAAATTTTGCAGCGCTTGAATTCTTCGGGCCAACCGCGTATCTGCGACCAGTCCTTATAGAGCGGAGCCCGAAGATGGCCACGACCAACCCGATGCAGTTCATCCAACAGGTGCGGACCGAGGTCGGCAAGGTGGCCTGGCCCTCGCGCCGCGAAGTGGTGCTGACCACGGTCATGGTCTTTGTCATGGCCGCCCTGACCGCCACCTTCTTCAGCCTCATCGACGTGCTGATCAAGTTCGGCCTGACCTATGTGCTGAGCGCCTTCCACTGAAATCCGCCGGGCGGTTTTTCGGCCGGGCGATTTTCCTTGAAAAAAGGTGATCGGAAGGCTATCCCGCCGCAGGTTCGAGGGACATTCGGCGCGCAGCGATTCGGCGGCGCGCTGTTTTTTGTTCCCTCGCGCGGGTTCCCGCGCATAATGAAGACGTCTCCGGCACGGGCCGGGGCAAGAATAAGGTGGACGAGGCATGGCCAAGCGCTGGTATTCGGTATCCGTTCTCTCGAATTTCGAGAAGAAAGTGGCCGAGCAGATCCGGACCGCCGTGTCGGAAGCCGGTCTGGAAGATGAAATTGACGAAGTGCTGGTGCCCACCGAAGAGGTGATCGAGGTGCGGCGCGGCAAAAAAGTGTCCTCCGAGCGGCGCTTCATGCCCGGCTATGTGCTGGTGCGGATGGAAATGTCGAGCCGGGGTTACCACCTGATCTCGTCGATCAACCGGGTGACCGGGTTCCTCGGCCCGCAGGGCAAGCCGATGCCGATGCGCGATGCCGAAGTGAACGGCATCCTGAACCGCGTCGAAGAGGGCGAGGCTGCACCGCGCAACCTGATCCGCTACGACATCGGCGAAAAGGTCAAGGTCACCGACGGCCCCTTCGAGGGCTTCGATGGCATGGTCGAGGAAGTGGACGAGGCGCACAGCCGCCTGAAAGTGTCCGTCTCGATCTTCGGACGGGCAACCCCCGTCGAACTGGAATTCACCCAGGTGTCGAAAGGCATCTGAGTGCATCGCGTGGGAGGCGAGCGCCGGGGCTGAGGCTCAGGTGACGGACCGGACCACTAAACCGCGACCCTTGCCGAATGAGCGGCGGGCGCAGTGAAAAAGGAGAGGCCACATGGCCAAGAAGATTATCGGCAGCCTGAAGCTGCAAGTGAAAGCGGGCCAAGCGAACCCGTCCCCGCCGGTCGGTCCGGCGCTGGGTCAGCGCGGTCTGAACATCATGGCCTTCGTGAAGGAATTCAACGCGAAGACCGCTGACATTCCCCCGGGCACGCCCACCCCGGTCATCATCACCTACTATCAGGACAAGTCCTTCAGCCTGGAGCTCAAGACCGCTCCGGCGTCGTTCCTCCTGAAGCAGGCTGCTGGTCTGCCGCAAGTCGGCAAGCGCAACCGCGCCAAGGGTTCGGTCAAGCCGGGCCACGTGGTCGCAGGTTCCGTCTCGGTCGCACAGATCCGCAAGATCGCTGAAACCAAGATGAAAGATCTCAACGCCAATTCCGTCGAAGCGGCAATGAGCATCATCCTGGGCTCCGCACGGTCCTGCGGCATCGAGATCAAGGGGTAAATCATGGCCAAGCTTGGAAAACGTACCCGCATCGCGCGGGAAGCCTTCGTCGGCAAATCCGCAGTGGCCGTCGAAGCCGCTGTCGCCCTGATCAAATCCGCAGCCTCGGCCAAGTTCGACGAGACGCTGGAAATCGCGCTGAACCTCGGCGTTGACCCGCGTCACGCCGACCAGATGGTCCGTGGCGTCGTGCAGCTGCCGAACGGCACCGGCAAGACCGTCCGCGTCGCCGTCTTCGCCCGTGGCGCCAAGGCTGACGAAGCCCGCGCCGCTGGTGCGGATATCGTCGGCGCCGAAGACCTGATGGAAACCATCCAGTCCGGCAAGATCGAGTTCGACCGTTGCATCGCAACCCCGGACCTGATGCCGCTGGTCGGCCGTCTCGGCAAGATCCTCGGGCCGCGCAACCTGATGCCGAACCCGAAGGTCGGCACCGTGACGATGGACGTGAAAACCGCCGTCGCCGCCGCCAAGGGTGGTGAAGTGCAGTTCAAGGTCGAAAAAGCCGGCGTCATCCACGCAGGCATCGGCAAGATCTCGTTCTCGGACGACAAGCTGGCCGAAAACGTCCGCGCTTTCGTGGAAGCTGTCAGCCGCGCCAAACCGGCCGGCGCCAAGGGCACCTACCTGAAGAAAGTGTCGCTGTCCTCGACCATGGGCCCGGGCGTTTCGCTCGACCTGGCTTCGGCCACCGCGCGCTGAACCGCTGAGGTTTCAAGATCGGCCCCCGGCAGCCTGGCTGTCGGGGGCCTTTTCTTTTGCTGGGGCAGGTTTGGCGGATGCAAGCCGTTCCGGGCTTGAAAGCCGGCGCCAGGCAACCCAAGTACAAATTCTCGCTTATATTGTGGCATCTGTCCGCCTGAGCTTGTGAAAGCGGGGGTGCAATGCGGGTAAAAAGCTGGTATAAGGGCCGCGTTGGGTGACACGATGTTCACACCTGACCCCTGCCGTGACGGAAGGCGCATCTTTGATTGCGCCCGTCCGGTGTTCCTTGTAATGACATAACTTGTTCTTGCCGCGTGATTCGTCACGGGGCTGGGACGTGCTTTGTCCGAGACGGTGGGTGCCTTCGCAAGAAAGCTTAATTTCCCTCCTGAGATGGAGTTCGAACCGATTTCACCGGGGCTTACGCCTTGGCCGTCTGCAGGCTCGGAAGACATCATGGACCCGACGCCCCAGGGATTCTTGGGGCACACATGAGCCGGGGGGAAACCCCCAACCTTGGAGTAAAACTGTGGATAGAGCCCAGAAAGAGAATGTGGTCGACGAACTCGGCCAGATCTTCGCAAGCTCTGGCGTTGTCGTGGTCGCCCACTACACCGGTATGACAGTTGCTCAGATGCAGACCCTGCGCGCCAAAATGCGCGAAGTGAACGGGTCGGTGCGCGTCGCCAAGAACAAGCTCGCCAAGATCGCCCTTGAAGGGAAGCCCGGCGTCAAAATGGGCAACCTTCTCACGGGCATGACCGTGATGGCCTATTCGGAAGACCCCGTCGCTGCGGCGAAGGTCTGCGAAGCCTATGCCAAGACCAACGACAAGTTCGTTATTCTTGGCGGGGCAATGGGCGACACGGTTCTGGACTCGGCCGGTGTCAAAGCCGTGGCCGCCATGCCGTCGCGTGAGGAGCTTATCGCTTCGATCGTGGCTTGCCTTGGTGCGCCCGCCTCTGCCATCGCCGGTGCCATTGGTGCGCCTGCCTCCGCGATCGCAAGCATCCTCACCACCATCGAGGAGCGGCTTGCCGCCTGAAGCAATTGGTAACCGGGTGTGGATTGTCCTCGCCTCGTTAGAACCCCATCTCAAACCTTACGGAACATAAAATGGCCGATCTGAACAAACTCGCCGAAGACATCGTTGGTCTGACCCTCCTGCAAGCTCAGGAACTGAAGACCATCCTGAAAGACAAATACGGCATCGAGCCGGCTGCCGGTGGCGCCGTCATGATGGCTGCCGGCCCCGCCGCAGCTGCCGAAGTTGTCGAAGAAAAGACCGAATTTGACGTCGTTCTGACCGAAGCTGGTCCGAACAAGATCAACGTCATCAAAGAAGTCCGCGCCATCACCGGCCTGGGCCTGAAAGAAGCCAAGGACCTCGTCGAGGCCGGCGGCAAGGTCAAGGAACAAGCCTCCAAGGCTGACGCCGAAGCCATGAAGAAGAAGCTCGAAGAGGCTGGCGCCAAAGTCGAGCTGAAGTAATCCAAAGCCGGGGGCAACCTCGGACAGGATTTGCAAGCAGGGTCGGGAGTTTTCCCGGCCCTGCTCTGCGCGTCTCTGGCCTGCCTATGCAGGCCAAGTGCGCGTCTTGAAAGGTGCTTTTGCGTAAAGCCTCTTTCCAGGCGCGGTGATGGTTCGGGAGCTGCCCTAAGGGATGGGCGGCATGAATGGAACCACTACCCCCTATCGCCCGAGTGGCGCGACCGTGGCCCGACGGAAGCGCGCACTTTGATGATGAAAGGTTACGACGAGCATGGCGCAAGCTTACGTTGGTCAAAAACGTGTCCGCCGGTATTACGGCAAAATCCGCGAAGTCCTGGAGATGCCGAACCTGATCGAGGTGCAGAAAAGCTCCTACGATCTGTTCCTGCGTTCGGGCGAGGGCGACAAGCCGCTGGATGACGAAGGTATCCAGGGCACGTTCCAATCGGTGTTCCCGATCAAGGATTTCAACGAAACCGCAGTGCTGGAATTCGTCAAGTACGAGCTGGAAAAGCCCAAGTACGACGTTGACGAGTGCATGCAGCGCGACCTGACCTATGCCGCACCCCTGAAGGTGACGCTGCGCCTGATCGTGTTTGATGTCGACGAGGCAACGGGCGCCCGGTCGGTCAAGGACATCAAGGAACAAGACGTCTACATGGGCGACATGCCCCTGATGACCCTGAACGGCACCTTCATCGTGAACGGCACCGAGCGTGTCATCGTGTCTCAGATGCACCGCTCGCCGGGCGTGTTCTTCGACCACGACAAGGGCAAGACCCACTCCTCGGGCAAACTGCTGTTCGCCTGCCGGATCATTCCCTACCGCGGTTCCTGGCTCGACTTCGAATTCGACGCCAAGGACATCGTCTTCGCGCGCATCGACCGCCGCCGCAAACTGCCGGTGACGACGCTGCTTTATGCGATGGGCATGGACCAGGAAGGCATCATGGATGCCTACTACGAGACCGTGATGTTCAATCACGTCAAGAACAAGGGCTGGATCTCCAAGTTCTTCCCCAAGCGTCTGTCGGGCACCCGTCCGACCTATGATCTGGTCGATGCCGCCACCGGCGAAGTGATGCTGAAGGCCGGCGAAAAAGTGACGCCGAAGATGGCGAACACCTGGGGCAAGGAAGGCAAGATCACCGAGCTGCTGCTGCCCTTCGACATGATCGTGGGCCGCTACGTCTCGAAAGACATCATCAACGAAGAGACCGGCGAGATCTGGGTCGAAGCTGGTGATGAGCTGACGATGGAGTATGACCGTGACGGCAACGTCAAGGGCGGCTCGCTGAAAGTCCTGCTCGACCAAGGCATTACCGAGATTCCGGTTCTGGATATCGACAATGTCAACGTCGGCCCCTACATGCGCAACACGATGGCGGTGGACAAGAACATGGGCCGCGACACCGCGCTCATGGACATCTACCGCGTGATGCGTCCGGGCGAACCGCCGACCGTTGAAGCGGCTTCGCAGCTCTTCGACACGCTGTTCTTCGACAAGGAACGCTATGACCTGTCCGCCGTGGGCCGGGTGAAAATGAACATGCGCCTGGACCTCGGCAAGCCCGACACCCAGCGCACGCTCGACCGCGAGGACATCGTGGCCTGCATCAAGGCCCTGACCGAACTGCGTGACGGCAAGGGCGAGATCGACGACATCGACCACCTCGGCAACCGCCGGGTGCGCTCGGTCGGCGAGCTGATGGAAAACCAGTACCGCGTCGGCCTGCTCCGCATGGAGCGCGCCATCAAGGAACGCATGTCCTCCGTCGAGATCGACACGATCATGCCGCAAGACCTGATCAACGCCAAACCGGCGGCGGCGGCGGTGCGTGAATTCTTCGGCTCCTCGCAGCTGTCGCAGTTCATGGACCAAACCAACCCGCTGTCCGAAGTGACGCACAAGCGTCGTCTGTCCGCCCTCGGGCCGGGCGGTCTGACCCGTGAGCGCGCCGGCTTCGAAGTGCGCGACGTGCACCCGACCCACTATGGCCGGATGTGCCCGATTGAAACGCCGGAAGGTCAGAACATCGGTCTGATCAACTCGCTGGCCACCTTTGCCCGCGTGAACAAGTATGGCTTCATCGAGACCCCGTACCGCAAGGTGATCGACAACAAGGTGACCGACGAGGTCGTCTACATGTCCGCCACCGAGGAAATGCGCCACACCGTCGCCCAGGCGAACGCGGCGCAGGATGCCGAAGGCCACTTCACCGACGACCTGATTTCCTCGCGGAAAGCAGGCGAATTCATGCTGAACCCGCCGGACGCGATCGACCTGATCGACGTCTCGCCGAAACAGCTTGTGTCGGTCGCAGCCTCGCTCATCCCGTTCCTCGAAAACGACGACGCCAACCGCGCCCTCATGGGCTCGAACATGCAACGTCAGGCGGTTCCCTTGCTGCAATCCGACGCGCCTTTCGTGGGCACCGGGATTGAAGCGGTTGTGGCGCGTGACTCGGGGGCGGCCATCATGGCCCGCCGCGCCGGTGTGATCGACCAGGTCGACGCGACGCGTATCGTTGTGCGCGCCACCGAGATGCTGGACCCGGCCGAACCGGGCGTGGACATCTACCGTCTGCGCAAGTTCAAGCGTTCCAACCAGTCGTCCTGCATCAACCAGCGTCCGCTGGTGAAGGTGGGCGATACCGTGGTGCGTGGCGAAGTGGTGGCCGACGGCCCCTGCACCGACATGGGCGAACTGGCCCTGGGCCGGAACGTCATCGTGGCCTTCATGCCGTGGAATGGCTACAACTACGAAGACTCGATCCTGATTTCGGAACGCATTCTGAAAGACGACGTGTTCACCTCGATCCACATCGAGGAATACGAAGTCGCAGCGCGCGATACCAAGCTCGGGCCGGAAGAAATCACCCGCGACATCCCGAACGTCGGTGAAGAAGCGCTGCGCAACCTCGACGAGGCTGGCATCGTCTACATCGGCGCCGAGGTTCAGCCGGGCGACATTCTGGTCGGCAAGATCACCCCCAAGGGTGAATCGCCGATGACCCCGGAAGAGAAGCTCCTCCGCGCCATCTTCGGCGAAAAGGCGTCCGACGTCCGCGATACCTCGCTGCGTCTGCCGCCCGGCGCCTATGGCACGATCGTCGAGGTTCGCGTCTTCAACCGTCATGGTGTCGACAAGGACGAACGCGCCGTGCAGATCGAACGCGAAGAGATCGACCGCCTGTCGCGCGACCGCGACGACGAGCTGACGATCCTGGAGCGCAACATCTACTCGCGCCTGAAGACCCTGATCATGGGCAAGACCGCTGTCAAAGGCCCGAAGGGCGTGAAGGCTGGCTCGACCATCGACGAAGAGCTGATCGGCACCCTGTCCAAGGGTCAGTGGTGGCAGTTGGCTCTGGCGGAAGAGTCGGATGCCAAGGATGTCGAAGCCCTGCACGACCAGTTCGAAGCGCAGAAACGCGCGCTCGACAACCGTTTTGACGACAAGGTCGAAAAGGTCCGTCGCGGCGACGATCTGCCTCCGGGTGTGATGAAGATGGTCAAGGTCTTCGTCGCGGTGAAGCGCAAGCTGCAACCGGGCGACAAGATGGCCGGTCGTCACGGCAACAAGGGGGTTATCTCCAAGGTGGTTCCGGTCGAGGATATGCCTTTCCTCGCCGATGGCACCGCGGTGGACCTGGTTCTGAACCCGCTCGGCGTGCCGAGCCGGATGAACGTGGGTCAGATCCTCGAGACGCATATGGGTTGGGCCGCGCGCGGTCTGGGTCTGAAGATCGACGAAGCGCTGAAGGACTATCGCCGTCACGGCGACATGACCCCGGTGCGGGAGGCGATGCGTCTGGCTTATGGCGACGAGACCTATGAAGAAGCCTTCGCCGACCGTTCCGAGGCCGATTTCCTTGAACTCGCGGGCAACGTGACCCGCGGCGTTCCGATCGCCTCGCCGGTCTTCGACGGCGCCAAGGAACTGGATGTCAACGATGCGCTGACCCGCGCGGGCTTTGACACTTCGGGCCAGTCGGTGGTCTTCGACGGCCGTTCGGGCGAGCAATTCGCCCGCAAGGTCACGGTGGGCGTGAAGTACATGCTGAAACTCCACCACCTGGTGGACGACAAGCTGCACGCCCGTTCGACCGGTCCGTACTCGCTGGTTACCCAACAGCCGCTGGGTGGTAAGGCGCAGTTCGGTGGTCAGCGTCTGGGGGAAATGGAGGTCTGGGCTCTGGAAGCTTACGGCGCCGCCTATACCCTGCAGGAAATGCTGACCGTGAAGTCGGATGACGTGGCAGGCCGGACCAAGGTCTACGAAAGCATCGTCAAGGGTGAGGACAACTTCGAAGCCGGCGTGCCGGAATCGTTCAACGTCCTCGTCAAGGAAGTGCGCGGCCTCGGCCTCAACATGGAACTCCTGGATGCGGAGGAGGAATAAGGCACGAATTTTCTGCGAAAATTCGGGCGCCGTGATTTTTCGCAGAAAAATCGTGGCGCCAGCCTCCTCCCCCGCCGCCCCCATTCTTAGGAATTGAAATGAACCAGGAACTGTCGACCAACCCGTTCAATCCGGTTGCTCCCGTCAAGACCTTTGACGAGATCAAGATCTCTCTGGCCTCGCCCGAGCGGATCCTGTCTTGGTCCTATGGCGAGATCAAAAAGCCGGAAACCATCAACTACCGGACCTTCAAACCCGAGCGCGACGGTCTGTTCTGCGCCCGGATCTTCGGGCCGATCAAAGACTACGAATGCCTCTGCGGCAAATACAAGCGCATGAAATATCGCGGCGTCGTCTGCGAAAAATGCGGCGTGGAAGTCACCCTGCAAAAGGTGCGCCGCGAGCGGATGGGCCATATCGAGCTCGCCGCCCCGGTTGCGCATATCTGGTTCCTGAAATCACTGCCCTCGCGCATCGGTCTCATGCTGGACATGACCCTGCGGGATCTGGAACGCATCCTCTACTTCGAAAACTATGTGGTGATCGAGCCGGGTCTCACCGACCTCAGCTATTGCCAGATGCTGACCGAAGAAGAATATCTCGACGCGCAGGACCAGTACGGCGCTGACGCTTTCACCGCCAACATCGGCGCTGAAGCGATCCGCGAAATGCTGGTCGCGATCGATCTGGATTCGCTGGCCGAGCAACTCCGCGCTGACCTCAAGGAAGCGACGGGCGAGCTGAAGCCGAAGAAGATCATCAAGCGTCTGAAGATCGTCGAGCATTTCCTGGAATCCGGCAACCGTCCGGAGTGGATGGTCTTGACCGTGCTTCCGGTCATCCCGCCGGAACTGCGTCCGCTGGTGCCGCTGGATGGCGGCCGCTTTGCAACCTCCGACCTCAACGACCTGTACCGCCGCGTCATCAACCGCAACAACCGACTGAAGCGGCTGATCGAACTGCGTGCGCCCGACATCATCGTGCGCAACGAAAAGCGGATGCTGCAGGAAGCCGTTGACGCCCTCTTTGACAACGGCCGTCGTGGCCGCGTCATCACCGGCACCAACAAGCGCCCGCTGAAATCGCTGTCCGACATGCTCAAGGGCAAGCAGGGCCGTTTCCGTCAGAACCTGCTCGGCAAGCGCGTCGACTTCTCGGGTCGTTCGGTCATCGTGACCGGGCCGGAGCTGAAGCTGCACCAGTGCGGTTTGCCGAAGAAGATGGCGTTGGAGCTGTTCAAGCCCTTCATCTACTCGCGTCTGGAAGCCAAGGGTCTGTCTTCGACCGTCAAGCAAGCCAAGAAGCTGGTGGAAAAAGAGCGCCCCGAGGTCTGGGATATCCTGGATGAAGTCATCCGCGAACACCCGGTGCTTCTGAACCGCGCGCCGACGCTGCACCGTCTGGGCATCCAGGCGTTTGAGCCGATCCTGATCGAAGGCAAGGCGATCCAGCTGCACCCGCTGGTCTGCTCGGCCTTCAACGCCGACTTCGACGGCGACCAGATGGCGGTCCACGTTCCCCTCTCGCTGGAAGCCCAGCTTGAGGCCCGCGTTCTGATGATGTCGACGAACAACGTTCTGTCGCCCGCCAACGGCGCGCCGATCATTGTTCCGTCGCAGGACATGGTTCTGGGCATCTATTACGTCACGATGGAGCGCAAAGGCATGGTCGGCGAGGGCATGGCCTTCACCGATATCGACGAAGTCGAACATGCCCTGGCCTCGGGCGCCGTTCACCTGCACTCGAAGATCAAGGCGCGTCTGCGTCAGGTCGACGAAGAGGGCAACATCGTCTGGAAGCGTTTTGATACGACCCCCGGCCGTCTGCGCCTGGGAAATATTATGCCGCTCAATGCCAAGGCGCCGTTTGACCTGGTCAACCGTCTCCTTCGCAAGAAGGACGTGCAGTCGGTCATCGACACCGTCTACCGTTATTGCGGTCAGAAAGAGTCGGTGATCTTCTGTGACCAGATCATGGGTCTGGGCTTCAAGGAGGCTTTCCGTGCCGGTATCTCCTTCGGCAAGGACGACATGCTGATCCCGGATTCGAAATGGCCGATCGTCAACGAAGTGCGCGATCAGGTGAAAGAGTTCGAACAGCAGTACATGGACGGCCTGATCACCCAGGGCGAGAAGTACAACAAGGTGGTCGACGCCTGGTCCAAGTGCTCGGACAAGGTCGCGGCCGACATGATGTCCGCCATCTCTGCCGTCAAATACGACGCGGTGGGTGCGGAAATGGAACCGAACTCGGTTTACATGATGTCGCACTCCGGGGCCCGGGGTTCGCCAGCGCAGATGAAGCAGCTGGGCGGCATGCGCGGTCTGATGGCCAAGCCTTCGGGCGAGATCATCGAAACGCCGATCATCTCGAACTTCAAGGAAGGTCTGACCGTGTTGGAGTACTTCAACTCCACCCACGGCGCCCGTAAGGGTCTGGCCGATACCGCGCTGAAGACGGCAAACTCGGGTTACCTGACCCGCCGTCTGGTGGACGTCGCACAGGACTGCATCGTGCGTTCGCACGATTGCGGCACCGAACGTGCGATCACCGCCGACGTCGCCGTCAATGACGGTGAAGTCGTCCAATCCCTGGCCGAGCGTGTGCTGGGCCGTGTCGCTGCCGATGACATCATCATCCCGGCGACCGGCGAAGTGGTTGTGGGCAAGGGTGAACTGATCGACGAACGCCGTGCCGACCTGATCCATCAGGCGGGCATCGTGACCGCGCGCATCCGTTCGCCGCTGACCTGCGAAGCCGAAGAGGGCGTCTGCGCCATGTGCTATGGCCGTGACCTCGCTCGCGGTACTCTGGTCAACCAGGGTGAAGCTGTCGGCATCATCGCCGCACAGTCGATCGGTGAACCCGGCACGCAGCTGACGATGCGGACCTTCCACATCGGCGGCATCGCGCAGGGCGGTCAACAGTCCTTCCTCGAAGCCTCCCAAGAGGGCAAGATCGAGTTCCGCAACGCCAACCTCTTGTCCAACGTCTCGGGCGAGCAGATTGTCGTCGGCCGGAACATGTCGATCGCGATCCTCGACGAGGCGGGCGCGGACCGGGCGGTGCACAAGCTGACCTATGGTGCGAAACTGCACGTCAAGGACGGCCAGATGGTCAAACGCGGCAACAAGCTGTTCGAATGGGACCCCTATACCCTGCCGATCATCGCCGAAAAGACCGGTGTGGCGCGGTTCAAGGACCTCATCTCGGGCATCTCCGTCCGCGAGGATACCGACGAAGCGACCGGCATGACCCAGAAGATTGTCTCCGACTGGCGCTCGGCCCCCAAGGGCAACGAGCTGAAGCCGGAAGTGATCGTCATGGACCCGGCCACCGGCGAACCGGTGCGCTCGGAAACCGGCAACCCGATCTCCTACCCGATGTCGGTGGACGCCATTCTGTCCGTCGAAGACGGTCAGGAGATTCGCCCCGGCGACGTTGTGGCGCGTATTCCGCGCGAAGGTGCCAAGACCAAGGACATCACCGGGGGGCTGCCCCGCGTGGCCGAATTGTTCGAAGCCCGTCGCCCGAAGGATCACGCGATCATCGCGGAAACCGATGGCTATGTCCGCTTCGGCAAAGACTACAAGAACAAGCGCCGCATCACCGTTGAACCGGTCGATGAGACGCTGACGGCGGTCGAGTACATGATCCCGAAGGGCAAGCACATTCCGGTTCAGGAAGGCGACTTCGTCCAGAAGGGGGATTACATCATGGACGGCAACCCGGCTCCGCACGATATCCTGCGGATCCTGGGGGTCGAGGCGCTTGCCAACTACATGATCGACGAAGTGCAGGACGTGTACCGTCTGCAAGGCGTGAAGATCAACGACAAGCACATCGAAGTCATCGTTCGCCAGATGCTGCAGAAGTTCGAGATCCTGGACTCGGGCGAGACGACGCTCTTGAAGGGCGAGAACGTCGACAAGGCCGAACTGGATGAAGCCAACGAAAAGGCCAATGCACGCGGTCTGCGCGCTGCCGTGGCCGAGCCGATCCTGCTCGGGATCACCAAGGCGTCGCTGCAAACCCGCAGCTTCATCTCGGCGGCCTCGTTCCAGGAAACCACGCGGGTGCTGACCGAGGCTTCGGTTCAGGGCAAGCGCGACAAGCTCGTCGGCCTGAAAGAGAACGTCATCGTGGGTCGTCTGATCCCGGCCGGCACCGGTGGTGCCACCAGCCGCGTGAAGAAGATCGCGACCGACCGCGACCAGACCGTGATCGAAGCCCGCAAGTCCGAGGCCGAAGCGGCCGCTGCCCTGGCAGCCCCGCTCGCGGTGATGGACATGGGCGACGACCGCGACTCCGGTCTGGTTGACACCATCGAAAGCCGCGGCGAATAATCCGCCCGGACTGAAAACACTGGCCCCCTGCCTGCGAAGGTGGGGGGCTTTTCCTTGTGGCGGCCTGGCATGACCCTTTCGGACAATTCCCGCGGCATCCTTCTGATGTGCGCCTCGATGCTGGCCTTCACGCTGAACGATACTTTCGTCAAAGCGGTGACCGGCGGCGGTCTGCCCCTGTTCCAGACCATCCTTCTGCGCGGCCTTGCTGCCACGGCGGGGCTTCTGGTCATCGCCGCGCGCACGCCGGGCGGCTTCAACCTGATGCCGAAGGGCAGGGACCGCGTGCTTTTGTCCCTGCGCACCCTGGGCGAGATTTCGGCCACCCTGACTTTTCTGGTCGCCCTGACCCATATGCCTTTGGCCAACCTCTCCGCCATCATGCAGTCGCTGCCCCTGGCGGTGACCCTTTCGGCGGCGCTCCTGTTGAAAATGCCGATCGGCTGGCGCCGGCTGAGTGCCATTCTGGTCGGTTTTGTCGGCGTCCTCTTGATCATCCGCCCTGGCGCCGCCGATTTTGATCGCTGGTCGGTGCTTGGCCTCGCCTCGGTCGCCTGCGTGGTGCTGCGCGATCTGTCGACCAAGGGGTTTTCCGCCAAGCTGCCCTCGACCACCGGGGCGATCTGGGCGGCTTGCGCCGTGACGGCGATGGGGGCCTTGGGCGTGGCCGTCGAGGGCTGGCAGGCGGTCACCGTGACCCAGCTGGCTCAGACTACCGCGGCGGCCTGTTTCCTGATCGTCGGCTATCTGTGCGCGATCTCGGTGATGCGGGTCGGCGATCTGGCGCTGGTCGCCCCCTTCCGCTATACCTCGCTGCTCTTTGCGATCATCCTCGGCTGGACGCTGTTTGGCACCTTGCCCGACGCGATGACCCTGGCCGGCGGAGCCGTGGTGGTGATTTCCGGCATCTATGTCATCTTGCGTGAACGCAAAGCACGAAATGTGCCAAGGGCATGAATTGCCAGGCGCTAACAGCTGCACTATATGGCAGGCAACAGGGGCAAGGGTCATGACCAACATATCTGTCGTCATTCCGGCCCGCAACGAGGCCGAGAACATTGGCTCTTTGGTGCAAGCCATTGATACGGCCCTGAAATCCCATGCTCCGATCGAGATCATCGTCGTTGACGACGGCTCGACCGACGGGACGGCAGCCGCCGTCCACGCCCTGGGCATCCCCCATGTCCGCCTGTTGCGCCACGCCACCTCGGCCGGGCAGAGCGCTGCCGTTCACACCGGCGTGATTGCGGCCACCGCCCCCGTGATCTGCACGCTGGACGGCGACGGCCAGAACCCGCCGGAGGAGCTGCCCCGTCTGGTCGCTCCCCTTCTCGCCGATGCGGCGGGCCGGATCGGTCTGGTGGCGGGCCAAAGGGTCAAGCGCCAGGACACCTGGTCGAAGAAACTCGCCTCGCGCCTGGCCAATGGCTTGCGCGGCTGGCTGTTGAAGGACGGCACCCGCGACACCGGCTGCGGCCTGAAAGCCTTCCGGCGCGAGCCTTTCATGGCGCTCCCCTATTTCGACCACATGCATCGCTATCTTCCGGCGCTTTTCGCGCGCGATGGCTGGCAGGTCGCCCATGTCGACGTCAGCCACCGCGCCCGCGTGGCCGGGGCGTCGAATTATTCCAACCTGCAACGGGCCCTGGTCGGCGCTGTGGACCTGCTGGGCGTCGCCTGGCTCTTGCGCCGCCGCAAGAAGGCGAAAGCCCTGCCCGAGGAGCGGTAATGCACACGATTCTGTCCCTGATGCATGTCGAAACCTCGGCGGATGCGCTGTGGGTCATCGTGGGCCTGCTGGGCCAGCTGATGTTCACCGGGCGCTTCATCGTCCAATGGATCGCTTCCGAAAAGGCGGGGCGCTCGGTGGTGCCGATTGCCTTCTGGTATTTCAGCATCCTCGGCGGGCTCATCGTGTTGGCCTACGGGTTGCGCAAGCTTGACCCGGTGATCATCCTGGGCCAGCTGCCGGGGACGGTGATCTACTCGCGTAATCTCTGGCTGATCTACAAGGAAAAGCGCCGTGTCGTCAGCTGAGGATCGGGGCTGGCTGCCCGCCGCGCTGACCATCGTCGGGATCATCACGGGGTTGCGGTTGATCCTTCTGGCCTTCAACCGCACCGACCTTTTCGTGGACGAGGCGCAATACTGGCTCTGGGGCCAGCATTTCGCCTTCGGCTATTTCTCCAAACCGCCGCTGATCGCCTGGCTGATCGGCGGGGTGACCGGGCTCGTGCATTCCGATGCCGTGTTCTGGATCCGGATGCCGGGGTCGATCCTGCATGGGGCGACGGCGCTGATCCTTGCGGCGCTGGCCGCGCGGATCGGCGGACGGCAGGCGGCAATCTGGACTGCGGCGGGCTATGTGACCCTGCCGATGGTCGCGCTTGGCAGCCTGCTGATTTCCACCGACACCGTGCTGGCCCCCTTCTTCGCGGCGGGTCTGTTCTTCTACCATCGTCTGATGGCCGAGCATCGGCTGCGTGATGCGCTGCTGGTTGGCGTGATGGCGGGCATCGCCTGCCTGGCCAAATATGCCGGCGTCTATCTTCTGGCCGGGATCGCCGTGGCCGCGCTGTGCAACCGCGATCTGCGGCCCCGCGTGAAAGAGGCCCTGCTGATCCTGCTGGCCTGGGCAGCTTTCGTGGCGCCCAATGTGGCCTGGAACCTGACCAACGGCCTGTCCACGCTGAACCACACCGGCCAGAACATCGGCTGGATCGAGCATGGCGACCTTTTCGACGAATTCGGCCTCGATGACCTGTTCGAGTTCTGGTTCAGCCAGCTTGCCGTGGTGGGCCCGGTGATGTTCGGCGCCTTCGTCCTCGGGATCCGGCGCTTCCGCAGGAACCCCTTCCTCGTGGCCTTCGCCTTCACCCCGATGGTCGTGGTCTCGGTTCAGGCGATCATGGATCAGGCGCTGGCGAATTGGGCGATCACCACCTATTTCGCAGGCACCGTTCTGGCCATGCTGGTGCTGGACCGCCACCCGCGCTGGCGCCTCGCCTCGCTGGTGATCAATGGCGCGGTCTCACTGGCCCTGCCGCTGCTGACCGTCTTCCCGAGCCTTGGGCCAGAGGGCAAACCCCTGCTGCAACGCTATCTCGGCCGCGCCGCGATGAGCGAAGAGATCATGGGCCTGGCGCGCGCATCCGGCGCAGTGCCGATCGTGACCGACAACCGCGACGTGCTGGCCGACCTGTTCTATACCGGGCGCGGCCAGGATCTGCGCTTCTTCTCGACGCCGCCGCTGGGCAAGCCCAAGACCCATTATGAGCAATCCTACCCGCTGCCCGCCGATCTGACCGGCGCGGTGCTGCTGGTGACCGAGGTCAAACCGGCCTGCGCCATGTCGGTCCAGCCGCTGACCCTGTCGGGCACGGCCTACCGCAAGACCACGCTCGCCGCCTATCTGGTCGCGGCGGACTGCGCCCGCCAGGTCCACGCCGCGTCGGGCGGCTAGGCGCGCAAGGTCGCCCGAAATGGCAACGCGCCCAAGCGCTGTTGACTTCCCAAGCGATTCCCCCTATCAGCCGCCTACCTCTGCCACGGGTCCGCCCTGACCGAGGTTATGACATTGGAACTGGTCATGATCCGGGTGTTCAGCCCCGATCCTCTGGAATTCCGCCGCACCGCACCCGCGTTGGGGGCGACTGCGGTTTTGGCATTTTGCGATAGGCGCAAGATGACATGTCGAGAAGTGGCGCATCATGGCTTGATGCGAGTATTGACAGAGCAACACGAGGAACGTGCATGCCGACTATTCAACAGCTGATCCGCAAACCGCGGGAGGCACCAGTCCGGAAGTCCAAGTCCCAGCACTTGGAATCCTGCCCCCAAAAGCGCGGCGTCTGCACCCGCGTTTACACGACGACCCCGAAGAAGCCGAACTCCGCTATGCGGAAAGTCGCCAAAGTGCGTCTGACCAACAGCTTCGAAGTCATCTGCTACATCCCCGGCGAAAAGCACAACCTGCAAGAACACTCGGTTGTTCTGATCCGCGGCGGCCGTATCAAAGACTTGCCCGGCGTGCGTTACCACATCCTCCGCGGCGTCCTCGACACGCAAGGCGTCAAGGAACGCCGTCAGCGTCGTTCGAAGTATGGCGCCAAGCGTCCGAAGTGAGGAGATAAAGCATGTCCCGTCGTCACGCCGCTGAGAAGCGCGAAATTCTGCCCGATGCCAAGTATGGTGACCGGGTTCTGACCAAGTTCATGAACAACCTGATGCTCGACGGCAAGAAGTCGGTCGCAGAAGGCATCGTTTATGGCGCCCTTGACCGCGTTCAGACCCGTCTGAAGCGCGAACCGATCCAGGCTTTCCACGAAGCGCTGGACAATGTGAAACCCTCCGTCGAAGTGCGTTCGCGCCGCGTCGGTGGTGCAACCTACCAGGTTCCGGTCGAAGTCCGGACCGAGCGCCGCGAAGCTCTGGCGATCCGTTGGGTCATCACCGCTGCCCGCAAGCGCAACGAGAACACGATGGAAGAACGTCTGGCTGCTGAACTGTCCGACGCGGTGAACAACCGTGGCACGGCCGTGAAGAAGCGTGAAGACACCCACAAGATGGCCGACGCAAACAAAGCGTTCAGCCATTATCGCTGGTAAGGTGGCATCATGGCACGCGAATATGCGCTGAATCGCTACCGGAACTTCGGGATCATTGCCCACATCGACGCGGGCAAGACCACGACGACCGAGCGGATCCTGTATTACACAGGCAAGACCCACAAGATCGGGGAAGTCCACGATGGCGCCGCCACCATGGACTGGATGGAGCAAGAGCAAGAGCGTGGCATCACGATCACCTCGGCTGCCACCACGACCTTCTGGCAGCGCCAGATCGATTCCGACAACCACTCGTCGGATGACAAGTACCGCTTCAACATCATCGACACCCCCGGCCACGTCGACTTCACCATCGAAGTCGAACGTTCGCTGGCCGTGCTCGACGGTGCCGTGGTTCTGCTCGACGGCAACGCCGGTGTCGAACCCCAGACCGAAACCGTGTGGCGTCAGGCTGACCGCTACAAGGTTCCGCGGATCGTGTTCGTCAACAAGATGGACAAGACCGGCGCTGACTTCATGAACTGCGTCAAGATGATCGCCGACCGTACCGGCGCTGTCCCGATGCCGATCCAACTGCCGATCGGTGCCGAAGACAAGCTGGAAGGCATCATCGACCTGATCACCATGGAAGAATGGGTCTATCAGGGCGAAGACCTCGGCGCGTCCTGGGTCCGCCAACCGATCCGCGAAAGCCTGAAGGCCGAAGCTGACAAGTGGCGCTACAACATGCTCGAACTGGCCGTCGGCCAGGACGACGAGGCCATGGAAGCCTATCTCGAAGGCAACGAGCCTGACGAAGCCACGCTGCGCAAGCTGATCCGCAAGGGTACGCTGGCCATCGAGTTCGTCCCGGTTCTCGCCGGCTCCGCGTTCAAGAACAAGGGCGTCCAGCCCATGCTCAACGCCGTGATCGACTTCCTGCCCGACCCGCTCGACGTGCCGGCCTATCTGGGCTTCGCACCGGGCGACGAGACGGAAACCCGCAACATCTCCCGCTCGGCGGATGATGCGCAACCCTTCTCGGGTCTGGCGTTCAAGATCATGAACGACCCCTTCATGGGCACCCTGACCTTCACCCGGATCTATTCGGGCCAGGTCAAGAAGGGCGACCAGCTGGTCAACTCGACCAAGGGCCGCAAAGAGCGCGTTGGCCGTATGGTCATGATGCACGCCAACAAGCAGGAAGAAATCGGTGAAGCTTTCGCCGGTGACATCATGGCTTTGGCGGGTCTGAAGGAAACCACCACGGGGGACACGCTGTGCGACCCGAACCATCAGGTGGTTCTGGAAACCATGACCTTCCCGACCCCGGTCATCGAAATCGCCGTGGAACCCAAGACCAAGGCCGACCAGGAGAAGATGGGCATCGCCCTCGCTCGCCTGGCTGCCGAAGATCCGTCGTTCCGCGTCGAAACCGATATCGAATCGGGCCAGACGATCATGAAGGGCATGGGCGAACTTCACCTCGACATCCTCGTTGACCGTATGCGTCGCGAGTTCAAGGTCGAGGCGAACATCGGTGCGCCGCAGGTGGCCTACCGTGAGACGATCTCGCGCGAAGCCGAAATCGACTATACCCACAAGAAGCAGACCGGTGGTACGGGCCAATTCGCCCGCGTCAAGCTGATCATCACCCCCACCGAGCCGGGCGAAGGTTACTCCTTCGAATCCAAGATCGTTGGTGGTGCGGTGCCGAAGGAATATATCCCCGGCGTCGAAAAGGGCATCAAGTCCGTCATGGACTCGGGTCCGCTGGCTGGCTTCCCGGTGATCGACTTCAAGGTGGCGCTGGTTGACGGTGCTTTCCACGACGTTGACTCCTCGGTCCTCGCCTTCGAAATCGCGGCCCGTGCCGGGATGCGTGAAGGCATGAAGAAGGCCGGTGCCAAGCTCTTGGAACCGATCATGAAAGTCGAAGTCGTCACCCCGGAAGAATACACCGGCGGCGTCATCGGCGACCTGACCTCGCGTCGGGGCATGATCAACGGCCAGGACAGCCGCGGCAACGCGAACGTCATCGCCGCCATGGTCCCCTTGGCCAACATGTTCGGCTATATCAACACCCTGCGCTCGATGACCTCGGGCCGGGCCGTGTTCTCGATGTCCTTCGACCATTACGACGCCGTGCCGCAGAACATCTCGGACGAGATCCAGAAGAAATACGCTTAACCGGTGTGGCGGGGGTTACCCCGCCCTACCACCCCGTAGGGTGGGGTTTACCCCACCGCAACCGCACGAAACAGGAGCACCCAAATGGGTAAGGCAAAGTTTGAACGGAACAAGCCGCACGTCAACATCGGCACGATCGGCCACGTTGACCACGGCAAGACGACGCTGACCGCTGCGATCACCAAGTATTTCGGCGAATTCCGCGCTTACGACCAAATCGACGGCGCGCCGGAAGAGCGGGCCCGTGGCATCACGATCTCGACCGCCCACGTCGAATACGAGACCGAAGCCCGCCACTACGCCCACGTCGACTGCCCCGGCCACGCTGACTAT
>NZ_JBFUFS010000033.1:0-25272 GCF_056403335.1 Rhodobacter sp. P2_H5 | reverse complement strand
CCTGAACGAGGTGCTGTTCTCGACCCTGACCGATGCCCGAGTCCAGATCACCACCTGGAAGGAGGATTACAACCACCACAGACCCCACTCGGCCCTCGGGAACATCCCACCTGCCGAGTTTGCCACGAAGATCAGACTGGAAATGATGGCCGCATAGGCCCAGAAAGCAACCCAAGGACTCTCCCCAATCCCGGAGGGAAGACGGGGCTCAGGTCACTGGGCTTATCGGTTTTGCAAGGCGTCCGACCCGCGTCGCTTTCGACCCCGCCACCCAACGGGAGCGCCGTCCCCGGCTGGCTTGTCGCGGCCTGAAACAATCGAAACCTTGCGGCCCCTGCGCGGACATCGGGCTGAAACCTTGGCGGGCGAAAACCTGTGTCAGAACGCAGGGTGGTCCTGCATGACAAGCCCGGAGAAGCAAGATGGCAAGTGCACCCACAACCGATTTCGGCATCATCTACAGCACGGGCCAATTCGGCCCCGACTGGTTTGTTTCGATGTTGGTGGATGGCGAATACATCGACCTGAACCTCGACGTCGGCAGCAGCGGCGACGATACCATCACCAAGACCTTCAACCTGACCGGCACCAAGAGCTATTGGATTCCCACGGCTGGCGAATATTGGACGGACACCGGCTGGGCCATCGACGGACGCGACGGCAACGACGTGCTCAAGGGCTATACGCTGACCGACTGGCTGAAGGGCGGCGCGGGCAATGACAAGCTTTATGGCCTTGGCGACAGCGACAGCCTGGAAGGCAATGCCGGGCTCGACACGCTCTATGGCGGCGACGGGGACGACACCCTGGTCGGCGGCGAAGGCGACGATCTGCTTTACGGTGGTGCCGACGACGACCAGCTTTGGGGCAGCGAGGGCAATGACTGGCTGAACGGCGATCAGGGGGCGGACACGCTGCGCGGCTCGGTCGGCAACGACATGTACCGGATCTCGGCCGGCGACAGCGACCTGGACACCGTGATCGAGAATGCCGGCGAGGGCACCGACACGATCTACACCAACGTCGCCTCCTATACCCTTGGCGCCAATGTCGAAAACATCTTCTTCGACGCAGGCATGACCGGCGCCACCACCTCTTACGGCAACGAGTTGGCCAATGACATCCGCGCGGCCAATGGCGCCGATACCATCTGGGGCATGGCCGGCAACGACACGCTGACCGGCAACGGCGGCAACGACCTTATCTATGGCGGCTTGGGCAACGACACGCTGTTCGGGGGCCTCGGCAACGACAAGCTGCGGGGCGACGACAACAACGACTATCTCGACGGCGGCGCCGGGGCAGACACGATGACGGGCGGCGCCGGCAATGACCGTTATGTCGTTGAAGACGCCACCGACAGCGTGGTCGAGGCGCTGAACGGCGGCACCGATACCGTGGAAAGCCTGCTCGCCACCACCACGCTGGGCGCCAATGTCGAAAACCTGAAGATGATGTTTGCCGGCTATGCAGAAGGCTACGGCAACGAGCTGAACAATGTCATCACCGGCTCGGTCTGGGCCAACACGATTGATGCGGCGGCCGGCAATGACACGGTCTTTGCAAGCTTCGGCAACGACACGGTCCATGGCAATGTCGGCAACGATTATCTGGTCGGCGAGGTGGGCGACGACAAGCTTTATGGCGACGATGGCGATGACACGCTGGAAGGTTCGGGCGGCAGCGACTGGCAATATGGCGGGGCCGGCAATGACTCGATCCGGTCGGGCGACGGGTCCGATTTCGCCTTCGGGGGCGATGGCAACGACACGATCTATGGCGATTTCGGCGGTACGACGGCCAATGCGGACTGGCTTTATGGCGATGCCGGCAACGACGTCATCTACGGCGACGGCGGCAATGACCAGCTGCGCGGCGGCGACGGCACCGACATCCTGCATGGCGGCGATGGCAATGACGTGATCAGCGGCGACGGCGGGGTCGACCTTCTGTATGGCGAGGCGGGGGCCGACAAGTTCGTGTTCCGCACCCTGGCCGATGCGCCGATGTCGGGCCTCGACCGGATCATGGATTTCGCCAGCGGCAGCGACAAGATCGACCTGTCGGCCATCGACGCCATGAGCGGGACTGCCACCAACGACGCCTTCCACTTCAATGCGGTCAAGCCCTTCTTCGCCTCGGCCGGGGATCTGAACATCTCGACCAACCTTCTGGGCACCCTGGTCGAAGGCGATGTGAACGGCGACGGCTTCTCGGATTTCCGCATCCTGGTCGTGGGCGACTACACCATGACGGCGAGCGATTTCATCCTCTGATCCAAAGCCAGACTGGTGAAACCAGGGGGCGGCGCCGCGGCGTCGCCTTTTGGCGTTTTGGCGCAGCCCTGCGGCCCTGTCGCGTTTGAAACGATCCATTCATGGGCAGCATCCCGGAAACAATTGAAACGCTTTTCCCGCTTCGGGACATCGCCGTGAAACACGGGACCTGCAAATTCCCCTCATGCAGCGCCAAAGGGCGCGGATCGAACCAGGGGAGATGACAGATGCCTGCCTATACCGGAACCGACGGCGACGACACCTACTTTGGCGACGCGATCAAGTCCGATTATGTCTGGGTCGGCGACGGCAATGACTCGGTCTATACCTACGGCGGCAATGACAATGTCGTCTCGACCGGCGGGGTCAGCCTGTTCTTCCTGGGCGAGGGCAATGACACGCTCCTGTCGGGTGTCGGCAATACCTTCGTCAATGCCGGTTCGGGCGATGACTTCATCGTCGACGATGGCGGGGCCTGGTATGCCAATCAGCAGTTCTATCTTGGCGAGGGCAACGATCAGGTCGTGCTGCGCGGCAGCGGCGAAACCGACATCTACGGCGGGGCGGGCAACGATACCTATGTCCTTCTGCGCTATAACGACATGCGTGCCGTCACCATGGGCACGGCGGATGCCATCATCCACGAGGATGCCGGCGCCGCGGGCGGCATCGACACGATCGAGCTTTCGACCGGCTGGTCGGGTTTCGTCATGGCCGAGAATGTCGAGAATCTGATCGCCAACAACAGCAATGCCCAAAGCGACCGCATCACCTGGGACAACAAGATCGACGACACGGTGCTGGGGGTCGAGGTCACCGGAAATGCCTCCAACAACAACATCCTCGGCTCCATCGTCCGCGACGTGCTGCAGGGGATGGCGGGCAATGACACGCTGGATGCCTATTACGGCAAGGGCGACAAGCTTTATGGTGGCGATGGCGACGACAGGCTGATCCTGAACTTCGCGCAAGGTGCCAAGATGTATGGCGGGGCGGGGGACGACACCTATGTGATCCGCTCCTGGACCACGGATGCCGCCAATTCCATCGTGGAATATTCCAGTTCGGGCACCGACACGCTGGACCTGCGCTACACCGATGTCGACATGACGCGCGCCAACCTTTACGCGATCGAGAACCTGACCCTTTCGGCGGACAGCGCCGGCGCGTCCCGCACGGTGACCGGAAACGGCCTGTCCAACGTCATCCTCACCAATGCCGCCAATGACACCGTGACCGGCGGCGGCGGCGCGGACGAGATCCGCACCGCGGGCGGCACCGACTGGCTGGACGGCGGGCTGGACAACGACACGCTGGACGGCGGTGCCGATGCCGACCGGCTTTACGGCGGTGCGGGCAGCGACAGCCTTCTGGCCGGAACCGGCGACGACTGGCTTTATGGCGGCGACGGCGCCGATGTGATGAATGCCGGGGCGGGCGTGGACTTCGCCTATGGCGAGGTCGGCAACGACAGCATCATGGGCTTTGCCGGCGACGACTTCCTTTATGGCGGCGCTGGGGACGATCTGGTTTCCGGCGACGGCGACAACGACCGCGTCTGGGGCGGGGCCGGCAACGACAAGCTTTATGGCGGCGCCGGCAACGACCAGATCAGTGGCGATACGGGCGTGGACCTGCTTTATGGCGGCGACGGGGCGGACCGGTTCGTCTTCCAGTCCCTCGCCGACGCGCCGATGAGCGGGCTGGACCGCGTGATGGACTTTGTGGCCGGCAGCGACAAGATCGACCTTTCGGCGATCGACGCCGATGGCACGCTGACGGGCAACCAGGCCTTCCATTTCAATGCCATCCGGCCCTTCTTTGCCTCGGCCGGCGATCTGAACATCTCGACCAACCTTCTGGGCACCTTGGTCGAGGGTGACGTGAACGGCGACGGTTTCTCCGACTTCCGCATCCTGGTCGTCGGCGACTATGCCATGACTGCCAGCGATTTCATGCTGTAAGCGGTCCCGGAGCCGATCACGTCCAGCGGCGCCCCCACGTCCCCGGGGGGCGCCGCTGAAACAATTGAAACAGAGGACTTCCCAAAACGACGCAGGATTGAAACAACGGATCATCACATTGTCGCCGGGGGAGATGCCGCCCATGGATGATACGAACACCGGAATGACCGACAAGGCCGAGGTGGCGCAGCCGATGGATCGGGCCCGGCTTGCCGATGCCATCCTCTCCTCTGCGCTGGATTGCATCATCGTCTCGGATGATCAGGGGCGGATCGTGGAGTTCAACCCGACGGCGGAACGGACCTTCGGCTGGAGCGCCGCCGAGATCATGGGCCGCACGATGGAAGAGACGATCGTGCCGCCGCATCACCGCGCGGCGCATCGCCATGGCATGGCGCGCTATCTGGCCGGCGGCAGTCCGGCGGTTCTGGGCCGCCGGGTCGAGATCGAGGCGCAGCGCGCCGATGGCAGCCTGTTTCCGGTGGAGCTTTCCATCTCTGACGTGATGATGGGCGGGCGGCATTATTTCGTGGCTAATCTGCGCGACATCACCGCCCAAAAGCGCACGGCGGCGGAATTGCAGCGGGCGCAGGCCAGTCTTGAGGCGATCTTCGACAATATCCCGGCGGCGCTTTATCTGCGCGACCGGCAGGACAATCTGGTGATGATCAACAGCTGGGGTGCGAAGTTCCTTGGCCGCGACCCCAAGGACATGATCGGCCAGCCCATGTCGAAATTCCGCGAGCCGCAGAACGCGGCAGGCGTGGCCGAATCCGATGCCGCCATCGTGCGCGACCGCAAGCCGATCACCCGGCCCTTCACCTATCACCTGCCGGGCGGCGACCGCGTCGGTCTGATGACCTTCTTTCCGGTGCTGGATGAACGCGAAGAGGTCGTCCAGATCGGCGGCATGATGCTGGATGCGACCGAACTTTACCGCGCCCGCAACGAGTTGCAGGAGGCGCGCAGTCTGCTGCAGTCGATCTTCGACAATATCCCGGCGGTGCTTTACCTGCGCGAGATCGACGGCCGCATGATCACCGTCAACCGATGGGGTGCGGCCGTGCTGGGGGCCGAAGATCCCGCGCAGGTGATCGGGGTCGCGGCCCAATCCTTCGACAACGAGGAACAGCGCGAAACGGCTCGGATCAATCAGGAGGCCCTTCTGGCCACCGGGCAGCCGATGACGCAGGAATACCGCCGCATGGTGGGCGGGCGCGAGGTCGTGGTGCTGAACTCGATCTTCCCGGTGCGCGACACCGACGGCAAGATCGTCCGCATCGGCGGTTTCGCCACCGACGTGACCGAGCTTTACCGCGCCCGCAACGAGTTGCAGGAGGCGCAGAACCTGCTGCAGACGATCTTCGACAACGTGCCGGCCGAATTGTACCTGCGGGGCCTGGATGGCAAATATCTGATGGCCAACAAATGGTCGCTGGATTTCTACGGCCTGACCGAAGCCGACCTGCCACATCTGACCGCCGAAACCTTCGACGTGGGCGAGGAAACCGAAGTGTCGCGTCAGGCGCAGCGCGAGCTTCTGGCGACCGGCAGGCCGGTGACGCGGGAGTATCATCAGACGGCGCGCGGGCGCGATGTGGTGATCCTGAACACCATCTTCCCGATGCGCAACGCCGAGGGCGAGATCGACCGCATCGGCGGCGTGTCCACCGACATCACCGAACTGCATCTGGCGCGCAACCAGCTGCGTCAGGCGCAGGACAACCTGCACCAGTCCGAGAAACTGGCCGCCCTCGGCCAATTGCTGGCGGGCGTCGCGCATGAGCTGAACAACCCGCTCGCCGTCGTGCTGGGCCGCGCCGCCATCCTGCAGGAAAAGCTGGCCGGCACCCCGCATGAACCCTCGTTGCAGAAGCTGCGCGAGGCCGCCCATCGCTGCGCCCGCATCGTCAAGACCTTCCTTGCCATGGCCCGCCAGACCGGGCCGCGCCGCCAGATGTCCGAGGTGAACGATCTGGTCGAAAGTGCGCTGGAGATGACCACTTACGGGTTGCGCAAGGCCAATATCGAATGGACGGTGACACGTCTGCCCGACCCCCTGCAGATCGAGGTGGACGAGGATCAGATCGTGCAGGTTCTGATCAACCTCATGCTGAATGCGCAACATGCACTGACCAACCACCAGGGCCCGCGCAAGCTTGACATCACCGCGCAGCGCAGCCCCCAAGGCGACTGGGTGCATCTGACCGTCGCCGACACCGGCCCCGGCGTCCCCGAGGCTATCGCAAGCCGGATCTTCGACCCTTTCTTCACCACGAAATCCGTGGGCGAGGGCACCGGTCTTGGCCTCTCGGTCTGCAAGAGCATGGTCGAGGCGCATGGCGGCAAACTCGTCCTCTTGCCCACCGAAGGCGGCGGCGCCAGCTTCCGCGTCTCGCTGCCGGTGGGCAACGGCAAGGATACCATCGCCGGCAGCGACGCCGGCGAAACTGGCCATGCCCCTGCCATAGGCCACATCCTGATCGTCGATGACGAGGTGGAAATTGCCGCCATCCTGGCCGATTGTCTGGCGCCCCTGGGCATTGAATGCACCCTTGCCTCGGATGGCCATTCGGCCCTGCAGCGCCTGGCCGAGACGGCCTTCGACGGCATCTTCTGCGATGTGTCGATGCCCGGCATGGATGGCATCACCTTCTACAATCACCTGAAAAAGACCAATCCGCTGCTGGCCCGGCATCTGATCTTCATTTCGGGCGACGTGCTGCACCGCGAATGGGACAGGCTCAACGCCTCGGTCGACCGGCCCGTGATCGAAAAACCCTTCGACCCCCGTCAGGTGCGCGAGGCTGCCCTGTCGCTGCTTGCCAAGGAGGGAGACCCAAGGTGACCGAAAAGGCCCGCATCATCGTGTGCGACGATGAAGAGCCCATGCGCGAAATGCTGGAGGAACTGCTGACCGACGAAGGTTACGCCGTGACCACGGCGCGGGATGGCGCCGAACTGCGGCGTCTGGTGCCGCAGGTCCGGCCCGACCTCGTGCTCTGCGATCTGAAGATGCCGGGCGAGGACGGGCTGTCGCTGACCCGCTGGCTGCGCGGCGAAAGCCATTGCGCGGTGATGATGCTGACGGGCATGGGTTCGGTGGTGGACCGGGTGGTCGGGCTGG
The DNA here is from genome assembly GCF_056403335.1 of Rhodobacter sp. P2_H5. NCBI lineage: Bacteria > Pseudomonadati > Pseudomonadota > Alphaproteobacteria > Rhodobacterales > Rhodobacter > Rhodobacter sp. P2_H5. Next base: position 17,905 of record NZ_JBFUFS010000033.1, on the reverse strand, counting down.
AAATGGGGGCGGACGACTATCTGCCCAAGCCGTTCGAGCCTGCCGAATTGCGCTCGCGCATCAAGGCGGTCCTGCGCCGCACCATGGCGCCGGTCCACGCCCATGGCCGCCCCGCCGGCCGCACTCGGGTCGGGCGCTGCATCCTCGATATCGAACAGAAGACCCTGTACGATGAAAACGGCGACAAGGTGCCGCTGACCGCGATGGAGTTCGACCTGCTCTACACGCTGATCAGCCACCCGCGCCGCGTCCTGACCCGCGACCAGTTGCTGGAAATGGCGCATCACCAGCGCTGGGACCCGTTCGACCGCTCGATCGACATCCGCATTACGCGGCTGCGCAAGAAGATCGAGATCGACGCCAGCAAACCCGCCGTCCTGCGCACCGTCCGTGGCGAAGGCTATATGCTGGTGCCCGACGGGGAATAGCGCACGGGGCAGGCGGAACCCGCGGATCCTTTTACGGGCCGGAAGACCCCGGCGCAAGTCAGGATCCCGTCACCTTCGACGAAGTCGACCCACAGCCGACTGTAGAGCTTGGGGGGAAACGAGGGCTGGATGGCACCGGAAGGCGAGCGCTCCGAGGAAGCGATCAAACGAGGGAGGCGAATTTGCCCGCGTGAAACAACAAGGGCAGCGCGGTTTCCGAACGCTCGATATGGCGCACCTCGCCGATGAAGATGACGTGATCTCCGGCCTCGATCTCCTGCGCCACCTCCGTGACGAAGACCGCCGAGGCGCCCGGCACCACCGGCATCCCGAGGATGTGGGCAAAGGGATCGCGGACCGCAGGATCGAAGCGCCCCGCGAAATGCATGGCGAGCGGCTCCATCCCGGACGACAGGACGCTGACGGCGTAGCGCTTCGACTCGCGCACCTTGGCCAGCATCTTCGCCTTTCGGTCGAGCGAGATCGAAATCAGGGGCGGGTCCAGTGATACGGACATGAAGGCGTTTGCCGTCATCCCGTGATCGCCATCCGCGGTCGCTGTCGAAATGACCGTCACCCCGGTGGCGAAGCTGCCGCAGGCATCGCGCAGGGCGCGCGGGTTGACCGGAGATGCCATCCCGCTGTCGGCGATGTGATTGGGGGCATTCATGAAAAAATCTCCTCTGTATGCGGCGTTGTTCTGAGGTCCAGGGTGAGCATCCGTGCGGCCAGGGCCTGGGCGCGGTCGAAGGGGCCTTGCAGGGCACGCGCCTCCGCGTCGCGCCCATCGGCGCGCAGCGCGCGGATGCGGGTGGAGGAGACGGTTTGCCCCGCGTCGCAGAGCGTCGGCCGGGCGATGCGGACGGTGAAGCGCAGGGCGAGCAGGTCGGTATCGCCCGATTGCGCGGCCCCGAACCGGAAATCGCCGCCGACATGGATCGCCCGCGGGTTCACCCGGCCGAGGTCCAGCATGAAGTCCCGGGCGTCGCGCATGGCATAGCGCCGGTCGAAGCGCGCCACCACGATCACGTCCGGCCCGAGCTGTGCGATGCGGGCCAGTTTCTCGTCGAGCGGGCAAAGCTGCACGGCGCGACCGAAGACGACCTTCGGCGGCGGATCGAAGGTCCAGACCACCGCGGGCACCTGCGTCGCCCGCGCCTCGGCCACCGCTCCGCGGATCAGGTCCTGATGGCCGCGATGCACGCCATCGAAGGCGCCGATGGCCATGACCGAAGCGGGCAACCGCGCCTTCCAGTCCGGCAGAATCCTGGTCTTCTGGGTCTCAAAATCCATGGCCTGTCCTTCCTGCGACGGGTTTTGATGCGAAGGGGCGGCCCGCACATGTCCGGGCGGGCCGCCGCCCGGTGCTTACTGGAAGCCGCCCTTCAGGCGGTTCACGTCCCAGGGGTTGATCATGTCGGCGGCATTCCAGCCCTCGAGCCCGTATTCCGACATGTACTGTTCGACGAGGTTCTGCATCATCTCCATCTCGCCGGTGGCCTGTGCGGTCAGCATCGTCTCGATGCGGATGTTCTCGTAGTTTCCGGCATAGTTGCTCTCGTAAAGCTCATGCCGCCCGCCGAACTCGGACCCCATGGCATCCCACAAGAGCTTCAGCAGCTTGACCCGGTCCACCGCCACCATGCCGTTCGAGCCGCGCACGAAGCGGTCGATATAGGGGCGGATCTCTTCGGAGCCGAAGTCCATCGCCGAAGACGGCAGGTAGATCAGGCCGGAGGCGACGTGACGCTCGATCAACTCCTTGATCCGGGAGTAGGCCATCGGCGCGAAGACGCGGTAGGCGAGACCGTAGTTGATGTTCGGCAGCACGTAACCATCCGTCCACGGGACCGGCGATTTCACCATGGCATCCGACAGGCCCCAGAACATGTTGCGCCAGGCAATGACCTCGCCCACGGCGGTCTGGGGGCCGCGGAAGGCGGCGGAACCGGTCGCCTCCAGGGCCTTGGCAAACAGGCCCGAGATGAAGTCGAGCTTGACGGCGAGCCGGGTGACACCGTGCAGGGTGAAGCGCGGGACAAAGCCGGAGGCCGGGAAGAACGCGTTGATCTTCTCCACATCGCCATAGATGAAGACGTTCTCCCACGGCACCAGGACCTTGTCGAAAACCAGGATGGAGTCGTTCTCGTCAAGGCGGCTGGACAGCGGGTAGTCGAAGGGCGTGCCCATGACGGCGGCATTCAGCTCGTAGGACGAACGCGAGATGAGCTTGACCCCGTGCGCCCCCATCGGCGCGGTGAAAACCAGGGCGAATTTCTTCGCCTTGATCGGAATGCCGTAGTGGGCGATGAAGTTGTAATGCGTCAGCGCCGAGCCGGTGGCGACGACCTTCGCACCCGAGACGATCAGGCCGGCGTCGGTTTCCTTCTCCACCTGCATGTAGACATCGCCGGTCTCTTCGATCGGCAGATGCCGGTCGATCGGCGGGTTGACGATGGCGTGGTTCCAGTAATCGAGGCGCTCCTGCGTGCGGGCGTACCACATCTTCGCATTTCCGGCATATTCGCCGTAGAACCCCGAGTTCGCACCGAGCGTGCCGAGGAAGGCCGCCTTGTAGTCCGGTGCGCGGCCCATCCAGCCGTTCGCCACGCGCTGCGTCTCGGCAATTGCGTCGCGGCCCGCGATCAGGTCTTCGGCCGACTTCGGCCCCTTGAAGAAGGGGTGGGTCCAGCCGCCGTTGCCGGTGTCCGTCGGACGGCCGAGCGTGTCTTTCTGCGTGTTCAGACGGTCATACCAGCGCGCCACCATGCGGGCGGAGTTGCGGAAAGCCGGGTGCTTGGTGACATCCTTGACCCGCTCGCCATGGATGTAGACGCAGCGCCCGTCCTGCAGGCTTTCGAGAAATTCCGTCCCGGTATAGGGCTTGAATGCCTGGGTTGTCTGATCTTTCATGATGTCCTCCCATTGTCCGGCGGCCCCTCCGCTGCCGGCTCGAGGCTTATGAAAGCAACATTTCGGATATCTCAAAAGGTATCGGACCATACCGTTCCAATTTCCGCTATAACCGGAAATGTCTTTGAACGAAGGATTCAGAGGGAGGGACTCATGGCGACAATCCGGAAAGTCGGAGCGATATTGCAGCTCTTTTCCGAAAAGGAGCCGGAATTCGGTTTGTCCGAGATCGCGCGGCGCATGGCGCTGTCGACCAGTGGCACCCATGACCTGATGCAGGAATTGTGCAAGATCGGGATGATCACGCGGGTGTCGCGCGGGCGCTACCGACTCGGGCCGATGATCGCCTCGCTCTACCGTATCCTTGTCGATACCTCGGTTCTCGTGGCCACGGCCCGCCCGATCCTTGAACGGCTGGTCGAGGATTACGGCGAGACGGTCCATCTTTCGGTGCTGGACCGGACCCGGGTGATCGTGGCGGATGCGGTCGAGGGGCGCCACATGCTGCGCGTGTCCCGCGCGATCCTTGAGGGCGACCTGGCCCCGCACGAAAGCCCGGTGGGGATGCTGCACCTCGCGATTGCGGGCAAGGCCACGCAGGAGTCCTATTTCGACGCCCTGGGTGGCCATCGGACGCCCGCGTTGCCCCTGCAACGCCGGGTGGAGCATCTGGACCAGCTGGCGCGCGACGGCGTGGCCATCGGCCCCGTCGAGACCGAGCGCGACGTCATCTGCGTGGCCGGGCAGGTGAAGAACCATGCCGAGATGCCCTATGCGGTGCTCAGCCTCGCCGTCCCCCGAAGCCGCTACGACGCGCAGCCCAGGGCGTTCAGAACGGTCGTCGCCACGGCGGCGGAAGATATCAGCAGGCAACTCAGCCGGTCGTGAACCGCGCGGCAGGGCATCGGGCACACCCTGCCCGGATTGCATGACACAACGCGGATTGATACCTTTTCCGCATGAGAGGGGAGGGACGCATGGAGCTTCGACGGTTGGTCTATTTCCTTGCCGTGGCCGAGGAACTTCACTTTGGCCGCGCGGCAACGCGGCTCGACATCGCGCAACCGCCGCTGTCACGCCAGATTGCGGCGCTCGAAGCCGACATCGGCACGCTGCTTTTCGACCGGTCGCGCAGCCAGATCCGGCTGACCCAGGCGGGCGAGGTGCTGGAGCGACACGCAAGGAGCCTCGTGGATCGTCTGGAGGCGGCCTACAAGGAAACCCGGCTGGTGGGCGACGGCGGCGCGGGCCGGCTCAGGATCGCCTTTGTGGGGTCCGCCTCGCATGGCGTCCTGCCCAACCTGATCAAGTCCTACCGCTCGCTTTATCCCAAGGTGGAACTGGCGCTGTCGGCGATGAACAACGCCGAATTGCACTCGGCCCTGATCCAGCGCGACATCGACCTCGCGGTGGCGCGCCCCGCGCTGAAGGACGAGGAACTGCGCGCGGAGCCTTTGGTGCACGAGGACCTCATCCTCGCGCTTCCCGACAATTCGGAGGTCTTGGCGCGCACCGAGATCCGGCTGTCGGAGCTGTCCGATCAGACCTTCGTGCTTTACCCGCGCAGGCCGCGCCCGTCCTATGCCGACTCCGTGCTCGACATCTGCCGCAAGGAAGGCTTCCAGCCCGCCGCACTGGAGCTTGCACAGGATTTCCAGACCGCGATCAGCCTGGTGTCCGTGGGGGTGGGGATTTCGGTGGTCCCGGAAAGCGTGTCGCAGACCACCCGCCCCGGCGTGGTCTTCCGCCGCTACGAGGGGTTCAACCCGGGCACGGGTCTGACAATCCATGCGCGCCGCGACAACCAGTCGTCGCAGGTGGCGCAGTTCTTCGACACGGCCCGGAAATTCACGCGCAAGCGCTGAGAGCCCCCGCGCGGGCGGCGCCAAGGGTCCCCGATGGTCCGGCTGCGGGGCGCTCAAACCTTGCGGGTCGCGTCCCTCAGGGCGTCCATATCCACGGTGATGCCAAGGCCGGGCCCCTTCGGCACCTCGATATGGAAATCGCGATAGATGATGCCGGAGTCGGTGAGATCCCGTTTCAGGATTGACGGCCCGAAATGCTCGCAGCCCCACTCCAGCGTCGGCAAAGTCGCGAAGACTGCGAGATGCGCCGCCGTGCCGATCCCGGATTCCAGAAGGCAGCCACCGTAAAGGTCCATGCCGAAGGCCGCAGCCACGCCTGCCGCCCGTTTCATCTCCATCAGCCCGCCGGATTTCACCAGTTTGAGCGAGTAGACCGACCCGGTGGCAAGAACCGCATTCTGGGCCAGCTCCTGGGTGGAGAAGGCCGCCTCGTCGATCATGATCGGGATGGCGGAGCGGGCCGCCACCCGGCTGGTGGCGTGAAGAAGGCCGGGCTTGAGCGGCTGTTCGATCAGCGCGATGCCCATTTCGGCCAGCTCGGGCGCGAAGCGGATGAAGGTCGCCTCGGTCCAGCCCTGGTTGATGTCGAGGACCATCTGCGTGCCCTCGGGCAGCGCGGAGATGATCCGGCGCAGGCGTAGCATGTCATCGGCTGGCGCATGGAAGCCGAGCTTGATCTTGAACCGGCGGTGGCGTCGGGCGGCGAGTTTGCCCCGGGCCTCTTCGATCTCCTGTTCGGCATCGCCGGAGGCCAGCGCCCAGAGCACTTCGATCCGGTCGCGGACCACGCCGCCCAGCAGCGCCGTGGCGGGGAGACCGAGGGATTTGCCGACAGCGTCGTAAAGGGCACCTTCGATGGCGGCGCGGGCAGAGGAATTGCGGCTCGCGGCGGCTTTCATCCGCAAAGCGTTGGCCTCGAAGGCCATGGCGGGTTGCCCGATCAGCGCGGGGGCGAGGTAGGTGTCGATATTGGCCTTGATGGCCTCGACGCTCTCTTCCGACCAGCGCGGGCCGCCCAGCGTGCTGGCTTCACCCCAACCCGTGGTCCCGTCGGCAAGCGTCACCTCGACGATGACGAAGGACTGGTGCGTGAGCCGGGTGTTGGAGAGCTTGTGCTCGCGGGTCGTCACGCAGTCGACGATCCGGGTCTCGATCGCCGCGATGGAGAGGTCGCGCGGCTGCACCCCGGCGAGGTCCACGACGCGGGCCTGTTGCAATGCGGGCATGAAGTCTGTCCTTCGTCCGGGGGGCTTCTTGATGGGTGTTCAGGAACAACCCTCGCGCGGCGGATGGATCGCCGCGCGAGGTCGGGCGCCTTACTCGGCAGCCATGGCCAGCGATTGACCCGCCAGCACGAAATCGAACTTCACGTAGAGGTCGGTGCCGTGCTCGGCATCCGCCTTGCGGAAGTCGCCGATCAGGTTCTCCTTCACCGCAAAGACGGAATCGTTGTCGAGGTAAGCGGAGTTGGCGTCATAGATCTGGCTGACCAGCGGGCGGTAACCATCCTTGTTGACGACCACGTGGATGTGGCCCGGACGCATGGTGTGGTGGCCCATGTAAGAGATCATCTCGCCTGCGGTCCAGTCATTGGGGATCGGGTAGGGCACCGGGCGGATGGCGCGGTAGGCGTAGTAGCCATCGGCGCCGGTCGCGAAGCGCCCGCGCAGGTTGTAGTCCGGCTGGTCCGGGTCGTGGTTCTCGTAAAGGCCGTTCGGCGCGTCTTCCCAGACGTCGATCATGGCGCCGGCGATCGGCCTGCCGGCGGCGTCGCGCACATAGCCCTCGATGAAGACCGATTCCTCGTTGTCGAAGTGCTTCTGCACGATGGAGGCTCCATGCGGCAGAACCGGCGCGTTCTCGCGGAAGAACGGGCCCAGCACGGTGCCGGTGGTCTCGCCGTTCGGGGTCGGGTTGGACAGCATGTCCACCAGCACCTCGACGCCAAGGATATCACCCAGCAGGATGAATTCCTGGCGCTTGTCGGTGCAGACCGCCCCGGCACGGGCGAGGAAGTCGCAGGCCTGCATGAACTCGCTCGACGTGAGGTTCACGTCCTTGCAGAAGCCGTGCAGGTGCTTGACGAGAGCGACCATGATCTCCCGCTGGCGGGCGGGAATGTCATTGCTCGCGCCGATCGCCTCGACGACGACATCGGTCACATTGTCCACGGTCACGTTGCGCATGGGGTCTCCTCCTCCTGTGCATCATTGCAGGCCCGCTCGGGGCACCGCGCTTGTTCGATGTCCGGGACTGTGCACGCTGAGCGCGCTTCGGTGAAGACGGTGGCCGGGTATCGGACGATATCGAAAAGGTCTCAGAGCTGACTCTCGGGCGGGTATTGCGGGGTATCGCCTCATACCTTTCAGAATCCGCGACGGGGGGCCATGTTCTCCGCCGGACTCAAGAGGTTGAACGGGGGCGGAAGGCAGGCATGATCGACAGGTTGCGACAGATACAAGCGCAGGTGGCAGGCACCCCGCACCTGCATCGCCTGGGGGCGCTGTTCTCCGAGACGGTGTTGCTGAAGGTTGACGGGCAGGAGTTCTACCTCGCTTTCGAAAAGGGCCGCCTCGATCGCATCGTCGAAGGCCCGTCGAAAAAGACGCCCTATCGCTTCGGCTTCATCACGGATGCGGCGGCGCTCGAGGCGTTCTGGGCGCCAATCCCCGCGCCGGGGTTCCACGACATCTTCGCCATGGTGAAGATCGGCCGGGCGGAGATCGTCGGAGACATGCTCCTGCTGGTGATGAACCTGCGCTTCTTCAAGGAGGTGCTGGCCCTCGGACGCGAAGGAGAGGCGGCATGATCGAGCAGATTGTCGGGCGGTATGTCACCGTCGATGTCGCAGGACGCGCCCAGCGGATCTATTTCGAGGAAGCGGGCAGGGGGCGCCCGGTCCTTTGCCTGCACACCGCAGGATCGGACACGCGCCAATGGCGGCACATTCTCAACGATCCCGAGATCACCGCGCAGAACCGCATCATCGCCTTCGACATGCCGTGGCACGGCAAGAGCCTGCCGCCGGAGGGGTTCCAGACCGAAGAATACCTGCTGACCACAGGGACCTACATGGCGACGGTGCTGGCGGTCGCCCGTGCCCTGGACCTTGAGAAACCCGTACTGGCCGGGGTGTCGATGGGAGGGCGCATCGCGCTGCAACTCGCGCTGCATCATCCGGAGGCCTTCAGCGGCTTTCTCGCCATTGAGGCCAGCGATTTCCAGGCCGCTTGGTACGACATCGACTGGTTCCACCGGCCCGATGCCCATGGCGGAGAGATGGGCGCGGCCCTGGTCTCCACCAACATCTCGCCGCGCGCACCGCTGGCGGAACGCTGGAATACGCTCTGGATGTTCATGCAGAGCGGCCCCGGCGTGTTTCGCGGTGACCTGTCCTTCTACACGCGGGACGAAAGCCTCGTAGGGCAGCTGCATCGCATCGACACGACCCTTACCCCGGTGCACTTCATCGTCGGCGCCTATGATTTCACCTGCACGCCGCAGGATGCGCAGCGCACTGCCGACCAGATTGCGGGCGCGACGCTCGCCGTCATGGACGACGTCGGCCATTTCCCGATGAGCGAACACCCCGAAGGCTTCCGGCCCTTTTTCATCGCGGGCCTTTCGAAGATGCCGGAGGGGTGAGGTACCTTACAGGCGCGTGGTTGAGGAACATCCGATCAGACCCCGCGCCCGCGTCAACCCTATCGGCGCCGCCGTCCCGGTCATCGTGACCATCCCGGGAGCGAAATTCAGAACGATGCCTTGCGCGGTGGCGCCAAGGATTATCATGTTGTTGAACGCGATCGGCGCCGTCTCGTTGCTGTAGCCGGCTGCCGGATAGACGGTATCACCCGGCCCGGCGACAGTCATTGCAGCAGCAATAACGGGGAAGTCGGACTGGAGTCCGACGGTAGGAATGGTCATGTCCGTCTTCCGGGATTTTTCATAGCGGAGGTCTGCATGCCTACCGGAGGTGCGCTGGCCAAAAGCACCGTGACGATCGCGGGGTCACATAAGGCATAACACGCAAACGCCCGCGTTTGGGCTATTTCCGAGGATTCGCTTTCATCGGTCTATTCGGTCGGCTTTCCAGAAACCGGATCCAGACATCACTGATCTTGTGGTTGCGGCACTAATCAGGCCCAGCGACCGATCAATAGGCAAGCCATTCTGGCGCAGGGACGCATCGATGGCGCCGCACCCGATGGAAGTGATGGTGCGACAAGGGCATCTTCGCCGGGATGACGGAAGGCCCTGCTGCCGCAGCGCCAAAGCCTTCCTTTCAGCCGTCGCATGGGCCGCGACGGTCATGTTCTGGCCGTGAGCCCGGATCGAGTCCCGACCCTAAAGCGCGATGGGTTTGCCCTCGGGGTTTGCCGAATCGAAGAGCATCGCCACCGCTTCGGGTGCGAGACCCCGGCCAAGGCTGCGACAGGCTTCGATCAACGCCGCGATCGGCATTGGCTCCAGCCGTTCCAGCACGAACCACATTTCGGTGGTGGCCTCGGTCAATTGCGTGCGCGTACCCTGCCGCCAGTTCCAGCGGCGGCAAGTGATGCCCGCGTCGTCGGCCCAGGCGACCTCGCCGGGCTCGGGGGTTTCGGTCCTGGGCTGGCCCTCGGCCATGGTCTCGAAGGGCTCGGTGCCGGTGGCCCGGATCAGACGCGGCGTACCGACATAGGCCCGGGCATCCTCGCCGCCGATGGGCAGCGCAAAGCGCAGGCTGACCGCGTTGTAAAGATCGACGACCGCATTGGTGGGCCGCAGCGCGCCGTCGCGCAGCGCCCGTTTGCGCAGCGCCTCGACCGAGGAGGGAAAGCGGTTGGGCTTGGTGCCAAAGCTGCGGTAGGCCTCGCGCCAGGCCTCCTGATGCGCCTCGGCCCAGGGGGCGGGCGGCGCGGCGACCGCCTCGGCCAGAAGCGCTGCGCTGGCCGCGTCGCTTGGGGCGTTGCGGGCCGTGACAGACAGGCTGAGCGCCGCGAAATCGGGGCGAAGGGCGAAGATTTCAGGGGATATGATCGGGTGAAGTTGCATGAGGGAACCGGGGAAGAGGTACTTCGTACAAAGTGGCAGGATCGCAGGCGCATGTCAACAAAGTGACCAATGTGTGTGATTGACCGAATATTTTCAGTGATGTATTTCTATATAATGACCAATTCCGGGCCGCACATCGAACGCCAGACCGAGGAGGCGATCATAGCCGCCGCGGTTGCGCAACGCATTGCCGCGCTGCGCAAGGGCTTTGGCCTCAGCTTTGAGGCCTTGGCCCAAAAGGCCGGGGTCGCCAAGGGCACGCTTGTCCTGATCGAACAAAGCCGCGCCAATCCCTCGATCTCGACGCTCTGTCGGCTGGCCGCGGCGCTGCAGGTTTCGGTGGCTGACCTCGTCGCACCGCAGACCGACAGCCCTGTGACCGTGGTAACCGAGGCCCGCCGTCTTTGGTCCGGCCCCGAGGGCGGCCATGCGACTTTGCTCGCCGGGACACCGGGGCCGGACATGCTGGAAATCTGGGACTGGTGCCTGATGCCCAAAGAAACCTTCGAAGCGACCGTTCATGGCCGTGGCACGCGCGAACTGCTTCATGTCACGGACGGTATGCTGAGCCTGACCGTTGGCGGTGCGAACAGGCTGATCGGCCCGGGCGCCTCGGCCGTCGCCCTGACCGATCGGCCCCATGCCTATGCCAATCATGGCCGCGTGCCGTGTCATTTCACCATGACTGTCCACGAGCCCCCTGCCGGCGTCTGAGATCTGTTCCCGTCCGGAGCGGTTCCGGCCGTTGCCTTGGGCCGCCACCGATAGGCCCGATGACTCGTTACCCGGTGGAATCACGAGGCAGACGACGAGCATCGAATTTGGCTGCGCGGCCCGGTTCCAGCCGATCCTGGCGCAGCGCATACAGACGGGCGGGGGCCGCTGTTCGCCAAGGCCACCGAGACGCTGAACGGGTTGCGGCCCCTGACCGGGACAGGAGATACGTCTTCGCTATGGGACCGTGCCCTGCAACTCACACAGGCGAAAACCGTTGGTGCGCGCCATGACGTCGAGATGCAGATGGTTTTCGTGCGTCGCACTCGACCCCGGACCCAGGACGGTCGCGAAATCGAGACAGGCCGCAGCGCGGACCGCATCCTCAAAGGCGTTGGCGAGGCTGTCTTCCGTTTTGCCGGCTCCGACGACCACGGGCGGGCCTTTCGCAAACCGGAAGCCCATCACGTCGAAGGCATTCCCGAAGGCGTGCTCCGACAAAGCGCCGTCGGCCAGATTGTTGCGCCTGCGGCACATGTAGTCAGAGCCGTTTTCTATCGCGGTGAGGGCACCGCGGCTGTCGAGGCGAGAGGCGGCGGGGACCACGAAATCCTGCACCCAGGCGGCGAGGGCCTGCGCGGTCGGGCAGCGCATGACGGCAGGAGGATCAAGCTTTATGCCCGGTGCGATCATGCTGACCTTGATCGGTTGCAGGATGCCGCAGTCGGCATCGTCATCGGGCACAATGGCGGCAACCTCCTCGAAGGCGACCGACTTGTCGCGCAGGGACGCAAGGCAAGAGGTGTTCTCTGCCGCGCTCAGGCGCAGGAGATCCCTTTTGCCGATCTTTGGCGCCGAGGGATTCTCGACGGTGTCGGTCCTGCCATCGGCGGGTTGCGGGGCGACCTGCGCAGGGGCAGGGGCCGCAGGCACGGGAGCTTCAGGTACCGGGGCTTCAGGCATCGGCGCTTCAGGTACTGGGGCCGCGGGCGCTTCTTCCGGGCGGGGAGGCGGGGGAACGCTCGTCCCGGGGGCCGCATCCTCGGCGGTTGCGGGCAAGGCCAGGGCCAGCGCCGCCATCACCACCCCTGCCGCAACCCGCATCATTCCAGGAATTCCACCGACACGCCCGCCTTCACCAGATGGGCCAGTTCTGTCACGTCCCAATTGGTGAACCGCACACAGCCATGGCTGACAGACTGGAACAGCGCGGCCGGCGTATCGGTCCCGTGCAAACCGTAGGTCGGCTTCGACAGGTCGATCCAGACCGCGCCCACCGGCCCATTCGGTCCGGGCGGAAGGATCAGGGCTTCGGTGACGCCGTCCGCGACGAAATTGGTGTCCGGCAGATAGCTGTAGGTCGGGTCCATCGCGACGGCCACCACTTCGACGGTACCTTCCGGCGAAGGCGTTGCGGTGGAGCCGATGGAAACCGGATAATTGGCCACCATCCGGCCCTCTGCATCAAAGGCCACGGCGCGGCGTTCGGATTTGCGGATTTCGATACGGGCCACTTCGGCCACCACCGGCGCGCCGGTGTCGGCGACCAGGATCTGATCGCCCGGCGCAAAGGGGATGCCCGGGTTCAGGGCCTTCAGAAAGTCCTCGTCCATGTGAAACCGCTCTGCCAGACGCTCGCTGACCCGCAGGTAGCCAAGCTTCGGCAGTTTCGCTTTCTCGGCCACGTTATCGGGGATCGCCTCGGTCAGATCGGCCACGTCTTCCGGGCTGACGATGTAGGTCATCAGGACCGGCAGCGCCGCGTTGCCGCCCAATTCCGACCAAACCTCGGCATCGAGAATGCCGTCGACCACAAGGCCGCGCTGTTCTTCAAATCCGCGCAGGGCGCTTTCGCTCATCCCGCCCTTGTAGCCATCCACCACACCGGGAGAAATGCCCGCGCGGTCCAGCAGGACCTGCAGTTTCACGCTCACGCCGGACTGGCCGTCGGGCACATCCAGACCGTCAAATTGCGCGCTTTCAATCTCTTCGGGGGTCAGCGCAAATGCGGGGCCCGTCATCAGAAGCAGGCCACAGAAGAATATGTTTCGCATTGAACCCTCATGTTGAACGTGGGTTAACGCATGAGATGCGTTTTGGTTCACGGGATCGGGCGGATTGTTTTGGGGCGGTGCCGGGGCCCTGGACTTTACCCCATAAGCGGACGCGGCACTTTCCGAGGGCGGATGTGGGCAGCCGGGGTCGAGCGTGGTCGCATGCACCAAAACCCCCGCCAATGCCGCGTCCTGATGCCACATAGCTCTGCCGCGCCCTCGCGGGGCGGCAGGGCTACGTGGCAGGGCCAGCCGGGTTCAGTTGATCCAAAAGTCGGTGGTTTCCAGCAAGACCTTGTTCTCGATGACCAGAAACAGGATGGCGTCAGCGCCGCCCGCGCCATCGGCATCATAGAACATCTCGCCCGTGGTCCGATCGTAGAGGATGCGATCGGAACTGTCCTCGGCCCCGGTCGAAAGGTCCTTGAACTGATCGCCGCTGAGCTGCCAGCCATCGAGACCGGTTGTCAGGGCAGGGAAGCCGGAGGTCAACAGGATCTGATCGTGATTGCCGCCTTCGAAATCCGTGATGTGGTCCACCCAGCCCGGTTCGTCGATCCGAAACGTGTCGTTCCCGCCGCCGCCGGTCAAGGTGTCGTTGCCGAACCCGCCACTCAGGAAATTGCCGCCCGAATTGCCGGTCAGGACATTGTCGAGCTCATTTCCCTCGGCGAAGCCGGTGGCGCCCTCCAGCATCGTAAGACCTTCGACATTTTGCGGCAGGTGAAAGCTGCTGTTGGTAAAGACCGTGTCGAATCCCTCGTCTGCGGCCTCTTCGATGATCGCGCCGGACCCTCTCATGACATACTGGTCATCGCCTGCGCCGCCGAACAGATGAGACCAGGTTCTGGAACCCACCAGCGTATCATTTCCACCGAGGCCATAGGCGTAAAGGTGGGACGAGCTGCCGCTGATCAGATTGTCCAGATCATTGCCGAAGCCGGTGCAGTCGCCCATGTAGCCATTGAAGATCAAGCCCTCGACATTGTCGGGAAGCGTGAAATTCGTGACGTAAAGGCTCAGATCGACCGTGTCGAACCCGCCGCCGGCCTTTTCGACGATCGTGCAGTCCTCGGTGAAGGTCTTGTAGGTATCGTCACCCGCCCCGCCGTTGAGGGTGTCGCCCGCGCCCCAATAGAGCGTGTCGTTGCCATCGCCGCCCCGCAAAAGGTCGCGACCATCGCCCCCGTTCAGGGTGTCGTCGCCGCCCATGCCGTCCAGAGTGTCCCTGCCAACACCGCCGCTGATGCCGTTGGCAAAGTCCGACCCTGTGACGTGAGCCCCCCTCCCGATGACGACAAGGTTTTCCAGCAAATCGTCCATCTGATAGGAAGCGAGCTTCAGTTTCACGGTTTCCGCGATACCTCCCGCGGTCAGGCCCAGAACATCGCCGAGGTCGTCGACGACGAAGGTGCTGCCACCGCCGGTGGCGCCGATCATCGTGTCGGCCCCAAGCCCGCCATCCATGAAGGTGCCGAATTCCAGCCGGTCATCGCCGATCCCGCCAAAAAGCCAGGACACGGTGGTGCTTTCGGCCCGCGCCGTGGCGCCGGCGGTCGAGGTGATGTGCAATGCATCGACATTTGAGGTCAGGATCGTCAGTGCTGCGGCGGAATAGACCGTGTCGAATTCGAACACGGGGTCGTTGGCCTCCACAATCTTCGCCATGCCGGAGGTTGCATCGAGATAGTAGCTGTCCGCTCCGGTACCCCCGTAGAGCGTATCGTTCCCGCCGGACGAATAGAGCGTGTCATTCCCGCCTTCCCCGTAGAGCTGGTCCTTGCCGGAGCTGCCTTTCAGGATGTTGTCGTCGTAATTGCCGTAAAGGGTCACGCCGCGCATCGAGGCGCCGGCCTCGATATTTTCCAGATATATCGCTAGGTGGAATTCGCTCACGTAAGACACGACGGTGTCGATGCCCCCGGTCTGGTATTCGACGATCACCTCTTCGGCGTCGTGCACGACATAACGGTCATCGCCGTTGGCGCCATAGAGAAAATCGACGCCGCCGCCGCTGTCCAGCACATCGTTGCCCTCGCCGCCGTACAGCAGGTCCGCCCCCGCGCCGCCCAGCAACGAGTCATTGCCGGTGCCGCCGTCGAGCGAGTCATTTCCCCAGCCGCCCTCCAGCTGATCATCGCCCCGCCCGCCGATCAGCGTGTCATTGCCTCCCAGCCCATGCAGTGTGTCATTCAGATCGCTGCCGTAGATCGTGTTGGCCTGGATATTGCCCGTACCGTCAAGGGCCAGGTTCCCCTGGGCGCGCAGCACTTCCACATTCAGGGCCAGAGTGTAGAGGCCCGTCCTTGCATAGGCGATATCGAAAGAGGCCCCTTCGCCCTCGACGATCACGTCATCCGTCGTCACAAAATAGGTGTCATTGTCCAGCCCGCCGTCCAGCGTGTCCGCACCGTCACCGCCGGTCAGGGTATCCGCCCCGCCGAGGCCGAACAGATGGTCTGCCCCGCCGCCGCTGGCCATCGCATTGTTCGCCGCATTGCCGATCCCGTAGAGGCCGAGGTTTCCCAGCGCGGTCAGCCCCTCGAACGTTTCTCCCAGGGTGAACCGCGCCAGCGAGGTCTGGATCGTGTCAAAGCCTTCATCGGCCCGTTCGATCGTGACATCATCCCGGCTGTCGACCTGATAGACATCGTTGCCTTGCCCGCCGGCCAGCGAATCCACCCCGGTTCCGCCGCGCAGCCAGTCATCGCCCGAACCGCCAAGAAGCGTGTCGCGTCCGCCCTGACCATTGACGTTGCTTCCAATGGCCGCGGCCATGAAATAATCCGCGCCGCGCCCCATGTCGAAGGAGATGCCAGAGCCTTGCGTCTGGACAATCCCCGACAGATCGAACCGGTCTGCGGCGGACGTGCCGCGAAATCTGGCGTTTTCAAAGATCAGCGCCTCGAACCCGGTCTGTTCGGTCAGGTTCAGGCTGCTGGTGGTGATGATCAGCGGGGTGGCGCTGGTGCCTCTCAGCACCAGGGTGTCTTGGCCGGCACCGCCCCGGATCGTGCTGTCCGAAAGGTCGCCGCCGACGAGGACAAGCCTGTCATCGCCTTCGCCCAGCGACACCGTGTCACCGCCCAGGTTCAGCACGATGGTCTCGGCGCTGGTGCCACCGAAGAAACTGTCGTGCCCTGTCCCGAGGTCGAAGGTGATCCGTTCATCATAGGTGCCGACATTCCACGTCAGCGCCTTGGTGCCGCTCAGGTCGATCAGGTCATCTCCCGCGGTCCCGCGCAGGGCCACAGTGCTGTCGTCCCAGGCAAAAAACTCGACCGAAGCCGCCGCCGTCAGCACGAGGCGGTTGAAGGACACCGCGCGCAACCCGGTCCCGAAGAAATCGCGCACCGAGACGGCATCGACACCGGCGCCCCCGAACAGCGAGTCCCTGCCGGCCACCAGTTCGCCATAGGAGAAGACGTCGTCGCCGTCGCCACCCTGCAAGATGTCGTTGCCGGAGCCGCCGATCAGCTCGTCATTGCCGTCGCCGCCGTAGAGGATGTCGTTGCCGACCCGGTCCGCAGTGTCCCAGTCGCCGACGAGGAGGTCACTGCCCGCCCCGCCCGACAGCGTGTCGTCCCCGCCGTTGCCCCAGAGCGAGTCATTGCCGCTGCCCGTCGTGATGGCGTCGTTGCCGGTCCAGCCATAGACATCGGCCGAAACCGTGCCCAGTTTGGCGGCAAAGTCCACCGTTCCCGAAGCGGTCAGACCCAACGAGACGGGCCTGTTCGGGTGGTCGGCAGAATCGCGGATCAGGCTGTAGCTGTTGAACTGGGTGGGGGTCAACCGCGTCAATTGGCCATGGGTATAAAGCGTGGTGATGGCAATCTCCTGCATTCCAAAACTGGACAGCGCGCCCCACACATCGGGACCAAAATGAACCGCATGGGGCGAAGGTCCTCGGTTTTTTCAGGCCGGTCAACAGTTTGATTGCGTCAGGATCCATGGCTTCGCCTGTGGCGTGTGTCCGGGCAGGACCCATCACGGGAAGCGCTGTTTGTGGAACTGAGCGGCGGGGATTGTCGGACGGGAGCAGGGCCGCAGCGGCGTTCTGGAGTGCGGAGGGCCGCGCCCCCGCACTCAATGGCGTCAGGAGGTTGGGCATCTTCGAACGGAGCAGACAAGCCTGATCCTGGTGGCCTCGCACAGGGACCCAAGCGGCAAGCCTACCGTCCGCATGAAGGCTGGCCGTGGAAAAAGTCGGGTTCGCTTTGGCCCCCCCGGGGGAGCCATGAAAAGACACGATATACCAATGGGATCGCAGGTGTCCTCCCGGGCGGGAGCCGTCCGCCCCACCAATACTGCACCTGCACAAACGTTCGTATGATTTCGCGGGGCCTGGCCTGTCTCTAACCTTGTCTCATCACGGCGGCCTTTGCCAGACTGCGGGGGCCGCAGCGCAAGACAACCGGTCGGGGCCTGCGATTGATCCTGCAGGCGGTTGACCGGGCACGACAGCGGGCCCGCCACGGGCCGAAGCCAAACCAGGTGACAGGAGACGCATGATGTCCAGCGGATTTGTGAAAACGAAAGATGGCGTGGAGATTTTCTTCAAGGACTGGGGCCCGAAAGATGCCCAGCCGATCGTCTTCCACCACGGCTGGCCCCTGTCCTCGGACGACTGGGATACGCAGATGCTGTATTTCCTGGCCAATGGCTACCGCGTCGTGGCGCATGACCGCCGCGGCCATGGCCGCTCGTCGCAGGCCGATACCGGCAATGACATGGACCATTACGCCGCCGATGCCTCTGCAGTGGCCGAGCATCTCGACCTGAAGAACGCCGTCCACATCGGCCACTCGACCGGCGGCGGCGAGGTGGCCCGCTATGTCGCGCAGTTCGGCGAGCCGCAGGGCCGCTATGTCGCGCAGTTCGGCGAGCCGCAGGG
>NZ_JBFUFS010000032.1:0-29537 GCF_056403335.1 Rhodobacter sp. P2_H5 | reverse complement strand
CGCCGAAAAAGGGCTTCTGCGCCTCGCACCAATCGGACATGCGCAGGCGCAGAAGGCTCAGAAAACGGTTCACCGTGTTGCGGTTGAGGCCGCTGACCTGCGCGATCTGACTGGCCGTGAGATCGGCCGCGACGAGCCTGATGAAGGCCCGAAATTGGGCTTCAGAAAGTTTCGAACTTTTTGCGTAGCGATTCATAAGCCTTTTCATAGCATTGCGCCAGTTTTCTGGCTCTATGCTAGTCAAGACCCATGCGAAAAATTCGCGGACCGCGCGCCGGCTTCGCAAGGCCCGCGTCGTCAGAGGCGGACCGAGGGCGGCAGCGTCAGGGGCGCGTTGTCGCTGCCCAGAAATTCCACCGTCGTGAAGACCAGATCGCTGTCGCCGACATTGACCAGATCGTGGATCTTGAACTCGCCCGGGCCATAATGGTGATGCTTGGTCGATCCGGCCCGATACTCGGCCTCGACCGTCGTGCCGTCGTCCATATGCGAGATGGCGCGGCCCGGCGTGACGGCGGTCCAGAAATAGTCCAGCACATGCTTGTGAAAGCCGATCCGCTCGCCCGGGGCCAGCCGCAGCGACCAGACGCGCACACGGTCACTTTCGGAGACGAGGATCTTGCCGACGCAGCCGTTGCCGCCGGAGCCGCGAAATTCGGCCTTGAGGTCATCGGGCCAGTCGAAGGCGCTGGGGTCGGGCACCGGGCCCGCAAGGGTCGAAAGGGGATCTGTGGACATGGGGGATCTCTCTTGAGTCCTGTGGGGTCAGGGGACGGCGCCGCGGCACGGGATGCAAAGGGCCGCGGCGCCGTGAGGGGGCTCACTCGATGTGGTATTCCACCGGGAAGGTGTAACCCGCCTCTTTCGCGGCCTTGAGATAGGCCTTGAAGATGCCGGGGCCGTCATAGCCCATTTCGCTGAACTCCTTGGCCTTCTGATTGGGCAGATCGGCGAGGCGTTCGGCCCATTGCTTGCGCTCGTCCTCGGACAGGGTGGTGATGGTCGCGCCGGCGGCCTTGAGCTTTTCGATGCCCGCGGCCTGATCGGCGTCCAGCGCCTTGGCGGTCACCATTTCGTATTCGATCGAGACCTCCTTGATGATCTTCAACACCTCGGGCGGCAGCTTTGCAGCAGTGTTGTTGTTGATAAGCAAGCCATTGACCATCATCGCGCCGAGGTTGACGATCTTGTAGTTCGGGGCCACCTCGTACAGCTTCAGACCGAAGTAGCTGGAGGGGAAAAGCACGTTGCCCTCGATCACCCCGGTCTGCAGGCTGGTGTAGTAATCCGGGATGCCGGTCTGCACCACGGTGGTGCCGGCCCCCTCCAGCCAGACCAGGTTCGGCCCCGCCCCGCCCAGCGTGTGGCCCGCCAGTTCCGAGAACTTTTCCCAGGGGAATTTGGTGCCGACGTTGTAGTTGTCGTAGCCGGTGATCGCCAGGAGCGTCTCGTTGTAATTGTCCGAGAAGCTGGTGCTGAGCTGCGGGAACTGTTCATAGACCTTGCGGGTGATCTCCAGCTGCGTGACCGCAGAGGGGGTCGAGAAAGGTATGAAATAATTGAAGTTTTGTGCAGCAGCCTTGGACGGCTCGAAGCAGAAGCAGACATGGCCCATATCCAGCAGCCCCTTCTGGACGGCCTCCAGAGTCTCGTCCAGCTTGGCGATCGTCCCGCCATAGGCCTCGACGAATTTGACCTCGTGCTTGGTCTCGGCCTTCACACGCCGCTCGATCTCGGGGATCAGAAAGGAGTGCGAGGTGTTGACATAGGTCACCGGCCCCAAAGGGTGCCCGGAGCCGATGCGCAGGGTGAAAGTATCGGCCGTGGCGGCACCGCAAAAGGCCATTCCAGCCAGAATGGTCGTGGCCGCAAGGGCCCCCTGCACGGATGCGGATTTGGTTTGAGGTATCATGGCACTCCTCCCTGAGCGGTTCTGATTTGGGTTGCTTCGTTATTTATTAGATGATAATTAAGCGACCAAATGAACCTTTGTCAAGGCTGTCTCGCGCAGAGGCTGCGCGGACAGGAGGGAGGAAAAAATGACAAAAGTTACGGCGTGGAGTGTCGGGCTCCTCAATGCGATGGCGGCGTTATGGGCCTTTGCCCTGGCCTTCGTGATCATGGGCGATGTGGTGGGGCGGATATTCGGGGTCGCCATTCAGGGCACGGTGGAGATCGTCGCGAATTCCATCGTGGCGATCGTCTTCCTGCAATTCCCGCTGGCCATCGAAAGGGGCACCTTCCTGCGGGCGACGCTGATTTACGACCGCGCGCCGGAATGGGGCAGGATCGCAATCGATGTCATGTCCTATCTCTTTGGTGCGGCCCTGTTTCTGTCCATGGCGCTCGGCGGTTATGACGACATGATCACCGGCTTCCGGATCCATGAATTCGAGGGTGAAGGCGCGCTGCGGGTGCCGGTCTATCCGGTCCGGGCCGTCATCTTCGTGATGAGCCTGATCGCGGTCGCCTGCTATGCGCATCTGACCTATCTGCGGCTCGCCCGGCGCCAGACTTTGGCGGCCGGCGCCTTTGAAGGGGAGGTCTGAGCCATGGACGTTTCCCTCATGACCCTTCTGACCCTCGCGGCGATGATTCTGCTGACGCTGATCGGGGTGCCGATCGGCATTGCCCTCGGCGCGGTGTCGCTGGCAGGCTTCTACTTCCTGTTCGGCAGCGTCGATGTCGCGATGTCCTCGGCCGGGGGTGTCGCCTTCAGCATGCTGCGCGATTACGTCTTCGCCACCATCCCCCTGTTCATCATCATGGGCAATTTCATCGGCACCTCGGGGGCGGCCACCGATCTTTTCACGCTGATGAACCGCGCGATGAAACGGGTTCCGGGGCGCCTGGCCGTGGCCACCGTGCTCGGCAACGCGGTCTTCGCCGCCATCTCGGGCGTCAGCGTCGCGGCGGCCGCGACCTTCTCGCGCGTCGCCTATCCGCAGATGCGGCGCTATGGCTACCACCGTCCTTTGGCTTTGGGGGTGGTCGCGGGCAGCGCGATGCTGGGGATGCTGATTCCCCCCTCGATCCTGCTGATCTTCTGGGGCGTGCTGACCGAGGTGTCGATCGGCAAGCTTTTCGTCGCCGGCGTGATCCCGGGCATTCTGGTTGCCACGCTCTTCATCATCTATCTGGTGGTCACCGCGATCCGGCACCCCGAAAAGGCCCCCTATCTGGCCGAGAACACCCGCGCCACCAAGGCCGGGGACGAGGCGATCGACCGTGGCACCCTGATCTCGGGCCTGGGGATTGCCGGGCTGATCTGTCTGGTTCTGGGCGGCATCTGGGGCGGCTTCTTCACCCCGACCGAGGCGGCGGGTGTCGGCGCTCTTGGCGCGCTGGTCGTGGCGCTGTTGAAGGGCGTCACCCCGCGCGGCCTGTTTGACTGCGTGATCTCCTCGGGCCTCAGCACTGCGCCGATCATGTTCCTTCTGCTGATGGCGGGGCAATATTCGCGCTTCCTCGTCTCCAGCGGCGCGCTGTCGGTGATGACCGACTGGATCCAGGGCGCGGGCTTCGGCCCGGTCTCGCTGATCGTGGCGATGACGGTGGTCTGGCTCGCCATGGGGATGATCCTCGATTCGACCTCGATCATCCTGCTGACGGTGCCGATCTTTGCCCCCATCGCGCAGAGCTTTGGCTATGACCCCTTGGTCTTCGCGATCTACGGCATCCTGATCATCGAGGCGGGCCTGCTGACGCCGCCCTTCGGACTGCTGGTCTTTGTCGTCAAGGGATCGGTGCCGGAGGAGGTCTCGATTGGCGAGGTCTTCCTGGGTTCGGTCCCCTACTGGATCCTGATCTGTGTTGCGGGGGTGCTGGTGCTGTTTGTGCCAAGCCTGGTCACCTACCTGCCCAACCACATGTAAAGACTGGAGGAAACCATGAAAACGGACCAAAGCGCACGGCGTGCGGTGATCATTGGCGGCTCGGTGGGCGGGTTGTTCTGCGGGCTGCACCTGTTGCACCGGGGCTGGGATGTGACAATCCACGAAAGGGTGCCGGTCGCACTTTCGGGGCGCGGGGCGGGGATTGTCACCCACCCTGCCCTGTTCGACGCCCTGCGAGAGGTGGGGATTCACGTCGATGCGGGGATTGGCGTGCCGACCCCGGGCCGGGTGATCTTCGCACGGGACGGCTCAGTCGCGGCCCGGCGTGATCTGCCGCAGATCCTGACCTCCTGGGGCCGGCTTTACGAGGTTCTGGGCGCGCATTTCCCGCCCGAGCGCTATCTGCGCGGTCAGGTCTTTGAAGGCTACACGCAGGATGCCCGAGGTGTCACCGCCCATTTCGAGGGTGGGGCCACCGTCCGGGCCGATCTTCTGGTCGGCGCGGATGGCTTCCGCTCGGCCGTCCGCGCCCAGATGATCCCGCAGGCGCAGCCGGAGTACGCCGGCTACGTCGCCTGGCGCGGCATGGTGAACGAGGCGGACCTGTCGGACCGCGCCCGGGCCGAGATGTTCCCCTATTTCGCCTTCTGCCTGCCCGAGGGCGAGCAGATTCTCGGCTACCCGGTCGCGGGCGAGGACAATGATGTCCGCCCCGGCCACCGCCGCTACAACTTTGTCTGGTATCGCCCCGCCGAAACCGAACGGCAGTTGCCCTGGCTTCTGACCGACACCAACGGACAGAACAACGCCGTCTCGGTCGCGCCCAACATGATCCGGCCCGAGGTGATCGACGAGATGCGGGCGGCGGCGCGGCGGCTTCTGTCGCCACAGTTTGTCGAGTTGGTGAGCAAGACCGCCCAGCCTTTCCTGCAGCCGATCTATGATCTGACGGTGGACCGGATGGCCGAGGGCCGGGTGGTGCTGCTGGGCGACGCGGCCTTTGTCGGCCGCCCGCATTGCGGCATGGGGGTGACCAAGGCGGGCGAGGATGCCCAGACCCTCGCCCGGATGCTGGAGGCCACGCCGGAAATTCCGGCCGCCCTCGCCGCCTTCAGTGCGGCGCGGCGCCCGATCAACAGCAAGGTCGTCACCCACGCCCGCGCTTTGGGCGCCTATATGCAGGCCCAGATCCTTACCGAGGACGAACGCCGCGCCGCCGAACGCCACCGCTCGCCACAGGCGGTGATGGCCGAAACCGCGACGGCGGATTTTCTGCTGGCGGTCTGAAACACGGGTGGGGAAGAGGCCGCGACCGGCCCCTTCCCCCTGCCATCAGGCCGAAGGGTCCGGCGCATTGCGCAACCCGATCTCGTCGGCCAGGGCGGACATGCCGGCCAGAAAACAGGTGACCGCGCCGCGGATCACCGCATCGGTATCGCGCGAGGTGGCGAGTTTGTAGATATAGCGCCGCACCCCGTAGTAAAAGAGACCGCCATGCAGGGTCCAGACCGCCTCGAACTCGGCCTCGGTCAGGGCGGCGCGGTCCAGTCCGGGCAGATCGAGACTGTGGCGGATTTCAATGCAGATCCGGCGGATCACCCTTTCCTCGATAATCGGATTATAACGCCGGTTCAATTCTAGATTGCGCAGGCCGGAATAAAGATAGATGCGGATCCATTCCGGCGCATGCATCACCTGGAAATACTGCACATAAAAATCAATCAGCCGATCGCGCAGCGGGCGGCTGCGGTCGGCTAAAATCGTGTCCCATTTGTCATTCCAGCGGCCCTGGAACAAATCTTCATAAACCGCGTCGATCAAATCTTCCTTGCTGGGGAAATATTGATAGATCAGCGGCTGGGTGACATTGAGATATTTCGCCAGCTGATGGGTCGAACCATCCAACCCATGCTCGGCGAAGAAGGCGATGGCGCCGGTGACGATGCTCTTGCGCCGGTCCTCCGGCGACAGGCGTTTGCGGGGCGACTGGGTGGGTTTTTCGGTCATGGCCGTCTTACCGTTCGGTTATGCCCACCCAGTCTATAGTTATTGATCAATAAGGAACAGGGGCTTCCCCCGCTTCCGCGTCGTAAAAATTCAGCACCGCAGTGTCGCGCATGATCGTGGTCAGATTGTGCTCGGCCTGCCAAAGCTGCTTTTCCGCCTCGGTCCGGTAGCGCGGGATCAGGTATTCCCCCATGTGCTGCCCACGCGCATAAGCTGTCCGGTTCCGCGCGGCGCGGGCCGTGTTGTAGGCCTCAAGCCCCGCCTCGACCGAGGGTTCCTGCCCCAGCGCGCGGGCAAGCGCCACAGCATCCTCGGCCGCCTTGGTCACCCCGGCGCCGATATGCGGGCGCGCCAGATAGGCCGCATCGCCAAGCAGTGCCACCCGTCCCAGGTTCATCCGGGGCGAGGCGAGGTCGTAGATCGGGGTGAAGAACAGCGAGGTGGCCCGGTCCAGAATATCGACAAAAGTCTGCGGCAGCTTGGCGCGGGCCGCCGCTTTCAGCCCCTCCAGCACCTCGGGGCGAATGAGCGGCGGCGGGATCGAGATGGCATGGGTGGTCCCGGTCGCATCGGTCAGAAGATCGTTGAGGGCGGCGGAGGGGACCACACGATACCAGACGAAATTATAGCGCCGCCGCCCCGGCGCGATGTCGTTCTGCGCCCCGGCAATCGGATAGCCGATCACCTCTCCATCGCCCTCAGGCAGGAAAAAACCAAAGTTCTCAAACACCTCATCGCGGGCCTTTTGCGGCAGGTCGGCCTCGTCGGCCAGACCGCGCCAGACGACATAGCCGGCATATTCGGGCTGCACCTGCGGGAAAAGCGCCTGGCGCACGGTGGAGCGGAAGCCATCCGCCCCGATCAGCACATCCGCCTCGGCGATCTGGCCATTGGTGAAATGCGCCCTGACCTTGCCGTCCAGCGTCTCGAAATGGTCGAGCACATGGCCGAGGTGGTAGTGGTCGCCGGGGATCTGCGCGCGCAACAAGCCCTGCAGCCGGTCCCAGGAGGTGACGAGTTGCGGAAAGGCAAAGCGCGTGGCCACCGTGCCATCCGCATGATAGGCGACGCGGTGGCCGCTGATGACGCCCAGCGCCTCGGTTGAGACGCCGGCCTGGGTCAGCGCCTCGATCAGGGCGGTGTGGGTGACGATCCCGGCGCCGCGGCCGGACAGCTCGACGCCGACACGTTCGTAGACATCGACCTCCCAGCCCTTGCGGCGCAACAGGCAGGCCGCGAACAGCCCGCCGATGGAACCCCCGATGACAATCGCCTTGCCCTTCATCTGCCGTCCTCCCACGGTTTAATTATCGTTTGATAAATAAACCGTGGAAAGCTGAAGGTCAAGCCCGGCCTTGCCCTCCTTGGCGGTGTTCAGGCCCCTGGCGCCACCAAAGGGGCCACGTGCCCCGCCGTCGGCAAGCTGGCGCGCCTTGCGAGGCGCTGGCGTATTTTAACCTTGAAATCCGTGCGCCCCGGCTGGGGATCGCGATTCGCCAATTTGCGACCAACATGGCAATATACTTGCGACAGTTTCCACCTCCGTTAATCTCTCACTTCCCCAATTATCCCCCTTGACTGCACCGCAGAGTGCAGTGCAAGAATTGACGCCAACCGCGAAAGGCGGAGAATCCCTTTTTCAGGAGAAACGGCATGTCGCAGGATGCCCCGACCGAAACCAATCGCTACGGCCCGACAGCGGCCCGGCCCGAAATCTCCGGCCTGCCCAGAAATCGGATCAGCGGATTGACGGTGGACATGCATTCGCATGTCGCCGTGCCCGAAGCCGCGGCCTTTGTGGCGCCGCATCTGGATCTGTCGACCATCCCGCTGGCGCATTTCTCGACCCCCAACACCAAGGCGCTGAACCAGAAGCAGGATCAGGAGCGTCGCCCCCTCATGCTGGACGTGAAGCTGCGGCTGGAGGAGATGGACCGCTTCGGCATCGACCATCAGGTCATCATGCCGACCCCCTTCCAGTGCTACTACGCCATGCCGCTGGATGTGGCGCAAAAGGGCACGCGGATGGTGAATGAGGGCGTCGCCGCCTTCCGCGACCACCGTCCCGACCGCTTCACCGCGCTTGGCAGCGTGCCCCTTGCCAACGGGCAGGCCGCGGCGGAGGAGCTGGAGCATTGCATCACCAGGCTCGGCTTCAGGGGCGTGCAGATCCTGACCACCGTGGCGGGGAAAGAGCTGTCCGACCCCGAGTTCGCGCCCTTCTGGGCCAGGGCCGAGGCGCTGGGGGCGGTCGTCCTCCTGCACCCCAACGGCTTTACCGAGGCCAGCCGCATGTCGCGGTTCTACTTCAACAATGTCATCGGCAACCCGTTGGACACGACGATGGCGCTGCATTACCTGATCTTTGACGGCGTGCTGGAGCGGCACCCCGACCTCAAGATCATCGCCGTGCATGGCGGCGGCTATCTGGCCAGCTACACCGGCCGGATGGACCACGCCTGGGGGGCGAGGAGCGACGTGCATGGCTCATTGCCGAAACCGCCGACGCATTACCTCAAGAAGATCCACTTCGACACGGTGGTCTTCACCGCGCATCAGCTGGAATATCTGGTCAAGGTCTTCGGGCCCGAGAAGATCATGATGGGCACCGATTACCCCTATGACATGGCCGAATATGACCCCTTGGGCCATATCCTCGGCGCCGAACTTGACGACGCGACCCTGAGCGCCATCGCCGGCGGCAACGCAAGCCGCCTGTTCGGCATCGCCTGACGCAATATCCCCGCCCTTCACATGAGCCCCCGGCAAGACCTGCCGCGGGGGAGAGGAGAGATCATGTCTGCCATCATTTCCGTCAGCAACGGCAAGCCCTCGCCGCCCAAGACCATCGGCCTGTTCATCGACGGCGCCTTCACCGAGACCGCCGGGCGCGAGACGCTCGCGATCCTGGCGCCCGCGACGGGTGAGACGATTGCCCATGTCGTCCATGCCAGCGCCGCCGATGTCGATGCCGCCATCGCCAGTGCGCGGCGGGCTTTCATCAGCCCGGAATGGGCCAAGATGTCGGTGCGCACCCGCGCCCGGCTGGTCAACAAGCTGGCCGATGTGATGGAGGACAATCTTGAAGAGCTGTTCATGCTGGAGACGCTGAACAACGGTCGCCCCCTGCGCGAGACCCGCGCCCAGATCGGCCGGGTGCCCGACCTCTTCCGCTACAATGCCAGCCTTGCGATGGCGCGGCGCGATGCGGTGATCCCGGTCGAGGGGGATTATCTGACCTATACCAACCGCTTGCCGCTTGGCGTGGTGGCAAACGTGACGCCCTTCAACCACCCCCTGCTGATCGCCTGCCGCAACCTTGCGCCCACCTTCGCCTCGGGCTGCACCACGGTCGTCAAACCGTCAGAGATGACGCCCTTGACCACGATGCGTCTGGCCGAACTGTTCAGCGCGGCCGGCCTGCCACCCGGCGTCTTCAACATCGTCACGGGGTTGGGGGCCACCACCGGCAAGGCGCTGTCCGAGCATCCCGGCATCAACAAGCTGGTGCTGACGGGGGGCACGGAGTCCGGGCGGCTCGCCGGGTCGGCCGCCGCGCGCAACTTTGCCCATCAAACGCTGGAACTGGGCGGCAAGACCCCGGTCGCGGTCTTCGAGGATTACGACGTGGACCGCGCCGTGCGCTATGCGGCCTTCGGCGCTTTTGTCGGCGCCGGGCAAACCTGTGTCTGCGCCGCGCGCCACATCGTCCACAAAAGCATCTATGACGAATTCGTCACCAAACTCGCCGCCCGGGCCAAGGCCATCGTGGTGGGCGACCCCTTTGATCCGGCGACGCAAATGGGCCCGGTCATCTCGGCCAGACAGCGCGAGCGGGTCTTGAGCTATGTTCAGGCGGGCCATGACGATGGGGCCAGCCTTGTGGCGGGCGGCGGGATTCCGGCGCATCTGGGCAACTCCGGCGGCTTCTTCGTCGAGCCCACGGTCTTCGCCAACGTCACCCCGCAGATGCGCATCGCACGGGAAGAGGTCTTCGGCCCCTTCACTGTCGTCATCCCCTTCGAGACCGAGGCCGAGGCGGTGGCCATTGCCAACGATTCCCCCTACGGCCTCGCCGCTGCGGTCCACACCAATGACGTCGCCCGCGCCCACCGCTTTGCCCGCGATGTCGAGGCGGGGATCGTCTGGATCAACGACCACCACCGGGTCGATGCCGCCTCGCCCTGGGGCGGGTTCAAGCTGTCGGGCATCGGGCGGGAGTTCGGGGAAGAGGCCTTCAACGCCTATTTCGAGACCAAGGCCGTGATGGTGAACCGCAGCGCCGAGGTCTTCGACTGGTACAATATGGAGGACGCCTCTGTGCGGCTGAACTGATCATGGACCAGATGCCCCGCTTTCCCACCTTGTTTTCGCCCGGCCGGCTGAACCGCAGCCACCTGAGGAACCGCGCCGTCGTGGCCCCGCTGACGCGGACCAGCGCCACCGCCTCGGGCGAGGCGACGCAGCAGATGGCGGATTACTACCGGACCTATGCCGAAAACGGCTGGGGCCTGATGATCGCGGAATCGACCTATGTCGACAGACTG
The DNA here is from genome assembly GCF_056403335.1 of Rhodobacter sp. P2_H5. NCBI lineage: Bacteria > Pseudomonadati > Pseudomonadota > Alphaproteobacteria > Rhodobacterales > Rhodobacter > Rhodobacter sp. P2_H5. The sequence continues at coordinate 19,147 of NZ_JBFUFS010000032.1, read as the reverse complement.
AGCGCGCAAAGCTACCTCAACCGGCCCGGCATCGCGACCTCCGGCCAGATGGCGGCCTGGGCCCGCGTGGTGGAGGGCGTGCATGGCGCGGGCGGGCGGATCGTCTTGCAGCTGTCGCATGCCGGGGCGCTGAGCCAGGGCAACTTCTGGGGCCATGGCACGCTGGCGCCCTCGGCGATCCAGCCGGGGGGCGAGATGGCGCCGCGCTACAAGGGCACGGGCCGCTTCCCCCTGCCCCGCGAGATCACGGTGGAGGAGATTGCCGGTGTGGTCGAATCCTTCGGTCTGGCGGCGGTTCGGGCGATGCAGGTCGGGTTTGACGGCGTGGAAATCCACGGGGCGAACGGCTACCTGCCCGACCAGTTCCTGACCGCTTCGACCAATCAGCGCAGCGATGCCTATGGCGGCAGCCTGGAAAACCGCCTGCGCTTTCATCTGGAGGTGCTTGCCGCCGTGCGCGCGGTGGTGCCCGACGACAAGATCCTGGGGGTGCGGATCTCGCAGTCCAAGGTCAATGACTTCACCGCCACCTGGCCGGGCGGGGCTAAGGATGCGCAGGCGATCTTCACCGCCTTGGGCCAGGTGCCGGGCCTCTATATCCATGTCAGCTCCCACACCGGCTGCGCGCCGGTCTTTGACACCGGGCTCAGCCTCGCCGGGCTGGCACGGCAATATTCCGGCCATCAGGTCATTGCGAACGGCAAGCTTGACGACGCGGAGATGGCCGAAAGCCTCCTCGCCTCGGGTCAGGCGGATTTCGTCTCGCTCGGCAAGGCTGCGCTGGCCGATCCTGACTGGCCACGCAAGATTGCGGCCGGGGTGCCGCCCGTGGCCTTCACCCCCGACATCTTCACGCCCTATGCCACACTCGACAACGCCGCAGCCTGGAGGGCGCGGAAGGGGCTTTAAACTCCGCCGGCGGGATCAAAGCCCCTTGGCCCATTCCTCGACCGTGTCGCCGCTGCCCATCTTGGCCGCGACAAGCCCGTTGACCATGAAGGTGGGCGAGACATGGATGCCGTTCTGGCGCGCATATTTGCAGTGCCATTTGATCTCGCGGTCCAGATCCGGCAGATCGAAGGCGGCTTGCAGGGCCAGCCCGGTCGCAGCTTCGATCCGGCGCAGGATGCCTTGCGGCGTCTCGGTCATGTTGGGGCCGGTGGCGTGGTGGGTGAACTCGTAACCCTCGCGCTCGGCGAAGACCGCCGCCATCACCGCCCAGGCCGCCTCTTTCCCGCCCGGCGTGGTGGAAGCGGCGAGGATCGCCCGGGTGATCACGCCCGAAAACATGTGCCAGGGCTGCGAGTGCAGGCGGATCTTCACGGTGACACGCTCGGGCCCGACCAGCGCCAGAAAATCGCGCAGCTTGCCGAAGGCGCGGGCGGAATAGGGGCAGGTCGGTTCGAGAAACACCTCGAACATCGCAGGGCCCTGGCCCCAGTGCAGGGGATCGGCGGTCCAGTTCATGGCATGTCCTTTCGGGTCAGGGCAGCCAGAAGGCGGCCGGCTTCAGCAGGGTGTTGGTCTGTTCGGTCTGATAGCCCAGATCCGCGCCTTGCCGGCGATAGTCGAGCCAATCGGCATCGCGGTAAAGCGCCGCACGGCGCGCCTCCCGGTCGGCGGCATCCCGAAACGCCCAAAGGTGGACATAGGAATTCACATCCCCCGTCTCGACCGTGCCATAGAACAGGGGCTGGCCCAGATGGGCGCATTGCGCGGCATAGCCCCGCTCTTCGTAAAGTTTCAGCTGCTTTGCGACTGTGCCCGGCCGGCAGCGATAGGTGCGCAGGTCATAGAGCATGGGCTTGCCCTCTCAGCTGGAAGGCAAAGGCGGCGCGGTCACGGATATGGCGTGCGATCGGGATGGCCGAGGTGGCGGCGGGCGATGGCGCGTTGCAGATGTGGATGGTCCGCGCGGTCTGGCGGATCAGGAAATCATGCACCAGGGACCCGTCCCGCATCACCGCCTGCGCCCGGATGCCGGGCGGATGCGGCACCAGATCCTCCAGCGCGAGGCTTGGGCAATAACGCTGGCAAAGCCGCAGATAGCGGCTGCGGAAGGCGGAATTGGCGGCCTCGGTCAGCCCGGTGGCGAGGTTCGCCGCCATGGTGCGCCAGAAGCCCGGGAAGCCCGCCATCGCCACCATGTCGCGGACATTGGGCGCCAGCTTGGCATAGCCCTCGCGCGACAAGGACAGGACGGCATTGGGGCCGACGGTGACATAGCCGCCGATCATCCGTGTGAGGTGGACGCCCAGAAAGGGCAAGGCCGGGTCCGGCACCGGATAGATCAGGTGCCGGACGATCTGGTTATGGCGCGGGGCCAGCCGGAAATACTCGCCCTTGAAGGGCACGATGGCGAAGTCATCCCCCACCCCGCACATCCGCGCCAGACGGTCGGCCTGCAGCCCGGCGCAGACGATCAGGTGGCGCGAGGTGATCACCTCCCCCGAGGCGAGGCGCAGGGTGACCTGGTTTGCGCCCTCCTCAATTGCGGTGACTTCGGCGCCCAGCGTGATCTCGCCCCCCGCGTCGCGCAGAAGCGCGGCCATCTGGCGCACGATGGCCGGGTAATCGGCGATGCCGGTGGCGGGCGACAGGAGGCCCGCGAGGCCGGTGATATGGGGTTCGCGCTCGCGCAGTTCAGCGGCGCTGACCGGCGTCACGTCGAGCCCGTTCTGCAACGCGCGGGTCTGCAGGGCGGCCAGCCGTTCGACTTCCGCCGGAGAGGTTGCGACCAGAAGCTTGCCGCATTGGTCGACGGCGATGCCATGTTCGCGCGAGAATTTCAGCGTCTCCTGCAGCCCCTCGCGGCAAAAGCGCGCCTTCAGGCTGCCGGGAGCGTAGTAGATCCCGGCATGGATCACCCCGGAATTGCGCCCGGTCTGGTGGCGCGACAGGGCGGTTTCCTTCTCCAGCACCCGGATCGACAGGCCGGGGTTGGCGCGGACAATCTCAAGCGCCGTGGCGATGCCGACGATGCCGCCGCCGATCAGGGTCAGGTCTGTCATGCGTCCTCCTGCAAGACCGGAGGGCCGATGCGGCCCCCCGGGATGGCCCGTTCAGGCGATGGGGGTGATCAGCTGTTTGCCGTGCTTGCGCTCCCACTCCGCCCAGTCGTCATGGGCATTGATATCGTGAATGATATCGGGGGCGTTATAGGCAAAATCGGCGATCTGGTCCTTGCGCAGGCAGACGACACCCTTGTGCTTCAGGGCATAGCTCAGGAACCGGTCGAGCGATTTGACCCGATAGGGCCGCCCCTGCACCCGGTCATGGGTCGAGATCGACATCATCCGGCGGCGCTGGCCGGCCTCTTCATAAAGCACGTCGAATTCGTCCTGCAGCTGGCGTTCGTATTCGGTCGTGGTGAACTTGTAGCCTTCGAACTGGATGATGTCGTTCAGCGTCACCGAATAGGGCACCACGGCGAAATCCTTGCCCCGGACCGGAATCAGGAAGGGCTCGTCGCGGCTCACATCGTCAATGTGATAGCGAAAGCCTTCGTCCTGCAGGATTTTCAGCGTGTTGATTGTGCCGCGCATGGCAGCGCCATTATAGCCCACGGGCCGCACGCCGGTGGCCCGCTCGATCGAGGCCACGTTGTCGGTGATGAAGCGGCGTTCGTCCGCCTCTTGCAGATCGACCTGCAGGATCCAGTCGCGGCCATGGGCGGCGGCCTCGTGCCCGCGTTCGACGATCTCTTTCGCCACCTCGGGGCTGCGGTCCACAGCGCTCCCCACCATATGGGAGGTCACCTTGACGCCATGCTTGTCCCACAGGTCCATCATCCGCTGCAGGCCCTCGACATAGCCGTAGCGATACCAGCTTTTGGTCGGGAAATCGGGGTAGCTCGGGTCCATGTCGATGAAGCCCGAGAAGGGGCCGCCCGGGCCATAGGGCGCCTCGCCCCCCGCCTCGAACTGCATCGAGATCGAGATGACAAGGCGGATATCGTCGGGCCAGAAGGTCTTGGCCATGGTCAGTCTCCTTTATGGGTTGAAATGGCGCGGGGGAGCCTCCGCGCCCCTTGGTGTCACTTGACGCCCCAGATCGCCTTGTAGGCCTCGCGGTAGCCATTGCCGGGGTCGAAGGTGAAGCTGGCGCCGCCGTCCTCGGTCACGTTCTGCGGCAGGAACAGGTGGACGGGAACGACGAAGCCCGAGTCCTTTTCGCCCGCAAAGGCGCGGTTCATCTCGTCCACCGCCTGCCAGCCGTGCATCGACAGGGGTTCGGCCACGGTGCCGTATTGGTAATAGTTGGTCTGGATGCGCTGGAAGGCCGCTTCCGACCCGTCGCCTGCCGAGACATTGCGCGGAAAACCGTCCGCCGCCTTGCCCGCTGCTTGCAAGGCCGGGGCCATGAAGTCGAAGGGCAGATCGTTGATGGTCAGCGAATAAGTCCACTCGTCGCCAAAGCGCTGCATCAGCGCGTTGGTCAGCGGCGGGATGCGGGTGGAGGCTTCGGCCAGCGGTGTATCCTGGACCGACAGGATCTTGCAGCCCGTGCATTCCTTGATCACTGCGGCCATCGCATCCGACTTGGCGATGGCGATTTCATAGACCGAGTCGGTGAAGATCACGACCCCGGCCTTGCCCTCGCTGTCGGCCACCACGAAGGAGGCCGCGGCGCGCGAGATCTCCAGCGGATCGGTGGTGATATTGGTGAAGACATGCTGATCGGGCGCGGGCCCGGTCTTGGCCGTGGCATGCCAGCCGACGATGGTGATGCCGGCATCCGAGGCCTGCTTGATCAGCTCTGCCTGTTCCTTGGCATCGACCGAGCCGAGGATGATCCCCTGCGGGTTCAAGGCGATGGCCTGCTGCAGGGCCCCCGACCGGCCCGAGACCGTGCCCTGCCCGTCGATCACCCGCACCGTCCAGCCGATGGCGGCGGCGGCCTCCTCCACCCCTTTCGACACACCCAGAACCCCGCCGTTCTTCATGTCGGCCGCGACATAGACGACGGTCTTGCCGGTCTGCGCCTTGGGTCCGGTGGTGGGGCCGGTCCAGGGCGGATTGGGCTTGGTGATCTGGGTGACATAGGCCTTGGCATCGGCCACCGCATCGGCGGCGGCGAAGTTGGCACCGCTCAGCAGGATGGCGAAGGCCGTGGCCGCAAGGGTGGTGGTTTGGCGAAGTATCAGCATGATCTCTCTCCTCCTCAAGAAAGGGTCAGGGTTCGGCAAAACTGTTGAAGGTTGGGGTCAGGCGGCGGGCGCCTCGGGCACCGGCTTGCGGGCCACCCGCACCGAACCGCGCCGCCTTTGGGCATAGCCTGCGATCCCGATGGCGATGAGCAGGGTGGCGCCGTTGAACAAGGGCTCGACAAAGAAGGCGCCGCCCATCTGCTGGATGCCGGAGATGCCCACCGCCAGAATGATCACGCCGATCATCGTGCCCCAGACATTGACGCGGCCCGGCTTGATTGTGGTCGAGCCCAGAAAGGCGCCGACCAGCGCGGGCAACAGAAACTCCAGGCCGACACTGCCCTGCCCGATCCGCAGCTTGGCGGCCAGGATGATGCCGGCGAAGGCGCCGATCAGGCCCGAGGCGATGAAAGCCCCGATCACATAGCGCCCGGTCCGGATGCCGTTCAACTCCGCCGCGCGGGAGTTTGCCCCGATGGCATACAAAGCGCGGCCGATCGGCAGGTATTCGGCGACGATCCACAGGATCAGGGCCAAGGCCAGAACATAGAAGGCCGCGATCGGCAGGCCGAACAGCGTGGCGGTGTAAAGGTTGGTGAAGCCGGTGGGCAGCAGGCCGATGATCTGGCGGCCCCCGGTGTGCCACAAGGCCAGGGCATAGATGATCGTCCCGGTGCCGAGGGTGGCGATGAAGCTGTCGATCCGGGCGATTTCGACCAGAACGCCGTTGATCAGGCCCAAGAGCGCCCCGCCCGCCAGCACGATGACCACGGCCATGGGCCAGGACAGGCCGTAAACCGTCTGCAGGCTGATGGCGAGGACGTGCCAGATGACGATGCCATACCCCACCGTCAGATCAATCCGCCCGGTCATCATGGGGATCATCGCGGCCAGCGACAAAAGTGCTATCACCGCCTTTTCGCCCAGAATGGCGCGCAGGTTCAGATAGGTCGGGAAGGTCTGCGGCAAGAGAAGCGAGAAGAAGGCGATCAGCACCAAAGTCAGGATCGGCAGGCCATAAACCGGCAGAAGCCGCAGGAGCCGCGCCCCCGGGTTCAGGCCGCGCAGGTCGGCGCGGGTCGGCTCTAACGCGTTGGATTGAAGCGATTGCATCTGGTTTCCTCCCCCAGTTCAAGCGGCAGCGGTCAGTGAGGCGGCGGTGAGCAGCCCTGCGACGGACAGGCCCTCGCCCGTCAGTTCGGCCACGATCTTTCCGTCGTGAAAGACGCAGGCCCGGTGGCTGAGTGCGGCCACCTCTTCAAAATCGGTCGAGATCAGCAGCACCGCGAGACCCTTGGCCAAGGCCTGCGCCAGCAGGGCATAGATCTCGGCCTTGGAGCCCACGTCGACGCCGGCGGTCGGATCTTCCAGGATCAGCACATCGCCACCGACGGTCATCCAACGGGCGACGATGACCTTTTGTTGGTTGCCGCCCGAGAGCGTTTCAATCGCGGCGGTGGGGTCATTCGGGCGGATGTCGAAAGTGGCGCCGATGGCGCGGGCCTCCGCGGTCTCGGCGCTCGGCTTGCGAAAGTGGGTCAGGCCGCGACCGGTCAAAGCCGGGTTCAGGAACAGGTTTTCCTGAATGCTCAGGCCCTGCGCGACGGATTCCGCGTTGCGGTCGCCGGCCACCATGCAGATGCCTTGGCGGATCGCCTCCTCCGGATGGCGGCAGGTCAGGGGCTTGCCATTGGCCAGGAGGGCGCGGCCTGCGGTGATGGGGGCGCGGCCGAACAGGGCATGGCCCACGGCATCCTGCCCGGCGCCACGCAGGCCAACAAGTCCCAGAACCTCGCCCTGCCGCAGGGTGAAATCGACCGGGCCGACTGCACCGCTGCACAGACCCTCGGCCCGCAGCATCACAGGCGTACCCTGCGGCGCGGGCGGACGGGCGAAAACCTCGCCCAGATCGCGGCCGATGATCAGGCGGATCAGGCTGTCGCCCTTGAGCCCGGCAATGGCCACGTCGCCCACCAGATAGCCGTCGCGCAGCACCACGGCGCGGTCGGCGATGGCGAAGACCTCGTCCAGCCGGTGCGAGACATAGATCATCGCCACCCCAGCGGCGCGGAGGCGGCGGAGCACGCCATGCAGCATCTCGACATCCGATTGCGGCAGGCTGGCGGTGGGTTCGTCCAGCACCAGAAGCTCGGCCTTGCGCGCCAAGGCCCGGGCGATGGCGACCAGGGATTTCTCGGTCCGCGTCAGGTCCTGCACGCGGGCGTCGGGGTCGATGCTGTCGGTCACCTCTGCCAGAGCTGACAGCGCCTGACGCCGCGCGCCCGCCCAGTCGATCAGCCCGAAACGGCGCGGATAGGCGGCGTGCAGCATGGCGATGTTTTCGGCCACACTCATCCAGTCGACCAGACCCAGATCCTGATGGATGAAGGCAATGCCGGGATGCGGCACGCGGGGGTCGAATTTCGCTCCCGCAAAACTGAAACTGCCGCTGTCGGCGGCATGGACCCCGGCGAGCATCTTGATCAGCGTCGATTTGCCCGCGCCGTTTTCGCCCAGAAGGGCCACGATCTCGCCCCGGTGGACGGAAAAGCCCACGCCGCTGACGGCTTGCGTGCCGCCGAAGCGTTTGGAGATGCCTTGCAGCGCAAGGACGACCTCCGCGGGTGTGGAGTCTCGATCTGTCATGTCGCAGGACCTCCCCTTCCTGATCGCCCGCTGACCGATGCGCTGCGATGGAGCGATATTTGTGCAAATCGGGCTTGTCCTGCATTCGACAATCGGCCAGATTTCATCTATAATCGGCCAACCTCCCAGCCCCGGATCGGAGACCGCGATGCAAACCGCCTGCGACGCCTTTCATGTGACCGCCGACGCGGCGAGCCAGAGCCGCGCCTTTGGCCCTGCTCGGTTCACCGTTGAAAGCGAAGGCGAACCCGGCGGCCAGCTGGTGCGCTGCACCAAGGGAGAGCTGGGGCTTTGCGGACACGCCGGCGAATGGGTGATCCCGCAGGGCCACATGGTCTATATCCCGCCGCACCGCATGTTCCGGCTTTGGGCGCGGACGCCCTCCTCGGGCGTCACCGTGCACTTTGGCCGCAACGAGGTGGCCTGGCGGCATGATGGTTGCTGGGTCGGGCCGGTGGGGGACATGGCGGGCGCGCTGATCGACTATGCCGACAAATGGGACGCCGACACCGCCCCCGGCAACCGCCAGGCGCAGGCGTTTTTCGTGACATTGGGCGAGATGATCCCCGCCTGGTTCTGCCACGAGCGGATCAACTGGACGCCCTATGCCGAAAACGGCGCGATCCAGCGCGTCATCGACTTTGCCCAGGCGCGCGGGCCTTCGGTCACCCTGCCCGAGGTGGCCGACTATGTTGGCATGTCCGAACGCACCCTGCGCCGCCATCTGCAGACCGAACTCGGCCAGGGCTGGCGCGATTTCATCCGCGAGCTGCGGATGAACCGGGCGATGCAGATGCTCCGGTCTGAACGCCGCTCCGTCACCGAAACGGCGTTCGAGGTGGGGTTCTCCTCCTCCTCGGCCTTTGCCAGCGCCTTCATGGAGTATGTGGGCAAAACCCCTTCGGCCTATGCGAAATCGTTCGCTGGGGCGAGGGCGCGTTAGGGGGCGTCAGGCCCCCCAGGCCGGGTAGCTGGAATAGCCCTGCGCCGTGCCGCCGAACAGGGCGGCGCCGTCAAAGCTCGCCAGCGGCAGGCCCTCGCTCAGGCGGCGCGGCAGGTCGGGGTTGGCGATGAAGGAGCGGCCGAAGGCCACGGCATCGACCAGGCCCTGCGCGATCAGGCCCTGCGCCTTGGCTTGCGTGAAGCCGCCCGCTGCGATGATCTTGCCGCCGAAGGCCGCCCGCAAGGCCTTGCGGAAGGCGACGGGGGTTTCGGGCGCATCGTCCCAATCCGCCTCGGCCAGATGGATATAGGCGAGGCCGATCCGGTCAAGTTCCCGCGCGAGCTGCAGGATCGTGTTGGGCGTGGTCGGGTCGTCCATGCCGCGCTGGGTGATGAAGGGCGAAAAGCGGATGCCGGTGCGGTCGGCCCCCATCTCGCCTGCCACGGCCTCGGCCACCTCCACCGCAAAGCGGATGCGGTGGGTGGCGCTGCCGCCGTAAGCATCACTGCGCTGGTTGGAGGAGGCGCGCAGGAAGGCGTCGATCAGATAGCCATTGGCTGCATGGATCTCGGCCCCGTCAAAGCCGGCGCGCCGGGCGTTCCTTGCGGCGGTGGCATAGTCCTGCACGATGCCGGAAATCTCGGATGTCTCCAGCGCGCGCGGCACCGGGCAAGGTTGCATGCCGCCCTGCCCGGTGACCGGATCAACGACCCAGACCGCGGCATCCGGCGCAAGGGCCGAGGGCGCCACCGGCAGGCCGCCGTCCTGGAACATCGGCAGGCTCATCCGGCCAACGTGCCAAAGCTGGTTGACGATGCGCCCGCCCGCGGCATGGACCGCCGCCGTGACCCCCTGCCAGCCGGCGATTTGTGCGGGCGAATGGATGCCGGGGGTGAAGGAATAGCCCTGGCCCTGCGGGCTGATCTGGGTCGCCTCGGTCACGATCAGCCCGGCGCTGGCGCGTTGGGCGTAGTAGTCGGCCATCATCGCATTGGGCACATTGCCGGGCTGGTCAGTGCGGCAGCGCGTCATCGGCGCCATCACGACACGGTTGGGCAAATCCAGCGCGCCCAGCGCGAGCGGGTCAAAAAGCGTGGTCATCTCGGGGTTCCTTGGCGTTCAGTTGATCAGGGCGCCGCCGTCGATGTCGATCACGGCACCGGTGACGGAAGGGGTGTCGATGGCGAAGAGGTAGCCCGCCGCCACGTCCTGCGGCTGGGCCACCCGGCCGGCGGGCAGGCGGGCGGCGGCGTTTTCGATCATCGCGCGGCGTGCGGCGGCATCCATGCCGTCATAAGCCTCGGTCTCGGTCATGCCAGGGCTGACGACATTGACCCGCAGGGGGGCGAGCTCCTTGGCCAGCAGCTTGGCCACCGCCTCCAGCGCCGCATTCATCGCGGTCTTGGTGAAGGTGCCGGGCACGGTGCGGCGGGCGAGAAAGCCGCTGGTCAGGGTGATGGTGCCACCGGGCCGCAACAGGCTCGCCGCCGCCTGGGCCGCCTGAACGGCGCCCCAGAACTTGGTGTCGAACCCCACCTTGGCCGCCGCAAGGTCCAGCGTGGCAAAGGCCCCGCCCGGCGCCTGCGAGCCGGCGGTGAAGACCAGATGATCGAAGGGTCCCTGTGCCGCAAACCAGGCGCGCAGGGCTGCCGGGTTCGCCACATCCAGCCCGGTGGCGCGGCTGGCGCGGACCACCGTGCCGGGGCGGGCGGACAGGGCATCGGCCACCGCCCGGCCAATGCCGGAGGTGCCGCCGATGATGATGCTTTTGGTCTGGTCATGAAACGGCATGGCCGCTTTCCTTTCACGTTTGGGACGACGCTGCCGCGTCGGTCTGGGGGTCGGCGTCAGAGACGCCCTCGCGGAAGACCGCCTCGATCAGGGGGCCGCCGGGGGCGCGGAAGAAAAGGCGGCGCTCACCCAGTTCGGGCAGCTCCATCGGGCTGTAGGCAATGCCGAGGCCGCGCAGCTTCGCCCGAAAGGCATCATGGCCGGAGAGCCGGAAGCCGACATGATCCCAGGCCTCGGGCGCATGGTCGAAACCCTGCCCCGCTGCCGCGATCAGGTGCACGATCGGCGCATCGCCCGCATAGAGCCAATGGCCGGGGATGCGCTGGATCGCCCGGGGCCGGGGGCGCTCCTCCAGCCCGAAGACCGTGATGAAGAAATCCCGGGTGGCGTTCAGATCGCGGGTCCGCAAGGTGACGTGATCAAGGTGCATGGCATGTCCTTTCCTTGCACCGAAGATAGAGCTTGCGGTGTTCCGGCAGAATTGGGACCATTCTGAAGAGACAATATGGGTTGGCCGAAGAATGCTCTTGAACAACCTTACCCTCTTTCTGCGCATCGTCGAAAAGGGCGGGCTGGCCGCAGGGGGCCGCGAACTGGGGTTGCAGCCCGCCACGGTCTCCGAACGGCTCGCGGCACTGGAGGCCCATTACGGGGCCCGGCTGATCAACCGGACCACCCGCAAGATCAGCCTGACCGAGGAGGGCCGCGCGCTGGTCAAGGGCGCGCAGCACCTTCTGGCCGAGGCGGAGGAGCTGGAGACCCGGATCCGCCTTGGGACGGCGCGGATCGCCGGGCCGATCCGGCTCAGCGCGCCGTCAGACCTTGGGCGCAACCGGATCGCGCCGATCCTCGACCGTTTTGTCGAAAACCACCCTGAGGTGAGTATCGATCTGCATCTGGGCGACGGCTATACCGATCTGACCGCCACCGGATTTGACCTGGCGGTGCGCTTCGGCGATCTGGCCGACAGCGCGCTGATCGCGAGGCCGATCGCGCAAAGCCCGCGGCTGATCTGCGCTGCGCCAGCCTACCTCGCCCGCCACGGCACGCCGCAGACCCCGGAAGATCTGGCAGAGCACAACTGCATCCTGATGCGCTTTGGCGCCGATGTCGACCAGGACTGGCCCTTTGTACGCGATGGCAAGACCCGCCACGTCATGGTGCGCGGCGACCGCATCGCCAATGACGGCGATCTGGTGCGCCGCTGGGCGCTGGCGGGCTTCGGCATCGTGCGCAAATCGCAATGGGACATCGCCGAGGACCTGGCCGCCGGCCGCCTTGTCGCGATCCTGCGCGCCTACGAGATGGCCCCCCTGCGCCTGCAACTCGTCTGGCCCGCGAACCGTCAGCAGCCGCGCCGCGTCAAAGCCCTGATCGACACGATCGCCGCCGCCTTTGCCGAGCAGGCAGGGTGACCTTTCGCGCGGCACCTAGCCTTGGTACGGCACATTGCGATGGGGACAGGGAAAGCGCTGAGCGGCCAGTGTCAAAGCCCGGCGCGCGCTCGGTCAGAGCGCGGCTCATGCCCTATCCAGTCTTGACGCGCCGCGGCACGAAGGCGGCGAGGCACCAGCAAATGACCGCCACCACCGCCGCCGCGTGGAAGGCATCGGCCGAGGCGAGGACGGTGGCCTGCTTGCGGATGGCGGTGGACATCAGCGTCAGCGCCGCATCGGCCGTGGTGCCGGCACCAGCCATGCGCGATTTCAGCGCCGCGGTGTAAAGCTGCAGACGGGCGGCGGTGTCGGGGCCGAGGGCGGTGACATTCAGGCCCAGAAGGTTGGAATGGATCTCCTCGCGCCGGGTGAGATAGGTCTGCATGAAGGAGACCCCGGCCTCGCCGCCCATCAGGCGGCTGGTCTGCATGAAAGAGCCAACGGTGACGGCCTGTTCGGGCGGGATCGTGCTGGTGATCAGCATGACGAGGCTGGTCAGCGCAAAGGACTGGCCCACGGCCTGCAGCACCTGCGAATAAAGGAAATCGCTCGTCGTCCAGACCGCCGTCAGCTGGCCCGCCATCATGCAGGCCAAGGCGATCAGCGCCGTGCCCGCGCCCAGGGTCCAGCGCGGGTCGATCCGCGACAGGACAAAGGCCAAGGGCGCCATCAACAGGATCTGCGGCAGGGCGATCCACAGCAGGACATGGCCGATCTCCAGGCTGCGGTAGCCTTGCACCACGGTCAGGAAGTTGGGGATCACATAGGCCGTCGACAGGATGAAGAACCGATACCCCGCCAGCAACGCAAAGAGGACGAAATAGGGCAGCTGCGCCAGGGCGGCGAATTTCACCACCGGCGCGCGGGCCGTCATCTCGTGGATGACAAAACAGACCACCGCCAGCGCGCCGGAGACGGTCAACCCGACGATCAGGCCGCTGTTCATCCAGTCCAGCCGCTTGCCCTGATCGAGCACGACATAAAGGAAGGAGAACCCGAGCCAGGCCAGCAGAAGTCCGGTCCAGTCGCTGTTGCGCAGCTTTTCCCAATCGACCGGGTCGCGCTTCATCGCGACGGCGAGGCAGAAGAACATCACCGGCAGGACAAGGCAATATTGCCAGAAGATCCAGCGCCAGCTGAAATTGTCCAGATAGAAGCCCTCGATCGAGGTGCCGATGTTCTGCGAGAACTCGGAATTGACGGCATAGACCGCGATGCCAAAGATCGTGAGGGTCTTGGGCACGCTGCGGATGATGAACATGACGGTCAGCGGGATGAAGCTGCCCGAGCCGAGGCCGGCCAGCCCATAGGCCACCAGAAAGGCGTTCAGGTTGGGGGAAAGCGGCGCCAGCAGGCTGCCGGTGAAGAACAGCACGATCCCCAGAAGCAACAGCCGCCGCGTGCCGAAGATCGCGGCCAGGTAAGGGCAGGAGATGCCGGAGACGAGCTGGCCGATCCCGAAAACCGTGGTGATCCACGCGCCCTCGTCAAAACCGATGCCGAGGGCGCCGCGCAGATCGGCGAGGCCCGCGCTGGTGACCCGCGTTGCCAGAACCGCCATCATCGCGCCCAAGAGCACGCCAAAAAGCCCGAGCCAGAGCCGCCAGCCCTGCAAAGGGCCACTGCCCGGCTGGGCCACCGCCGGCGCGGGCAGACCGGGCGCGGGCAGACCGGGCGCGGGCAGACTGGGCGCGGACGGCGTCGCGGTCGCCGTCATGGCGTGGCCGGGTCAGGGCTGGCGGGAAGCGGCGGCAAGGGCTCGGCCCCGGTATCGACATGCACCGTCACCGACATGCCGGGTGCCAGAGCTTTTCCGGCCATCTCCTCGGGCCTGAGGGCGATCTTCACCGTGATGCGTTGCGCGACCTTGGTGAAATTGCCAGTCGCATTGTCGGGGGGCAGCAGCGCGAAGACGCTGCCCGTCGCGGGCGAGATCCGGGTGATCTGGCCATGAAACACCGCCCCCGGCCAGGCATCCACCGTGACCGTCGCCGGCGCGCCCAGTTGCATATGGGCGACCTGGGTCTCCCGGAAGTTGGCACTGACCCAAAGGCCGTCGGCCGCGACCAGGGTGGTGACCGGCGCGCCGATGCTCAGGAACTGACCGGCGCGGACCAGCCGCTGGCCAAGCCTGCCCTCCGCAGGGGCGATGACCCTTGTATAGCCGAGGGTGGCCCGGGCGAGACGCTCCTGCCCCAGGGCCGCATCCAGCGTGGCCTGCAGGCTTTTCTGTTCGGCGTCCAGCAGGGTCAGCTCGTCTTTCTGCTGGTCGATCTGGGTCAGGCTCAGATCATATTGCGCCTTGGCCTCCTGCAGGGCGGCTGTGGCATTGTCGAGATCCTGCTGGCTTCCGGCGATCCCCGTCCGCGTCAGCAGGCGCTGGCGGTCCAGGGTGATCTGCGCGATGGCGCTCTGGGCTGCGGCCACCGCACTCGCCGCTTCGGCCGCGCGGATCTGGTCTTGCTGGATGGTGCGCTTGGTGCCGATCTGGTCCACGGCGATCCCGGCGATGCGCACCTGCGCCGAAGCGACATCCAGCTGGGCCTGGGGGATGGTGGGATCAATCTCCAGGATCAGCTGGCCCTTCTTCACCTCCTGATAATCGTCGACGCCCAAGGTTCGGACATAGCCTGCGACCTGTGCCGCCAGGGGCAGGACATTGCCCGCCAGATTGGCATCGTCGGAGGATTGGATCCGGTTGCCGCTGGTCCAGTTGTTCCATTGCCCGGCGATCAGCCAGGCCCCGCCGACAAAGGCCGCGACAAAGGCGATGTGCAGCACCGGATGGCGCAGGACCCGGAGCCAGACCCCCTCGCGGGTGGGGGCCGTGCCTGCCGCCGCGCTGGCAGGAGGGGCGGCGGGTGGTGCGGTTGGGGGGGCGGGTCTATCGTCCAAGGCGGATCGCCTCCGCGGTCATCGGGCCGGCGCGCAGGCGCAGGCCAGTGGCATCCGCGATCGCATTGGCCAGCGCCGCCCCGGTCGGGCCCTGCGCCGTCTCACCCGCGCCAAGGAAAGCCTCGCTCGGGCGGTCGATCAGGTGCACCTCGATCGAGGCCGGCACATTGGCAAAGCGCAGGATCGGGTAGCTCGACCAATCCGAGGTGGTGACGCGGGTCCGGTCAAAGCGCACCCGCTCGAACAGGGTCCAGCTGGCCGACTGGATGATGCCGCCCTCGACCTGGTTGCGCACGCCATCGGGGTTGACGATGCTGCCGGTATCGACCGCCGCCACCACCCGGCCAATCGAGGGGGCCGCCGTGTCGGGATCAATCGTCAGCTCCAGCGCGATGGCGCAATAGGCTTCGAGGTTCTTGTAGCGGGCGAAGGCAAAGCCATGCCCGAGGCCGGGGGCGCTTTTGCGCGCCTCCCAGCCATAGGCGCGGGCCGCCAGTTCCACCACGTCACGGGCGCGCGGGTCCTGCAGATGGCGCAGGCGGAAAGCCACCTGATCCTGCCCCGAGGCGCGCGCGAGATCCGCCATCGTGCTTTCGATGGTCATCACGTTCAGATAACCGCCGAGCGAGCGCATCGACGAACCACGGAGCGGAAACTCGGGCAGGAAATGCGAGACGACCCGCGCATTCCCCATGACATAGAGCGGGATGGCGTTGCGGTCGCCGCCGCCTTCGGGCTGCGGCAGCGGCACCGGGGGCGCGGGCGGGGCGGGGTTTTCCATCTCGCGCGCCGCCAGAAGCGTGCCGGCGGGACCGGGGCGCATCATGTKCGACTGGCTCCAGACCTCGTGATGCCAGGAGGAGATCGCCCCATCCGGACCGACTTCTGCCGCGATCCGGGCCACCATGCCGGGGCCGAAGGGTTCGGAGGTGTGTTCCTGTTCGCGCATCCATTGCACGCGGATCGTCCGGCCCGGCAGGGCCATCGCGACCAGGGCGGCGTCGGCTGCGGCATCGTCGGCGCCGTTGTGGCCATAGCAGCCCGAGCCCTCGGCATGGATGCAGCGCACCTTGTCCTGCGGCAGGCCGACCATCTGGGCAATCGCGTTGCGCAGGGGAAAGACGCCCTGCGAATGCGACCAGACGGTCAGCGTCTGGCCATCCGACAACGCCAGCCCGCAGGACGGCCCGATCGAGCCATGCGCGAGGTAGGGCCGAAAGAAGCTCTGCGCCGGACCGAAAGCCTCAGGGACATTACCCGCGTTCAGGATCGTCTGGTCCTGCGAGGGGAGTGTCGGCAGGTAGTCGGCCAGCGTCGCCTCATCGGGCAGGTTCGGCACCTCGGCCCAGGTCACAAGGTCGGAAAGCTTGCGCATGGCCTGAATGGCGGTCCATTCCTTCGCGGCCACTACGGCGAGGAAAGTGCCGTTTCGCACCACCTGCACCACGCCGGCCATCGCCTCGACCGGTTCGGTGTTGATCGCGGTGATCGTGGCACCCAGGCTCGGCGGGCGCACGACGCGGGCGTGGAGCATCCCTTCCGGGCGCATGTCCTGAATGAAGGCCGCGCCGCCGGTGACCTTGGCCGGAATGTCCACCCGCTGCACCGGATGGTTCATCAGGGTGAACTCCGCCGGGTCGGTGAGGTTCGAGGTGGGCTGCGCTTCGACATGCAGGAAGGTGTCGCTGACCAGCGCGCCATAACCTAGGCTCTGGCCTCCGTCGCCCAGCACCTTGCCGTCCACCGCCCGCACCTTGGCGAGGTCGAGGGCCCAGCGTCGGGCGGCCTCGGCGCGCAGAAGGTCGCGGACCTGGGCTGCGGCGTGGCGGATCGCGGTGCCGGAATCCGACATCGAATGGCTGGCGGCGGTGTAACCCTCGTTCGCCGTGCGGGCGGTGTCGGCGGTGACGATCTGCATCGCCGCCATCGGTACCTTCAACTCTTCGGCGGCGATCTGCAGCAGGGCGGTCTTCAGCCCCTGCCCCAGCTCGCCCTTGCCGGTGAAAAGCGTCACCCGGCCCGTGGCATCAATCCGGATCCAGGCATCGAGCCAGGGAGCGGCGGGCAGATCGCCCGGAAGCCTGGCAGAGGCGGCGACCCCGGTCTCGGTCTGCGCCAGGGCCTTTTGCCCGGCGCCCAGCCGCCAGGAGACGACCAGGGCGCCGGCCCCGGCCAGAACGCTGCGACGGGTCAGGACGGTGGTCATGGCTGTGCCTCCCCCAAGGGCAGCGCCTGCCCCGAGGCGCGCATCACGGCGCGCAGGATGCGCATATGGGTGCCACAGCGGCAGAGGTTCGGCTCCAGCTCGTCCCGCACCTGGGCTTCGGTGGGCTTGGGGTTGCGCCGCAACAGACCCTCGGCCCGCATCATCATCCCCGCGATGCAATAGCCGCATTGCGCGGCCTGTTCGTCGATGAAGGCCTGTTGCAGGGGCCCGGGCTTCTCGATCGTGCCCAGCCCCTCGACCGTCGTGATGATGCGGTCCTCCAGCAGGGAAACCGGGGTGATGCAGGCGAAGGTCGCATCGCCATCGACGAGCACGGTACAGGCGCCGCATTGCCCGAGGCCGCAGCCGAATTTCGCGCCGTTCAGCCCGAACTCGTCGCGCAGAACGTAAAGGAGCGGGGTGTCGGGGTCGGACTCGACGGTCTTGCGGGCGCCGTTCAGCGTGAATGTGGTCATCTCATGGCCCTTTCATTGGTCCGTCGCTTCAGCCGGAGCCATCGCGCGTCTGACGCTGGAAATGCTGTTGGAAAGGCCCGTCCACGGCGGCGCATCCCCCTTGGCCTTGCGCAGATAAGTCACCAGGCTTTCAAGGTCGGCATCGCTCATCGCGGCGGCAAAGCCCGGCATGATCGGCGCCGGTGTTGTGCCGGTGGCGGGAATGCCGCCAAGGATCACCCGCAGGAGGTTGGTCGGATCGGCATTGGTCAGCGTGCTCGACACCGCCAGATCGACCCCGCCCAGGGGCACTGGCCGCCCGCTTTCATGGCAGACCGCGCAGGCCCGCTGAAAGACCACCGCGCCGCGATCCGCCGGATCGCCAGCCGCGGCCACCTGCCAGCCCGCCGATTGCGGCGCATTGGTCCGCGGCCCCATCGGGGTCACCGCCGCCGCCACGTCGCTGGCCGCGCGGTCGTCCAGCGACGCGAGGTAATGGGCGATGGCCGCCACATCCTCCGCCGGGGCCTGCCCGAGGTTTTCGGTGACCGGTCCCATCGGCCCGAGGGCCACGCCGTGATCCTCATGATGCCCGGTGGTCAGATATTCGGTCAGCGCCGCCTCGGTCCAGCGGACCCGTGCGGTCGAATGGCGTCCGAGCGGGATAGCGTCCCAGCCCTCGGCCTGACCGCCGGCGAACTCCCGGCCCATGCTCTCCCCTTCCACCAGATTGCGCGGCGTGTGGCAGGCGCCGCAATGGCCCAGACCGTCGACCAGATATTTTCCCCGATTCCACTGCGCATCCCGCGACGGATCGGGGGCAAAGGGCGCATCGCTGAAGGCGAAGAGGTTCCATCCGGCCAGCACAAGGCGGATGTTGACCGGAAAGGGCAGATCGTTCGGCGGCGGGGTGTGGACCACCGGGGGCCGGGTCATGAAATAGGCGTAGAGCGCCGCGAGGTCGTCGTCGGTGATCACGGTGAAATGGTTGTAGGGAAAGGCCGGGTAAAGATGCGCGCCCGCGCGGTCGACGCCCTCGCGCATCGCCCGTGTGAAGGCGGCCTGCGACCAGGTGCCGATGCCGGTTTCCGGATCGGGCGTGATGTTGGTCGAATAGATCGCGCCAAAGGGGGTGACCAGCGGCAACCCACCAGCAAAGCTTTGCCCGCCGGGCGGGGAATGGCAGGTCCGGCAATCGCCCAACAGCGCCAGCTGCGCGCCCTTGGCCACCAGGGCCGGGTCAAAGGCCTCGGCCTTGGGCGGATCAATCGGCGGCAGCGCCGGTTCCCAGGCGTAATAAAGCGCCCCGGCACCCGAGACGGCACCAAAGGCCACCAGCACCGCGAGAGATCGGAGAAGCGTGGAGCGTTTCACAAAAGCCTCCTTCGGCGGGCGGCCTTTGGCGCCCGGGTTCACAGCTGGGAGGGGACAAGGGGCGGGAGGGGGCGTCTGGGGGGAGGAGCACTTGCGTGCCTCCAGACAATCCCCCTCCCTGGGGTCGCGGGGCCAGCGGTCGGATGGGAGCGGGTCCGAGCGCCGGGCCGGGCGCCATCACTTCTTGATGAAGGCCAGAAGGTCGGGGTTGATCACATCGGCATTCACGGTGAGCATGCCATGCGAGAAGCC
>NZ_JBFUFS010000031.1:0-32709 GCF_056403335.1 Rhodobacter sp. P2_H5 | reverse complement strand
GGGTTTCACACCCCCCGCGCCCCCCGTGGGATATTTATGGACCAATGAAGGGGGGCCGGGGGCGCGGGTCAGGCGTCGGGGGCGTCCTTGAACTTGATCGACTCGCCGCAGCCGCAGGCCTCGGCCACGTTGGGGTTGCGGAACTTGAAGCCGCTTTCGAGAAGGCCGGTCTCGTAGTCGATCTCGGTGCCGATCAGGAACATCTGGGCCATGGGGGCGATCAGCACGCGGGCGCCGTCTTGTTCGACGACCTCGTCGAGGGGGTTGACCGAGGTCACATAGTCCATCGTGTATTCCATGCCGGCGCAGCCGCCCTTCTTGACGCCGATGCGCAGACCCTCGGCGCCTTTGGTGGCCATCAGGCCCGCGATCTGGCGGGCGGCGGTGGGCGAGAGGGTGACGGCGGCTTTGCCGGGCATGCCAAACATGGGGATATCTCCTGTAGAGCCCTAATCTAAGGTGTCAGATCGGGAATTCCAAGCGGGGGAAGCTGGTGAAGCAGGGCAGAAATCGCGGCGGAGATCACGATTGCCCAGGAAACCGACGCCAGGGTGCCGATGATGACATATTCCGAGAGCTTGCGGTCATCGCCGACCGCGCCAAAGCGCAGCACGGATTTGGCGGCGACGAGGTAGCCGACGCCTCCAGCCTGGTCGGTCAGGATCAGGGCGAAGATCAGCCCGCGCTCCAGAAGCCCGATCATCCGCCCGCCGCCGGGCAGGCCCGCGGGGGAGGCGGCGGCCCAGGGCTCCATCAGCAGGCCGACGGCCAGGCCTCCGGCGCGGGTGGACAGGATCAGGCCGGCGGCCAGCGCCATCAGGGGCGCGAGGCCGGGGCAGGCGGCCCAGAGGCCCAAGGACCAGATCCCCGGGGCGAGGGCGGCCAGGCCGGCAAGGCTCGCCAGATGGGCGGCCTGGGTGGCGAGAAAGATCGAGAGGCCGGCTTTGGGCCCGAACCGCCGGACGCAGCGGCCCTGGCCCAGCCGGATGGCGAGATGCGCCGCCGTCAGGACCAGCAGCCAAGGCGAGGCGCTGCCGGTGGCAAGGGTCGCGGTCAGTAGCACGATCACGCCGTGCAGGGCGGGGCCCTGGGGTCTGGCCGCGCCCTGCGGCTGCAGGACGAAGGTGGCCAGGCTGTGGGCGAAGAGCATAGCTGCGAAGGTGGCGATCATGGCGACATGCCCTCAAAGGCGGCCAGCGCCGGTTGAAGCGCCGCGAGCCCGGCGCCCTTCAGCCGCGCCTGCACGGCCTGCCGGGTGATGCCAAGGCTTTGGGCGATCTGATCCTGGGTCGGGTTGATCGGGTCCAGCGCCAGGGCGATGGCTTCGGCCTGTTCGCGGCTCCAGCGGCTGGCCTGCCAATGGGCGAGGGTCACCACCGCGCCTTGCCAGGGGCCGAGCTCGGAGGGGGCGGCGCCGAACATCGGTGTGTCGAAGGCGATGCGCTCCTTGCTGCGCATGGCATCAAGGGCATGGCCCGATTGTTCAAAGACAAGGCCGGACGCGCCCGACAGGCCCGTCTCTCCCAGCCGGTCGTAAGGGCCCAGGGCCAGGGCCAGACGGGTGGCAAGACCGGCCTCCGAGGCCCGCAGGCGGGCGAGGAGATACAGGGTCGCGCGCAGCGCCATGCCGGGCCGTTCGACATAAAGCTGCCAGCCATCGCCGCGGAACCGGCTGAAGCGGGTGTCATGTCCAAGCCAGGCGGAAAGGATATGCGCGGCGGTCCTCAGGGCCTCAATCGCGCCTTCGACCGCTTGCCCCTCGGCAGCGGTGGAGGCGACGAGATCTCCGGTCAGGACGGCGATGTCTTTCATAGGCAAGTTATAGGCGTTGCTTTTGGTGAAAGCAAGCCTCGTGCTTTGCTTGTTGAAAAGGCAAGCCATGAGGCTTGCCTATGCCATAATCAAGCTAGGAGGCTTGCTACATGAAGCCAAGCTCGAGGCGGGCCTCGTCGGACATCATCTCCATCCCCCAGGGCGGATCGAAGGTCATCATCACGCGGACCTCCTTGACGCCAGGGATGGATTCGACGGCGGCCTCGACCCAGCCCGGCATCTCGCCGGCGACCGGGCAGCCCGGCGCGGTCAGGGTCATGTAGATGTCCACCACGTTCTCGTCGGTGATCTCGATCGTGTAGACCAGACCCAGATCGAAGATATTCACCGGGATTTCAGGGTCATAGACGGTACGGCAGGCGTCGACGACCTGCTCGTACAGGGCATGTTCGGTGGTGGAGGGGCGGATCAGGGGGGTGCCCTCGATCTTGTCCGGCTGCTCGGTCATGACACGCTCACTTGGGTTGTTGAGCGATTATATAGGGAATATCCGCCAAAGGTCCAGAGCAGCCGGGAAAGCCCGGTCAGAACGGGATTTCGTCGTCCAGATCCGAACGCCCGCCGCCGCCGCTCTTGCCGCCGCCAAAGCCGCCGCCCGAGGACCCGCCACCCGACGAACCACCACGATAGCCGCCGCCCGAAGACCCACCCGAAGGCGCGCCGCCGCCGTAGCCCTGATCCTCGCCGCCGCGGTCGTCATAGCTGCTGCCACCGCCGCCGCCGTCCCGGCCGCCAAGCAGCGTCAGTTCGCCGCGGAACTGGCGCAGCACGATCTCGGTCGTGTAGCGGTCGGCGCCGGACTGGTCCTGCCATTTGCGGGTTTCCAGCTGGCCCTCGATATAAACGGTCGAGCCCTTCTTCAGATATTGCTCGGCGATCTTGCCCAGAGCCTCGTTGAAGATCGCGACCGAATGCCATTCGGTGCGCTCCTTGCGCTCGCCCGAGGCCTTGTCGCGCCAGGTTTCCGAAGTGGCGATGCGCAGGTTCACCACCTTGCCGCCATTGGGAAAACTGCGCACCTCGGGGTCGCGACCGAGGTTGCCGACGATAATGACCTTGTTGACGCCTGCCATGACCTACTCCCTGATTCCGTTTGTGCCGGCAGGGTCGCCGGACTTGGTTAAGAAAACCTATAGACCGACCGGCGGTCCGGCTGCAATGCGCAGCGCCCGTTTCCGGGCAAAGCGCAAACCCCCTGCCTGAGCCGCGCGCATCAGCCGGGCGGTTGCGGGCTTGTGAAGCCTCCCCCCCTTTTCGCGCCCCAAGCAAGCCGCTAATCAGGCGCCAAGCCGGGTGCGTGCGGCAGCAGGGCCGAGGGCCCGTTCCAGAGGGCAGTTTATGAGCGGCAAAGAGCTTTTGAACGCCAGGGGGGTCTGGCCGGTCCTGGCGTTGATCATCGTTCAGGCGATCTGCACCGTGATCTTCATGGCCGATGTGGCCACAGATATCCTGCCGCAGGGCCGCGCCGCGCTGACCAACCCGGCCAATCTGTCGGAACTGGCGGCCTCGGTCGGGCTGATTCTCGGCCTGGTCTTCGAGACGCTGGTCCTCTTGCGCCTGATGAACCGCCAGCACCGGATGCAACAAAGCCTGACCGTGGCGACCGGCGCCCTGTCCGATCTGATGGAGGCCTATTTCCGCACTTGGGCCCTGACGCCGACCGAGGCCGATGTGGCGGCCTTCACCATTAAGGGCTATTCGATCGCCGAAATCGCCACCTTCCGCGGTTCGGCCGAGGGGACGATCAAGACCCATCTCAACGCGATCTACCGCAAATCCGGCACGGCGGGGCGGGCGCAGCTGGTCTCGGTCCTGGTCGAAGACCTGTTCCGCGGCGCCCTTGTCGGCGGGGCGGGGCTGGCAAAACCCTGAAATCTGGGCAGGCCACCGCCGATCCCTGGCAATTTCCCTTGCCAAGACCGATCAATTTCCTATGACTAACGCAGCGGCGTGCCAATGGTTCCTGCGGTTGGGTGCAAAATGCGTATGATCGGATCAAGACCCGGGCGCGGGATCGCGGCAGCGATCGTGTCGGTCGTGGTGATTGTGGCGCTTGGCGCGCCGGCTCTGGCAGAGGGGCTGGTCTTCGGCTCGGCCGGCAAGGGCCGGACGGCGCAGTTCCGCAACCAGCTCGCCCTGCTCGACGGCAAGCTTGCGCAGCAATATTCCAATTCCTCCCGGCTGAAGCCCGGCGCCGGCAAGGATGCCAGCGTCGGCACGGTGCGCTATTCCGGCCGGTATCGCGGTGTCTACCTCGACATGGCCAAGGCCGCCGCCAGCAAATATGGCGTGCCGGAGGCGATCTTCCTCAAGCTCGTGCAGCAGGAAAGCGGATGGAATCCGGATGTCGTCTCGGCCAAGGGCGCGGTCGGCCTGGCGCAGCTGTTGCCGACCACGGCGGATCATCTCGGCGTGGACGAGACCGACCCGAAATCCAACCTCGAAGGCGGGGCGCGCTATCTCTCGATGATGTTCAACCGCTTCGGCAGCTGGAAGCTGGCGCTCGCCGCCTATAATGCCGGCCCCGAGGCGGTCGAGGCCGCCGGTGGCGTGCCGGAATATCAGGAGACCCAGAACTACGTTCTGGCCATCCTCGGCTAGGCTTTCCCGCAGGGTCTCGGTCGCGTATTCAAAGGCAAGCTTGCGGTGGCATGGCACGGGATTGCCCGTGATTGCACGCGTGCAATCCATCACAACCTATTGAACCACAACGAAATTCAACTTTTCGTCAAGACCTTGTTAACCTCTGGCCGGCCCCTCCGCCAGCGGACTAGGGTGCCATCTTGCCAGGACAAGGATTCGGCAGGATGGACAATGTGGCGAGCGGGGCAAAGGGCTTCGGCCTGAGACGTGTCTTCACGGACCCGCATTATGCCGGCTATCGCTACTGGCACATGATCATCATGGCCTTCACCATCGGCTCCTGCATCGATCTGGCGCTGGAAAGCGTGCATGACCTGGCCGATCAACATGCGCAGCTTTTCACCTGGTCGGAATGGACCACGGTCGTGATGTTCACCATCGACGCGGTGGCCAATGCCTATTTCTCGCCCAAACCCTGGCGCTATGTCTTCTCGATCTGGGGCCTGATCGACATCATCTCGGTCGTGCCCTCCTATTTCATGCTGGTCAACCTGACCTCGCTCCGCTCCACCAAGATGATCCGGCTGGTGCGGGTGGTGCGCGCCTTGCGGGTGCTGAAACTGGCGCGGACGGCGGCGGATGGGGCGGATGTCACCCATGTGAACCCGCTGCTGGCCAACCTCAAGATCTATGTCATCATCTTCTTCGCCGTCTTCATGCTGGCCTCGACCTCGATGTACTACGTCGAAGGCTCGCTCTATTCGCCCGACGCGATGCAGGCCGGGCAGGCGGCCTTGGATGCGGCGACCCCGGCCGGGCAACCGGCGGCCGAGTTCGTGCCGGTCGATCCGATCTCCGGCACCCCGATCCGCCCCGCCGATCGCAACTTCACCTCGATCCCGGCCGCGATGTGGTGGTGCATCGAGACGATGACGACGACCGGCTATGGCGACATGTACCCGGTCACCGTGGGCGGGCGCATCGTGGCGGCAATCACCATGCTCTGCGGCTTGATCCTGTTCGGTATCCTGTTGAACATCGTCAACAAGACCATGATGCTGCTGTTCTTCGGCGAAAACGCCTCAGAATAGGGCCACGCCCGCCAGAGGCGCGCGGTTGTCCGGTAGGATGGGCAATGTGCCCATCTTCCGAGGCTGGATCACTCCGCCGCCATCTTGATCACCGGCTCCATCCCCGCAAGGATCTCGTCCGAGAGGTGGCACTTGATCTGGTGGCCGCCCTCCAAGGTCTTGACCGGTGGCATCTCGCGGTCGCAGAGCCCGCCCGGCACCTGGGATTTCCAGCGGCAGCGGGTCTGGAACGGGCAGCCCGGCGGCGGGTTCATCGCCGAAGGGATGTCACCTTCCAGCACGATGCGCTTGCGGATCACCTTGGTGTCGGCGATGGGCACCGCCGAGAGCAGCGCCTCGGTGTAGGGGTGGTAGGGCGGCTGGAAGACCTGATCGGTGGTCCCGGTCTCGACCACATGGCCGAGGTACATGACCAGCACCCGGTCCGAGAGATACCGGACGATCGACAGATCGTGCGAGATGAACAGAAGCGTCGTGCCATTCTCGCGCTGGATGTCCATCAGCAGGTCGGTCACAGCCGCCTGCACGGACACATCCAATGCCGAGACGGGTTCATCCGCCACCACGACCTTGGCCCCGCCGGCAAAGGCGCGGGCGATCCCGACGCGCTGCTTCTGGCCGCCCGACAGCTGGCGCGGCATCCGGTCGGCAAAGGCGCGCGGCAGTTTCACGAGATCCAGAAGCTCCAGCATCCGCGCCTTGCGTTCGGCATCCGAGGCGCCGAAGTGGAAAACCTCCAGCGCGCGGATGATCTGCCGCCCCACGGTCATCGAGGGGTTGAGCGTGTCAAACGGGTTCTGGAACACCATCTGCACCGAAGACACCGTATCGACATTGCGCTTCTGGATCGGCGTCGATTGCACATTCTCGTCAAACAGCATGATCGAGCCGGAGGTCGCGGTTTCCAGACCCATCAGCACCTTGGCGAAGGTGGATTTTCCGCAACCGCTTTCGCCCACGATGGCCAGGGTTTCGCCGGCGCGGGCCTCGAAGCTGAGGGTTTCATTCGCCTTGACCACCTTGGCATTGCCACCGCCGAAGGCGCCGGAGGAGACCGAATAATATTTCTTCAGATCCTCCATCTTCAGGACGACATCCCCGATCGGCGATTTCATCTTGGCGACGCGGGCGGCGGGCGGGGCCATCCAGTTGATCTCGGCCCATTTCAGGCAGCGCGAGCCGTGGCGGTCGCCTTCGGGGACAGTCGACATCGGGATATCGCCCGCATCGCAGCGCCCGGCCTCGAAGTAATCGCAGCGCGGGCCGAAGTTGCAGCCCTTGGGCCGTTCATGCGGCAGGGGGAAATTGCCGGGGATCGAGATCAGGGGGCGCGAGTTCTTGTCGGCGCCGGGCAGCGGGATCGAGCGGAACAGGGCTTGCGTGTAGGGGTGGCGCATGTTGTCAAAGACTTCGGCGACATTGCCGGTCTCGACCGCCTCGCCGGAATACATCACGCAGAGCCTATCGCAGACATCCATGATCAGGCCGAGGTTGTGGCTGATGAACAGCATCGAGGTGCCGTATTTGTGGCCAAGGTCCTTGACCAGATCGACGATCCCCGCCTCCACCGTCACATCCAGCGCGGTGGTGGGTTCGTCGAGGATCAGCAGGGCCGGTTTCGACATCAGGGCCATGGCGATGACGATGCGCTGCTGCTGGCCGCCCGACAGCTGGTGCGGGAAGGCGTTCAGGATGCGGTCGGGGTCGGGCAGGCGGACATCGGCCACGATCTGGCGGGCGAGCTTCCAGGCCTCGTCCTTGCTCATGCCCTGATGGATCATCGGCACTTCAGCCAGTTGCGCGCCGATCTTCATGGCCGGGTTCAGGGAGGCCATCGGCTCCTGATAGATCATCGCGATTTCGGACCCGCGCAGCTGGCGCAATTCCTCGTCGTTCATCGTCACGAGGTCGCGGCCCTTGAACTTGATCGTCCCGCCGGTGATCCGCCCGTTCTTGCCCAGATCGCGCATGACGCCCAAGGCCACGGTCGACTTGCCACAGCCGCTTTCGCCCACCAGCCCCATCGCCTCGCCGGCCATGACCTTGCAGGAGAAATCCATCACCGCAGGGATCTCGCGCATCCGGGTGAAGAAGGAGATCGAGAGATTCTCGATGTCGAGGATCGGCTGGCTCGGGTCCCATTGGGTCGTCATGGCGGGCCTCATTCTGCAGGGTTCGGGGCGGTTTTGGTGGCAGGAGCGGGGGTTTCACACCCCCGCACCCCCGTGGGATATTTATGGACCAATGAAGGGGGAAAGTAGTTCTGTCATTTCGCCATTGTCCATTTCATCACGACATCTGATGCCAGACCTATGAACTGCGCGCCAAATGCAACGGTCGCCCATATAGCGCCCAAAGCGTTTGCTGCACTAACTTCGCGTGCCCATCTTTGTTCCGGGGTATCAGGATGGGGATTTTGTTCGTCGCCAAACCTACTGATGCCGAATTCCCTAGGCGCGCTTATTTGCGAGCTTTTCCACCAAAAATAGGCTGCGAGCCCGGTCGAAACCAACGCCACGAACTGACAGAGCGTGGAAATCATGTTCAGTCCTTCAGGCTTTCTTCGCGCAAGCCGTCGGCCAGGAGGTTGAGGCCGAGGACGAGGCTCATCAGGGCGAGGGCGGGGATGACGGCGGGGTGGGGGAAGCTCATCAGGACCTTGCGGCCGGCGCTGATTGTCGAGCCCCAGTCCGGGCTTTCGGGCGATACGCCGAGGCCGAAGAAACCGAGCGTGCCGAGGAGGATGGTCGTGTAGCCGATGCGCAGGCAGTAATCGACGATCAGCGGGCCGCGGGCGTTGGGCAGGATCTCCCACAGCATGATGTACCAGGCTTGCTCGCCCCTGGTCTGGCCGGCGGCGACATAGTCGCGGGATTTCAGGTCAAGGACGATGCCGCGCACGATGCGGAAGACGGTGGGGGCGTTGACGAAGACGACCGAGACGAAGACGTTCAGGAGGTTCGGGTCCATGCCCCAGAGGCCGAGCGGGTCGCGGTTGAAGGCGAGGCCGGAATAGGCCCAGAAGCCCAGGACCAGCGTCAGCCCGACATAGAGGTTGCGCTTGGGCGGGTTGGTGTGGAAGCGCGAGTTGAAGAGGACCACGAAAAACGCGATCGGGATCAGGAACAGGATCGCCGCCAGCACGACCGGGATGCCGGTGTTGCGAATCTCGGGTGTCACCAGCAGGTAGAACAAGAGGATGACCGGAAAGGCGAGAACGAGGTTGGCCAGAAAGCTCAACACCGTGTCGAGCTTGCCGCCGAAATAGCCGGCGGGCAGGCCGAGCGTTATGCCCACGACATAGGCGAAGCTGGTGGCGGCAGGCGCAATGATCAGGACCGAGCGCGCCCCCATCACCATCCGCGAAAACACGTCGCGCGCCAGGTGATCGCCGCCAAGGAGGAACCAGGGGTACTGCCCCTCGGGTCCGGGCGGGGTCGGCATGCCGGGCAACGGGTCCTTGACCGAGCCGAGCTGGACCAGCGGATCGAAGGTCGCGATGGCGTCGGCGAAGATCGCGGTGAAGACCCAGAACATCACGATGAAGAAACCGACCATGCCGACAGGCGAGTCAAACAGCTTGCCGTAAAGCCCGAGGTGGCGCTTGAAGCGGATCGACAGGGCGAAGGTCGCCACCAGCGCCGCCCAGACCGGCCAGAACTGCTTGGCCATCAGCGCAAAGATCATCGGCCAGGAGAGGATATCTGTCATGTCAGCCCAGCCGGATACGGGGATTGAGGAAGACATAGCCGATGTCCGATATCAGCTGTGTCAGGAGAACGAAGATCACGGCCACGACCGAAGCGCCCAGAAGCATCTCGATGTCGTTGTTGGAGGCGGCGGTCACCAGCATCCAGCCGAAGCCCTTGTAGTTGAAGAGCGTCTCGGTGATCACCACGCCGTTCAAGAGATAGGGGAATTGCAGCATGATCACGGTGAAGGGCGCGATCATCGCATTGCGGAGCGCGTGGCGCAGCACGACCTGTTTGAAGCCGACGCCCTTCAGCCGCGCGGTGCGGATATACTGTTGGGTCATCACCTCGGTCATGCTCGCCCTTGTCATGCGGGCGATATAGCCGACGCCATAAAGCGCAATGGTCAGGACCGGCAGGGTGAAGTTCCAGAAGGTGATATGGTCCATCGCCGCCGTGGCCGACCCCATGAACAGGATCTTGCCGTCGATCCAGCCCCAGCTCGCCAACAAGGGCGACAGGCCTGCGGCGGGCGAGGCCAGAAGCGCCACCAGGATCACGCCCGAGACATATTCCGGCGTGGCCGAGGAGACGATCGAGAAGGTCGAAAGCACCCGGTCGGTCCGCGAGCCCTCGCGCATCCCGGCCAGCACCCCGATCAGCAGCGCCGTCGGCACCATGACCAGCATGACGGCCAGCATCAGCCAGCCGGTGGCCGCCATGGCGACGCCCAGCTGATACAGCACCGGCTTCTTGAACACGGTGGAAAAGCCCCAGTTGCCCTGGAAGATGCCGCAGAACCGCGGCGCCAGCGCCGGGTCGTCGTTCTGCCTGATGCAGAGGCCGCGCGTCACACCCTTGTCGTCGGTGCGCAGCCAGCCCGGCGCCACGCCGAGCCATTCGCCGTAGCGGTAGAACACCGAACCGCCGTGGCCGTTGTCCTGAATCCAGGCATCAACCGCCTCGTCCGTCATGCGGACCGAGCCTTCGGCGCGGGCGAGTTTTTCCAGGTTGGGCGGCAGGTTGGTCAGGTAGAAGACAACGAAGGTCAAGACCAGCGCCGTCAGAACCATCACCCCCAGGCGCCGCA
The DNA here is from genome assembly GCF_056403335.1 of Rhodobacter sp. P2_H5. Lineage (NCBI taxonomy): Bacteria > Pseudomonadati > Pseudomonadota > Alphaproteobacteria > Rhodobacterales > Rhodobacter > Rhodobacter sp. P2_H5. Next base: position 22,420 of record NZ_JBFUFS010000031.1, on the reverse strand, counting down.
TCACGAATTTGAGCATCTATGTCCCACCGCTGCAGACCTCGTGCCAGATCCCGGGGCCGCAGGCGGCCGGGTGATCTCATGCGAAATGAAGAGGGGCGGGCGCGCAGCCGCAGCGCGCACCCGCCCCGATCAGTCGGGCCTTACGCCAGCGACCACAGGTAGTGGTGATGCTCGAAGGACGGGTGCATTTCCATCCCCATCACATTCGGCTTGGCGTGGCGGAACAGCGAGCGCCAGTAGGGCTGGATGATGTAGCCTTCGTCCTGCAGGATCTTCTCCAGGACGGCGGCGACTTCGCGGCGCTTGTCGGCATCGGCAAGGCCGAGGGCCTTGGCCATCGCGTCATCGAACTCCTTGTTGGCCATGCCGGTCTCGTTCCACGACCCGGTGGAGGTATAGGCGAGCGACATGTTCTGCACGGCCAGCGGGCGGTGGTTCCAAGTGGTCGAGGAGAAGGGGTATTTCTGCCAGTCGTTCCAGAAGGTCGAGCCCGGCATGACGGTCCGCTTCACCTTGACGCCGGCTTCGCGCAGCTGACCTGCGACGGCGTCGGTGGTGTCGAGTTCAAAGCCGCCGTCGAGCGAGATCAGCTCGAATTCGGAATCCGTCAGCTTGTACTTGGCCAGCACGTCCTTGACCTTGGTCTTGTCGAAGGTCTGCGCCGGCAGCTTGGCGTATTCCGGGTGCACCGGGCAGGCGTGGTGGTTTTCGGCGGTGGTGCCCAGACCCTTGTAGCCCAGTTCCAGCACGACCTTGGGGTCGATTGCCAGTTGCAGGGCCGAACGGACCTCTTTCTCCTTGTAGAGGTCGGAGGTGGCCGAGTTGAAGCGGCAGACGATGGTCGAGGCGGTGACGGCCTCATATTTCGTCCAGCCGAGCGTGTTCAGCTGGTCGATGTAGTCGCCGGTCGTCTCATAGTTCGCGTCGATCTCGTCCGAGTTGGCGAGGTTGACCATGGCCGACAGGTCGGTGCCGAAGTCGATGTAGTGGATCTCGTCGAGCGGAGCCACGCCGCCCCACCACTTGTGGCTTTCCGGCGCGCGGACCAGGGTCATCTTCTGGCCGACCGAGATTTCGCCCGGCACATAGGGGCCGGTGCCGATCGGGTTGACCGAGGGGTCGTCGCCGTCCTTGAAGGACTTGTGCACCACGGCGGCCGGATAGTCGGCGAGGTTCGGGACAACGGCCACGTCCGACAGCGACATCTTCAGCTGCACGGTGAAGTCATCGACCTTGACGACGGCGCCTTCGCGCAGCTGCTTGGTCTTCTCGTCCACGAGGCCGAGGAAGCGCGAGGACATCGCGTTGCCTTCGACGGTGCCATCGGTCCAGCGCTTGAAGTTGCCCACCACGTCATCGGCGGTGAAATCGTCGCCATTGTTCCACTTCACGCCCTTGCGGACATGCAGCGTGTATTCGGTGGCGTCGGCATTGGCCTCCCAGCTTTCGAGGAGGCGGCCTTCGAAGGTGCCGTCAGGGTTGTACTGGATCAGATATTCCAGCCAGCCGCGGTAGACGTTGGCGATCTGCGGCCAGTCGGCCAGACGCGGGTCCTTCTGGGCCTTGGTCTCCATCGACATCCGCAGCACGCCGCCCACCTTGGCGGCCTCGGCACGGACCGGGGCGCTGAAGCCCATCAGCCCATAGGCCGCGACGGCGGAAACGCCCATCGCGGTGGTGCGGGTCAGGAATTCGCGGCGGCTCAGCTTGCCGGCCCGCAGGTCCTGCAGGTGCATCCCGGTCGCCGGATGCAAGCCCTTGGTCCTCGTCATGTCGTTCATGCTAGTCTCCCTGTCAGGCCATTGCCCTGTTTTCATTTTTCAGAGGCACCGCTTGCGCGCCGATCTCCCGGGCGGCCTTGCGGCGGCAGGGGGGGGGCGGCGCGGTGCAGGTGCTCACAAGGTCATTCGGCACCTTTTCCGCCCATCCGTCAACGCTTGGATTCGCCACATCGTGTCACGTTTGCGACTTGAACCGCGATGAGAGGCCGCGCCGCGACATCTGGCGTCGGTTTGGCGCAGGCCGCGGGGGGGGCAGGGGCGTCGGACGCGCCCCGATATTCCGCTAGAGCGGAGGAACGCCCGGCCCGCAAAGCCCGCGAATCGGGCGGAGTCCAGCGCCGAAGTTTGCGGTTGAGGGCAGCGGCCAGGGGGTGCGGCTACAGACTGCGGCGGAATTCAGTCGGCGAATTGCCGGTGCGGTGCTGGAAGGCGCGGGTGAAATAGGCCGCCGAGGCGAAGCCCAGGCTCGTCCCGATCCGGTTCACCGGCAGCTTCGTCTCGGCCAGCAGTTTGCGCGCTTCAAAGATCCGGCGGTCCTGCAACAGGTCGATCGCCGAGCGCCCGCAGGTCTGGCGGCAGCAGCGCGTCAGATGCGTCGCCGTCACCCCGAGTTCAGCCGCCATCTCCCCCACCCCGGCGCCGGAGCGGAAGCCCGCCTCCATCACCTCGGTGAAGCGGGCGACCAGCTTGCGGGCGGCATCGGGCTTCGGGGCCTCGGCGCTGGCCTTGGCGGCCTGACGCTCGATCCAGACGCCGAGAAGCCCCAGATGGGCATAGGCCGCCCGGTCATGGCCCACGGTGTCGGCGTCCAGTTCACGCTGGATGGAATCGAGGGTGACGTTCAGTTCCTGTTGGGCATGCACTTCGCGGATGCGCAGGTGCAAAGGCTCCTTCGGCAGGGCCACGCCAGAGTCGCGACCGAAAAAGACAGCGGTGCCAAAGACTTGCGCGCCGACCTCAAAGCCGTGCATCACGCCCGCCGGAATGAAGATGCCGTTGTGGGCGGTATAGCCCCGGGTCTGGCCGGCGATGGTGATGCGGCCCTGGCCCTTGGTGAACCACAGAAAGCAGGGTTCCGACAGCGCGCGCATCGCCTCGACCCGCCAGCGGCCACCGGCGGCCAGACGCGGGATGGCCACCAGACGAAAGGGCGAAGGAGGGGGAGCCAGGGTCATTGCATCTCGCCATCTGATCAGGGGTTACAGATAACCCGGGGCCGGGCGCGCCCCAAGCGAAAAATGCCGCCCGGCGGGCAAGAGGCTGCAACCTTGGGCGGAATGCCACACCCGGCTCAGCCCGGCACCACCTCGTGCCAGTTTGCCATGCGGCTGCGGAACCAGCTGCGCTGGCGTTTGGCATATTGCCGGCTGGCGAGGATGGCGGCGAGGCGCGCCTCCTCCAGCGTCAGCTGGCCTTGCAGATGGGCCACAAGCTCGGGCGCGCCGATCGCCCGCGCCCAGGGGCGGGCGGGTTGCCAATGGGGCAGGGCGGCGCGGGCCTCCTCCAAGGCGCCGTCTTCCAACATCACGGAAAACCGCGCCGCGATCCGGGCGTCGAGCCAGGGCACCGTAGGGCGCATCACGATGGCCTCGACGCCTGAAAGCGGCAGCAGCGGCGCCGCCCCCGCCGCCTGCCATTCGGCCAGCCCGCGCCCCGTGGCGCGCAAGACCTCCCAGGCGCGCTGCACCCGGGCCGGGTTGCGCAGATCGGTGCGCGCGGCAGTGGCGGGGTCGAGGGCGTCCCGCATCGCATCGACCTGCCCCGACAGCCGCAAGCCATCCGCCTCGGCCCGCACCGCAGCCGGGATCTGCGGCACATCGGCCAGCCCCTCGGTCAGCGCGCTGAAATAAAGCCCGGTGCCCCCGACGATCACCACGGGCCCCTGCAGCAGTGCTGCGACCTCGCGCAGCCAGATCCCGACCGAGTAATCCTGATCGCGCCCGACATGGCCATAAAGCGCATGCGGTAGCGCCGCCTCCTCGGCCACCGAGGGTCGCGCCGTCAGAACCCGCCAGCACGCATAGACCTGCAAGGCATCGGCATTGACGATCACCCGCCCGTCGCGCGCCGCAAGCTCCATCGCCAGCGCCGACTTGCCACTGGCCGTCGGCCCCGCGATCAAGACCGGCCTTTCGCGGGAAATCTCTTTCATTTTGGTCTAAATATCCCGGGGGGCCGGGGGCTGGCCCCCGGCTCCCCCTTTCCACAGGTTGAACCTTTCGCCGTTTTGCCGCATTTTGCTGCCCAAGCCAACCACGGCACGATGACAGGAACAGCCATGACCGAAACCGACCACAAGATCACCTATTCCCGCGTCATGCTGAAAATCTCCGGTGAGGCGCTGATGGGCGATCTCGGCTTCGGCCTGCACCCGCCGACCGTGCAGCGCATCGCCGAAGAGGTGAAATCGGTGCATGACCTCGGCGTCGAGATCTGCATGGTGATCGGTGGCGGCAATATTTTCCGCGGGTTGCAAGGCTCGGCCCAAGGGATGGAGCGCACGACGGCGGACTACATGGGCATGCTCGCCACCGTGATGAACGCGCTTGCGATGCAGGCGGCGCTCGAATCGCTCGGCGTCTTCACCCGCGTCATCTCGGCCATCCCGATGGACCAGGTCTGCGAGCCCTATATCCGGCGCCGCGCCGTCCGCCACCTCGAAAAGCAGCGCGTCTGCATCTTTGCCGCCGGCACCGGCAACCCCTATTTCACCACCGACACGGCCGCGACCCTGCGCGCAAACGAGATGGCCTGCCAGGCGATCTTCAAGGGCACCAAGGTCGATGGCGTCTATGACAAGGACCCCAAGAAACACGCCGATGCCAAGCGCTACGAGACGGTGACCTATGACGAGGTCCTGCAACAGCACCTCGGCGTGATGGACGCCTCGGCGATCGCTTTGGCACGCGACAACGACCTGCCGATCATCGTCTTCTCGCTGGACGAGCCGGGCGGCTTCAAGGGCATCCTCTCCGGTCAGGGCACCTATACGCGGGTGCATGGCTAAGGCGCCCCGACGCGGCCCTGCGGTCAGTACAGATCGAAATTTGCCGCCAGCAGGCTGTTGACGCCGGTGAGGGTCGCAATCGAAATGGCGGCCTGCGTGCCGGTCCCATCCGGGTCCCAGGACAGCACATGGGTCGCCGGATTGAAGAGGAAGGTGTCCACTGCCGCCGTGGCCACCGTTCCGTTGACAAGGTGCAGCGTCGTGTCGCCGACCCATTCCGTGAGGTTGAAGCGCAGCTTGTCCTGCTCTGCGCCGGCGCCAGCGTGGAAATCCTGGATCAGATCCTTGCCGCCGATTTCTTTCAGGTGGCTCCAGAAAAACGTGTCGTGCCCGCCGCCGCCCTTCATGGTGTCGTCGCCCTTGAAATTGCGGAAGATATTGTCGTCGGTCGAGCCGATGAGCAGGTCGTTCTGGTTTGTCGCGAAGATGCCCTCGATCGAAATGGCATTTTCCGTATTGCCGAAGCATCATAGGAAAAGCCTGTCCCGCTCGCCGTGACCGAATAGCCGGCGAAATTGGTCCCGTCCTGAAAGGTGTAGGAAAACTTGGTGGCGGAGTGCGCCCCGATCGTCACGCCGTCGGCGGCTGAAAACAGGTCGATCGGAACAGGATACAGATTGGAGAAATAATCGGAAAGCATAACAACTGCCATATCGGTCCCCCATGCAGGCGCTGTGTTGCACTGAACTGGATTTGCCCGTCGTGCGGAATTCCCCGCCGGGCGCAGCCGAAGGTATCCCGGAACCTCGAGGTCCTGCGCATGCAATTCGGTATATTCCCGCTGCTTCGTCTGGTTTTGACGTTTTATTCACGTTGATCGTGCAGGAGCGCATTCGGCGGAAAGGGCGATGGCCGCAGGAACAGCGGTTCCTGCAATGCGGCGGGCCCGGCGGCTGCGATGGGCGGCCTTGGCCGGCCCCGGCGCGATCCGCACCCGCAACTAGGCCCCTGTACGCCCCCGCTTGCTTGCTGTTATAGAGCCTCAAGACCCCGTAAGCGGGCAATTGCGATGAGGATCCGATGGCGCAAGACGATCTTGAAATTGATACCGACGGCCTGCAGCGCCGCATGGACGGGGCGCTCAACGCGCTCAAGAACGAATTCGCCTCGCTGCGCACCGGGCGCGCCTCGGCCAATATGCTCGACCCGATCCAGGTCGATGCCTATGGCCAGATGACGCCGATCAACCAGCTGGGTACGATCAACGTGCCCGAGCCGCGCATGGTCGTGATCAACGTCTGGGACAAGGGCATGATCAACAAGGTCGAAAAGGCGATCCGCGAAAGCGGGCTCGGCATCAACCCGATTTCGGACGGGCCGCTGATCCGCCTGCCGATCCCCGAGCTGAACGAACAGCGCCGCAAGGAACTGACCAAGGTCGCCGCCCAATATGCCGAAAGCGCCAAGGTCGCGATCCGCAACGTGCGCCGCGACGGCATGGACCAGATCAAGAAGGCCAAGACCGCCGGCATGGGCGAGGATGACCAGAAAATGTGGTCCGAAGAAGTGCAGGAGATGACCGACAAGGCGATCCTGCAGGTCGACCGCTCGCTTGAAGCCAAACAGCACGAGATCATGCAGGTCTAGGCGTTTGGCACTGGGCAGATCAGCGAAGGTGGGGAGGCATCCGGTGGGCGCAGGCGACAAAGGCAAGGCAGCAGAGCCGCGCGCATCCCGGACCGGATCGGGCGGCGCCCCGGCACCGGTTGCCGAACATGTCGCCATCATCATGGATGGCAACGGCCGCTGGGCCACCCAGAAGGGCTGGCCGCGTCTGGTGGGTCACAGGAAGGGCGCCGAGCGCGTCAAGGAAATCGTCCGCTGCGCCCCCGATCTCGGGATCAAGTGGCTGACGATCTACGCCTTTTCCACCGAGAACTGGAAACGTTCGACCGAAGAGGTCCTCGGCCTCATGTCGATCTTTGCCCGCTATATCGAGCGCGAGGCCGACCGGCTGGCCGCCGAGAGCGTGCGGATGCGCTTCATCGGCGACCGCTCGCGGCTCGACCCGCGGCTGCAGCGCCTGATGGCGGGGATCGAGGAGCGCACCGCGCCCTATTCGCGCCTGAACCTGACCGTCGCCATCAACTACGGCGGGCGCGACGAGCTGACCCGCGCCATCCGCGCCATCACCGTCGATGTGGCCGAGGGGCGGATCGCCCCGCAGGATGTCGACGACAAATTGATCTCGGCGCGGCTTGATACCGCGCAACTGCCCGACCCGGATCTGGTGATCCGCACCTCGGGCGAGACGCGGACCTCGAACTTCCTGCCCTGGCAGGCGGCCTATGCCGAATATGAATTCACCCAGACCCTCTGGCCCGATTTCACCCCGGCCGAGCTGGCGCAGATCGTCGCCCGCTTTGGCGACCGCGACCGGCGTTTCGGAGGGGTGGTGCGGGCATGAAGACGGAGCCGCCCGCCAGCAACCGCTCCCCCGAGGGCGCGCGCTCCGGACTGGGGGCCGGGCGTTGGGGCGATCTGGGCATCAGGGTGGTGTCAGGTCTGATTCTGGCGGGGCTGGGCGCCTTGTCGGTGCAGGTGGGCGGGGCTTTCTTCCTCGCCATGACCGTGCTGATCTTTGCCGTGATGGGCTGGGAGCTGGCGGCTTTGACCGATCACCCGGTGGGGGAGCCTGGCGGCAACCCGGCGCAGCGTCTGGCGGTGGGAGTTCTGGCGGGGCTGGGGCTGGCGCTGGCGCAATGGGGCGGGATCTTTTGCGCCGGTCTGTTGCTGGCGCCCCTAGCGCTGGTGCTGACGCCGCGCCGCGACAAGGCGTTGCTTGCGGCCTATGCGCTGGTCATGCTCTTGGCCGCCACGGTCTTTGTGGCGCTGGATCTGCGCGGCGGCATCATCGTGGTCTGGCTGGTCTGCGTCGTGGTGGCTTCCGATGTCTTTGGCTATTTCGCGGGCCGCCTGATCGGCGGGCCGAAGTTCTGGCCGGCGATCAGCCCGAAGAAGACCTGGGCCGGCACCATCGCGGGCTGGATCGGGGCGGCGCTGCTCGGCGCGGGATTTGCGCTGTGGCAAGGTCACGGCTGGGCTTTGGTGCTGATTTCGCCCCTCGTGGCCTTTGCCGGCCAGATGGGCGACATCGTGGAAAGCCTGATCAAGCGCCGCGCCGGGGTCAAGGACGCCTCCTGCCTGATCCCGGGGCACGGTGGCGTGCTTGACCGGTTCGATGCGCTGATCGGCGCGATGCTGGCGGTGGGGTTCCTTGAGTTCTTCGTGCGCCTGCCCCTCGGGCTGGCCGGGTGAGCGTTTCTGTGACCAGACGGCGGATTTCCATTCTCGGGGCCACGGGCTCCATCGGGGAAAGCACCTATGACCTGCTGACCCAGGCCGGGGCCGAGGCTTTCGAGGTCGTGGCCCTGACCGGCGGGCGCAATGTGGCGCGACTGGCCGAGATGGCCCGCGCCCTGCGGGCCGAGGTGGCGGTGGTGGCCGAGGAGGCGCTGTTGCCCGCGTTGCGCGACGCCTTGGCGGGCAGCGGGGTCGCGGCTGCGGCAGGGGCCGGGGCGATTGCCGAGGCTGCGGCGCGGCCCTCCGATTGGGTGATGTCGGCCATCGTGGGCGCCGCTGGCCTTGCGCCGGGGATTGCGGCGCTGGGGACCGGGGCAACGCTGGCGCTGGCCAACAAGGAAAGCCTTGTCACCGCCGGCCCGTTGATGCTGGCCACCGCCGCCGCGCATGGCGGGCGCATCCTGCCGGTCGACAGCGAGCATTCGGCGATCTTTCAGGCGCTGGCGGGCGAGGATATGGCCGCGGTCGAGCGGATCATTCTGACCGCCTCGGGCGGGGCCTTGCGCGACTGGCCGATGGAGCGCCTGCGCAACGCCAGCCTGCAGGACACGCTGGCGCATCCGAACTGGGTGATGGGGCAGCGCATCACCATCGACAGCGCCTCGATGTTTAACAAGGCCCTGGAAGTCATTGAAGCGCGGGAATTTTTCGGTGTCCGCCCCGACCAGATCGAGGTGGTGATCCACCCCGAATCCATCATCCATTCGGCGGTGGGCTATTGCGACGGTGCGGTCATGGCGCATCTGGGCGCGCCCGACATGCGCCATGCGATCGGCTATGCGCTGAACTGGCCGCGCCGCAGCCCCCTGCCGGTGGCGCGGCTGGATTTTGCGGCCCTTGGCCAGCTGACCTTCCGCGCCCCCGACCTCGCCCGCTACCCGGCCTTGCGGCTGGCGCAGGAGGTGATGGCTGCGGGCGGGCTGGCGGGCTGCGTTTTCAATGCGGCCAAGGAAGTGGCGCTCGACCAGTTCATCGCCGGGCAGATCGGCTTTCTGGACATGTCGCGCCTTGTCGAGGCCACGCTTACGCGGGTTTCAGCCGAAAGCGGCCTGTCGCGGCCCGCAACGCGCCTTGACGAAGTGCTGGCGATGGACCAACTCGCAAGACGTGCCGCGCGCGACCTCGCGCCCCGGCACGCAAGGACATAGGGGCAGGTCACTTTGAATCTCGCGGAACTCGTCTCGAATCTCGGGGGCACGGCCTGGACGCTGGTGTCCTTCCTGATTGCCATTGCCGTCATCGTCACCGTGCATGAATACGGCCATTACATCATCGGCCGTCTGACCGGCATCAAGGCCGAGGTCTTCTCGCTCGGCTTCGGCAAGCCCCTGTGGTCGCGGGTCGACAAGCATGGCACGCGCTGGCAGATCGCGGCCTTGCCGCTTGGCGGTTATGTGAAGTTTCTGGGCGACAGCGACGCTTCCTCGCGCCCCGATCAGGGGTTGATGCAGGACCTGAGCCCCGAGGAAAAGCGCCACACGATGCATGGTGCGCCCTTGTGGGCGCGGTCGGCCACCGTGGTGGCGGGGCCCCTGGCGAATTTCATCCTGGCCTTCGTGATCTTTGCCGGCGTGATCCTGTGGCGTGGCGTGGCGGTGGATCAGCCGCTGATCGGCGCGTTGAAAGAGGTGCCCTTTGCGGGCGCGAGCCTGCAGACCGGCGATCTGGTCACCGCGATCAACGGCCAGCCGACGCCTGACCTCGGCACCTTCTTCACCGTGGCCGACACTTTGAGCGATGCCGCCAGCGTGACCTATCAGGTCACCCGCTCCGGTCAAAGCCTGACCATCGAGGGTCCGAACCCGCTGCCGCCGATTGCCGAATCCGTCCAGCCGCAGAGTGCGGCGCTGGATGCGGGCATCCAGCCCGGCGACGTGATCATCAAGGCCGCAGGTCAGGACATCGCAAGCTTCAGCCAGCTGCCCAAGATCGTCGAGGCCACCTCTGGCAAGCCCATCGCCCTGACGCTGTGGCGCGCGGGCAAGACCTTTGACGTCTCGCTGTCGCCGCGCCGCCGCGATCTGCCGGCGCCGGATGGCGGGTTTGAAACCCGCTGGCTGATCGGCGTGTCGGGCGGGGTGCTGTTTGACCCGGTGACGCGCCAGCCCGGCCTCGGCGAGGCGGCCTCGATCGCCTGGACCCAGGGCTGGTACATGGCCAAGACCACGCTGTCGGGCCTTGGCGCCATTGTCGCGGGCAAGATCAGCAGCTGCAATGTCTCGAGCCCGATTGGCATGGCCAAGGTGGTGGGGGCTGCGGCGCGGTCGGGGCTGGAAAGCTTCCTTCAGACTCTGGCGCTGGTCAGCCTGTCGATCGGGCTGCTCAACCTCTTCCCGATTCCCGTCCTCGACGGCGGTCACCTCGTGTTTCACATCTACGAAGCCGCCACCGGCCATCCGCCGAGCGAGCGGGTCTTGCAGGTGCTGATGACCCTGGGTCTAGGGCTTCTGGCGGCGGTGATGGTCTTCGCGGTTTCCAACGATCTGTTCCGCTGCGGCTGACTTTGGCTTGCAGCGCGCGCCGACACAACTTATCCACAGGAAACGGGTGAAAGCCGCCGAGCGCCGCCACCAGTTGTGACGGGCGCTTTTGACAAGGGCCGGACAAGAAGCTAGTCAGGTTCTATTGGCGGAATGGATTTGGCCGGCCAAGGCCGGTGTTTGACGTGGGGCGCAAGACGTGAGCAAGAAAAGCATGGGCAAAGGCGCTGGGATGTCGCGCAAGGGAATGCGTCTGGGCGCGGGGGGACTGGTGCTGGCCGCTGGCGTCTCGCTGACCGGGGCAGGGCTCTTCGCGCCGCATATCCTGTTCGCCCAGACGGCCGACGGCACCTCGCCGGATGCTTTCTCGCTCGGGATCACCGAAGCGCCGCCCGAAAAGCGCGTGGCGCCGGTGCCGCAAGGCTTCGTGGTCAACGCGGTCACGGTGCAAGGCAATACCCATGTCGATACGGGCACCGTGCTGAGCTACCTCGCCCTGTCCAAGGGCCAGCGCGCCACGGCGGCGGATCTGAACGACGCCTATCAGCGGCTGTTCCGCTCGGGCCTGTTCGCCCGGGTCGAGATGGTGCCCAAGGGCTTCACCCTGCTGGTCAAGGTTGTCGAGAATCCGACCATCGGCACGGTGGATTTCCAGGGCAATGCCAGGATCAAGGACGAGGTTCTGACCTCGGCCATCAAATCCAAGTCGCATGGCGTCTATTCCCCCGCCCAGGCCGAGGCCGATGCGGCGATGATCACGGATATCTACCGGATCCAGGGCCGTATGGCGGCCACGATCACCCCGCGCATCATCCGCCGCGCCGACAACCGGGTCGACCTGGTGTTCGAGATCGCCGAAGGCAAGGTGGCGGAAATCGCCCGCCTCAGCTTTGTCGGCAACAAGGCCTTTTCGGATTACCGTCTGCGCCAGGTTCTGGAAAGCAAACAGGCGGGTATCCTGCACCTGCTGATCCAGAAGGACACCTACAACTCCGACCGGCTGGAGGTCGACAAGAAGCTTCTGTCCGACTTCTACCTGTCGCGCGGTTTCCTTGATTTCAAGATCCTCGATGCGGGGGCCACCTATGCCCGCGACCGCAACGCGACCTTCCTGACCTTCACCATCTCGGAAGGCCAAAGCTTCAAGATCGGCAATGTCACGACGATTTCGGAAGTGCCCGGCGTCGATGCCGCAGCCTTCGACCAGCAGCGCCGGTTGCGGCCGGGCGTGACCTACAGCCCGACCGTCATTCAAAGCAACGTCGACATCATGGAATCGCTGGCGCTGAAGAAGGGCCTGAACTTCGTGACCGTCGAGCCGCGGCTGAAGCGCAACGACCGCGACGGCACGGTGGACGTGACCTTCGCCATCGTCAAAGGCCAGCGCGAATTCGTCGAGCGCATCGACATCGAGGGCAACACGACGACGCTGGATTCGGTGGTGCGCCGCCAGTTCCGCACCGTCGAGGGCGACCCGATGAACGCGCATGAGATCGCCCAGGCCGCCGAGCGCATCCGCGCGCTTGGCTTCTTCTCGGACGTCTCGGTCACCCAGGAACCCGGCAGCGCGCCGGATGAGGGCGTCGTCAAGGTCGCCGTCACCGAACAGCCGACCGGCTCGATCACCCTTGGCGCCAGCTACGGCGTTCAGGCCGGGTTCGGCATTGCCGTCGGCTTCTCGGAATCGAACTTCCTGGGCCGCGGGCAGGGGCTGACGGTCAATGTGCAGACCGGCGTCGACAACGTCGACAGCCAGATCTCGTTCAGCGAACCGGCCTTCATGGGCCGCGACCTGTTGTTCGCGACTTCGGCGATCTACAGCACGACCGATCACCAGAACAACGCCCACTACGACACCAAGACCATGAGCATCTCGCCCAGCCTGACCTTCCCCTTGGGAGAGATTGGCAAGCTGCAGGTGAACTATGCGCTTGGCCGCAAGACCCTGTCGAATGTCGATCTGCCGATGGCCGATGATCCGGCGACGTCCGAGGATGAATTCTCGGCCGGTTCCTCCACCATTCTGCAGCGCGAGGAGGGCGGCGATACCTTCTCGTCCTTGGGCTACACCTACACCTGGGATGACCGCAATTCGGCCCTGCACCCGAGCAATGGCACGCTGTTGCAGTTCGGGCAGGATTTCGCGGGTCTGGGTGGGACGGCGAAATACATCAACACCTCGGTCCGCGCGGTGAAGGAAACCAAGGTGGCCCATGATGCGGTGACCTTGCGCGCCTCCTTCGAAGGCGGGGCGATCACCTCTTATGGCGGCTACACGACGCGGGCGACCGACCGGTTCTTCGGCACCGACAAGATTCGCGGCTTCGAGGCGAACGGCCTCGGTCCGCGCGACCTGACGGCGGGCAACCAGGACGCTCTGGGCGGCAACTTCTATGCCGTGGCCCACCTGGAAAGCGAGTTCCCCCTCGGTCTGCCGGATGAATACAACATGTCGGGCGGCACCTTCCTCGATGTCGGTTCGGTCTGGGGTCTGAAGGACACCGCGGGCACCGCCGGTCCGGTGGACGATTCGATGCATATGCGCGCGGTTCTGGGTCTGTCGCTGTTCTGGAAGACCCCGATCGGCCCGCTGCGCTTCGACTTCACCCATGCGTTGAAGAAGGAAAGCTACGACAAGGAGCAGACCTTCAACTTCAACATCTCGACCAAGTTCTGATGCAGGGCGGCTCCGGCCAGCGGATGCCTTTCGGGGCCGCTCTGATCATGGTTGGTGGCGGCTTGCGCCGCTTGGGGATGGTTCTGGCCTGCGGCGCAGCTTTGGCGGCGCAGGTGCTGCCCGCGATGGCGCAGTCTCTCGGCGCCACGCCGCAGATCCTGACGCTGGATCAGGACCGGCTTTACGCGGATTCGCTCTTCGGCAAGGCGATGGAGGCGCGGGCCATGGCCGAAGGCCGGATTCTGGCCGCCGAGAACCGCCAGATCGAGGCGGATCTTGCCGCCGAAGAAGCCGACCTGACCAAAAAGCGCGCCACGATGCCCGCCGCCGACTTTCAGGCCTTGGCCGACGCCTTTGATGCCAAAGTCGAAAAGCTGCGGGCTGATCAGGCCGCCAAGGCCGATGCCCTCAAGGCCGCAAGGGATGCCGGCCGCAAGACCTTCTTTCAGGCTGCCGTGCCGGTTCTGGGCGACCTCATGCACGAGATCGGCGCGTTGGCCATCCTCAACCATGAGGCGGTGGTCCTGTCCTTCGATTCGATCGACGTGACCGACCGCGCGATCAAGGCGCTGGACGAGAAGCTCGGCGATGGCAGCAGCGTACCGCAGGGACCGCGGCTTCCTGCGCCCGGGCCGATCGCGCCGGTTCAGCCTGCTCCTGTTCAGCCTGCTCCCGTGCCACCCGACCCCACCCAGCCCGCTCAGCAAGACGGCGCGGCCACCGTACCCCCGCAAACGCCGCCCGCAGCGGCTCCCGCCGCGCCTGCCACGCCCTGACGCTGCGAAGCCGGTTCATCTGACCCTGCCGGCCTGCTTGTCCCCGTGCGCCCAAGTTGCTAGTCAGGGTCAAAGCCGCCCGTCTGAGGGGTGCTACAGGGGGACGACATGACCGACATCACCAAAACCGTGCAAGACGCCGATCTTGCCCTGATCAAGCGGATCATCCCGCACCGTTACCCCTTTCTGCTGATCGACAAGGTGCGCGACATCGTCATCAACGAAAGCTGCATCGGCGTGAAATGCGTCACCAACACCGAGCCGCATTTTCAGGGCCATTTCCCGGACATGCCGATCATGCCGGGGGTGATGATCATCGAGGCGATGGCGCAGACTTCGGGCGTGCTGGTCGGCCTGTCGATGGATCTGGTCGACAAGAATGCCAAGGTCTTCTTCATGGGCGTCGATGCGGTGAAATTCCGCCGCAAGGTCATTCCCGGCGACGTGCTGGAACTGCATGTGAAGGCGCTGCGCGGCGGCGGCAAGGTCTGGAAGTTCGAAGGCCGGGCAACCGTGGACGGCGAGCTGGCCACCGAGGCCACCTTCACCGCCATGTTCGACCTGCCCAAGGCCTGAGCGCATGAGCGCGCCCCTCATCCATCCCTCCTCGATCGTCGATCCCGCAGCCGTGCTGGGCGAGGGGGTCCGTATCGGCCCCTTCTGCGTGGTAGGCCCCGAGGTCACCCTGGGCGATGGGGTCGAGATCAAGTCCCACGCGGTGGTGACCGGCTGGACCTCGGTCGGGGCCGAGACGGTGATCTTCCCGCATGCCACCGTGGGCGAAGTGCCGCAGGATCTGAAGTTCAAGGGCGAGCGGACCCGGCTCATCGTCGGCGCCCGCTGCCGGATTCGCGAAAGCGTGACCTTGAACACCGGCACGGCGGGCGGCGGCGGGGTGACCACGGTCGGCGACGATTGTCTTCTGATGACCGGCGTCCACATCGGCCATGACGCCCATCTGGGCAACCGGATCGTGCTGGCCAATTGCGTGGCCATCGCCGGACATTGCCAGATCGGCGATGACGTCATCGTGGGCGGGCTTTCGGGCATCCACCAATGGGTCCGCATCGGCCATGGTGCCATCATCGGCGCCGTCACGATGGTGACCAATGACGTGATCCCCTATGGCCTCGTCCAGGGCCCGCGCGGCGAGCTGGACGGGCTGAACCTTGTGGGCCTCAAGCGCCGCGGCATGGACCGGGCCGAGATCACGGCGTTGCGCCACGCCTATGAGGAGCTGGCCCGCGGTGAGGGCACCTTCCACGAGCGCGCCGAACGCCTGGCCGCGACAAGCTCCGCCGCTTCGGTGCGCGAGATGGTGGGGTTCATCCTCGCCGCCTCGGACCGTTCTTTCCTGACGCCGAAATGAGCCGGCTCGCGCTGATCGCCGGAACGGGCGCCTTGCCGGCGGTGCTGGTCGCAGCACAAGAGGCGGCGGTGGGGCGGCCCTATGTCTGCGTGCTCGATGGCTTTGTGCCCGAAGGCGTCGCGGTGGATCTGACCTTCCGGCTGGAACGTCTGGTGCCCTTCCTGCGCCATCTGGGCAGCGAGGGCATCACCCATGTCGCCTTTGCCGGCGGCGTCAGCCGGCCGCGTCTGGACCCTTCCTTGTTCGACGCTGCCACCGCCCAACTGGTGCCGCAACTGATGGCGGCCTTCGCCGGTGGGGATGATGCCACGCTGCGCGCCATTCTGGGTCTGTTCGAGGAGGAGGGCTTTACCGTCGTCGGCGTCGAGGACCTCGCTCCCGAGCTTCTGCCCGCGGCCGGCGTTCTGGCCGGTGAGGTCTCGCCCCAGGCCGAATCCGATGCGGCCCGCGCTGCGGCGATTGTGCAGGCGCTCGGCGCGGTGGATGTCGGGCAGGGCGCGGTGGTGGCGGGCGGGCTTTGCCTTGCGGTCGAGGCTTTGCCGGGCACCGATCTGATGCTGGCCCAGATCGCCGCCTTGCCCGAGGCTTTGCGCCCGAACCGGCGCGGGGTCTTTTACAAGGCGGCCAAGCCCGGCCAGGACCGCCGCGTGGATCTGCCCACGCTTGGCCCCGCCACCCTGCGGGCGGTGGCGGCTGCCGGCCTCTCCGGTCTCGCCTTTCAGGCCGGTTCGGTGATCTGCCTCGATCTGCCGCAGATGCGGGCGATTGCGGCTGAGACAGGTCTTTTCCTGTGGGCGCGCTGAAGCTTTTCCTGATCGCGGGCGAGCCTTCGGGCGACAAGCTGGGCGCGGCCCTGATGGCGGGGCTGAAGGCGCTGGCGCCGGAGGTCAGCTTCCATGGCATCGGCGGCCCCCTGATGCAGGCGCAGGGCCTGACCTCGCTCTTCCCGATGGAGGAGCTGTCGGTGATGGGCATCGCCGAGGTGCTGCCGAAATACCGCCTGCTCAAGCGCCGGATCCGCGAGGCCGCCGCCGCCGCACTGGCCCTCGAACCCGCCGCGCTGATCACCATCGACAGCCCGGATTTCTGCCTGCGGGTCGCGGGCCTGGTCAAGGCCGCGCGCCCCGATCAGCGCACCATCCACTATGTCGCGCCCTCGGTCTGGGCATGGCGCCCGGGGCGGGCTGCGAAAATGGCGCGGGTCATCGACCATGTGCTGGCCCTGCTGCCCTTCGAGCCGCCCTATATGACGGCGGCGGGGATGAGTTGCGATTTCGTGGGCCATCCGGTGGTGGCCGACCCCCTCGCTTCACCGCAGGAGCGCGCCCTCCTCTCGGACAGCCCGCGCCCCCTGATCCTCTGCCTCCCCGGTTCGCGCCGAAGCGAGATCACCCGCCTCGCGCCCACCTTCGGCCAAAGCCTGGGCCTGCTGCAGGCGCGCCACCCCGGTCTCAGCGTCGCCCTGCCGACGCTGGCGCATCTGGCGCCCATGGTGCGCGATCTCACCAAAGACTGGCCGGTGCAACCCCGCCTGATCCTCGACGCGGGCGAAAAGCGCGCCGCCTTCGCCGAGGCGGACATCGCGCTGGCGGCTTCGGGCACGGTCTCGCTGGAACTCGCCGCCAATGCGACGCCGATGGTGATCGCCTATGACATGCATCCGCTCAGCTGGTGGCTGATGAAACGTGCGGCGCTGATCGACACGGTGACCCTGGTCAACCTCGTCTCGGAAACCCGCCACATCCCCGAATTCCTCGGCCCCGCCTGCCGCCCCCCGGCGATCGCCGGTGCGATGGAGCAGGTGCTGGCCGACAGCACTGCCCAGAAAGCCGCGATGGAGACCACGATGCTCCGCCTCGGCCGTGGTGCGGAAAACCCCGGCCTGCGCGCCGCCCGTTCGGTCCTCGCGCATCTGAAGCCCTGACTTCGCGCCTTTTTCCCTTTCATTGGTCCATAAATATCCCACAGGGGGTGCGGGGGGTGTGAAACCCCCCGCTTCCTCGGCCCGCGGCAAGCGCAAACCTGTCAGCCCCGGCGCCCGCTGATCAGCTGCGCCGCGCCGATTTCGGCCAGGAATTCCCGGCTCGCCTCGGTGCCGAAGTGCGGCACCTGGGCCAGGCCGGGGAAATGCGCCTTCACGTCGGCGGCGATCTCGGGCGGCAGGCGGTTGACGGTCGCGTCATTGACCATCAGGCTTTCGGAGGGCACGCCCTCGGCATAGATGATTTCGTGGCGGTCGAAGACCAGGCTGAAATAGTCGACGAAGCCGCCCTCGCGCAGATAGACCGCCTCGCCGTCGACCATGTCGCGCGCCTGCACCAGAAGCTCGGACGTGGCCATCCCCGGCAGCCGGTGGCGTTGATACAGGAAGACCCGGTGGTGTTGGCTCAGGATCAGATCGCCGGCATTGCCGATGGTGCCGGCGGTGATCACCACCGGGGCGAAGCTGCCCACGGCGCGCAGGCGGGCGTGGCCGATCCAGCGCACGGTCTGGCGGCCGTGGTCGCGGGTCAGCACCTCGACCCCGGGCACCAGCGCCTCGATGGCGCGCTGGCTGCCGTCGGTCATCGTGATCATGGTGCCGCGCGCGAAGGACAGGCACAGAAGATCGGCGAGATACAGGCCCTCGGGCGCGGGTTCGACGGAAAGGAGCGTGTAATCCACCCCGGCGCCCAGCGGCGACAGGGGCAGGGCGAGGCCGGTGCCATCCTCCAGCCGCAGGAACAACAGATCAACCCGGTCGCCATCCGGCGCCATCATCGCATAGCGCGCCTCGAGCCGGATCAACGTGCCGGGCGCGCCGACCTCGGAGCCTGCGGCCACGGCCTGGGTGGTGGCCGTGGGCTGGCGCAGCACCAGGCGCAGCGGGCGGGCGCTGGCGGTCAGCCGGTAGATGTCGCCGGCGCAGACTTCTTCGGGACCGGCCAGCCCGTCGCCCTGGTTGGCGCCCTGCACGGCAAAGATCTCTTCGGCGGCGAAGACCTGGCAGGCATGGCCGGGTACGGCGCTGCCGGCGGGCCCGGAGACTGAGGGCCCGGGGTCGGGTGGCTTGGAGCCGGGTGGCTTGGAGGCGGGGGGTAACATGACGGCTCCTCATACCGGAAACTCCCGCAGGCGGGAGATTTACGGGCTAGCAATCGCCGCACGAAACGTCAACAAAGGGTCAGGTTTGCGGCGGGTCCGCGGCATTTGCGAAACGATGGAGGCGAAGATGGATCTGGGGATCAAGGGCAAGCGGGCATTGGTGACGGCGGGGTCCAAGGGGCTCGGGCGCGGTTGCGCCGAGGCTTTGGCCGCGGCCGGTGTCGATCTGGTGATCAACGCGCGCGGGGCCGAGGCATTGGAGGCCACGGCGGCCGATCTGCGCGGCTATGGCGTGTCGGTCACCACCGTTGCGGCGGATGTGACATCGGAGGCGGGGCTTGCGGCGGTACTGGCGGCGGTCGGGCCGCAGGGCGTCGATATCCTGGTGACCAATGCCGGCGGCCCGCCGCCCGGATCGTGGGAAAACTGGACCCGGGCCGATTACTTGAAAGCGATCGAGGCCAACATGCTGACGCCGATCTCGCTGATGACGGCGCTGATGCCGGCGATGATGGCAAAGGGTTGGGGACGGGTGGTCAATATCACCAGCCAGTCGGTCAAGGCGCCGATCGCCTCGCTGGGCCTGTCGAACGCGGCACGGACCGGGCTGACCGGCTTTGTCGCCGGCACCGCGCGTCAGGTGGCGCCGCAGGGTATCACGATCAACAATCTCTTGCCCGGCATCCACGACACCGACCGCGCCACGGCGCTGGATGGCGGCGTGGTCAAGGCGCAGGGCATCTCGATGGAGGAGGCCCGCAACGCGCGCATGGCCACGATCCCGGCCCGCCGTTACGGCACCGCCGCCGAGTTTGGTGCGGCCTGTGCGTTCCTCTGCAGCCAGCACGCGGGCTTCATTGTGGGGCAGAACATCCTGCTCGACGGCGGGGCGACCAATTCGACGCTGTGACGCCGCTCTGACCCAAAGGCGCGCCTGCGGCGCAGGTCTGGTCCTCGCCTCTGGCCTGCGGCCAACCGGCTCAGGTCAAGGGCCTCCGGCGGGAGTATTTGGGCAAAGCGCAAAGGTGAGGGTGTCGGGGGCCGGGTCCGGGCAGGAAGCCGCCAAGGGCTGGCGGGGCGACAAATGCGAGGCTGAGACGCCGCTCGGACCCAAAGGCGGGCCTGCGGTGCAGGTCTGGGCCTCGCCTCTGGCCTGCGGCCAACCGGCTTGAGGGCAGGGGCCTCCGGCGGGAGTATTGGGGCAAAGCGCAAGGGGCCTCGGAAGGGTTTGACCTTCCGGGGCTGTCTTGAGGTCAGGTGAGGGGGGAGATGCGGCGCAGGGCGTCGATCCGGGCCTGGGCGGCGCCGGAATCGATCGAGGCGCGGGCGCGTTCGGCGCCCTCTTTCAGGGTGGCGGCTTTGCCGGCGACGAGGAGGGCTGCGGCGGAATTCAGCAGGACCGCGTCGCGGTAGGCGCCTTCTGCGCCGCCGAGGAGGGCGCGGAAGGCCACGGCGTTTTCGGACGGGGTGCCGCCGAGGATCGCCTCGAAAGGGTGGACGGGGAGGCCGGCATCCTCGGGGTGGACGGTGAATTCGGTGATCTCGCCCTCTGCCAGGGCTGCGACATCGGTGGGGCCGGCGATCGAGATCTCATCCGTGCCATCGCTGCCATGGACGAGCCAGGCGGCCTCGGACCCGAGTTTGCGCAGGGTTTCGGCCATCGGGCGGATCAGGGCGGTCGAGAAGGTGCCGGTCAGTTGGCGCTTGACCCCGGCGGGGTTGGTCAGGGGCCCGAGGATGTTGAAGATCGTCCGCGTGCCCAGTTCGGCGCGCACCGGGCCGACATGCCGCATCGCGGGGTGGTGCATGGGGGCCATCATGAAGCCGATCCCGGCCTCGGCTAGGCAGCGTTCGACGATCTCGGGGCCGACCATGACGTTGAGGCCCATCTCGGTCAGGGCATCGGCGGCGCCGGATTTCGACGAGAGGTTGCGGTTGCCGTGTTTGGCGACAGTGACCCCGGCGCCGGCCACGACAAAGGCCGTCGCGGTCGAGATGTTGAGCGTGCCCTTGCCGTCGCCGCCGGTGCCGACGATGTCCATCGCACCTTCGGGCGCGCGCACCGCGTGGCATTTCGAGCGCATGACGCTGGCTGCGGCGGCAAATTCATCCACCGTCTCGCCGCGCGTCCGCAGCGCCATCAGGAAGCCGCCCATCTGGGCCGGGGTCGCCGCCCCTTCGAAGAGCGCGCCGAAGGCCACCTCGGCCTCGGCCCTTGTCAGGGGGCGGGTGGCGGCCAGGCCGATCAGCGGTTTGAGCGCGTCACTCATGCCGGCACCGCGACCCGGGCACGTTCCAGGAAGTTCTGCAGCAGTTTGTGGCCATGTTCGGAGGCGATGCTTTCGGGGTGGAACTGCACGCCCTCGATCGGCTTGGTTCTGTGGCGCAGGCCCATGATCGTGCCGTCTTCCAGCCAGGCGGTGACCTCGAGGCTGTCGGGCAGGCTTTCGCGTTCGACCACCAGCGAGTGGTAGCGGGTGGCGAGGAAGGGCGAGGGCAGGCCGGCGAAGATGCCCTGGCCTTCGTGGATCATCCGGCCCATCTTGCCATGCACGATCTCGTGGCAGCGCACAACCTTGCCGCCGAAGGCCTGGCCGATGGTCTGGTGGCCAAGGCAGACGCCGAGAAGCGGCGTGCCGGTTTCGGCGGCGGCAAGCGTCAGCGGCAGGCAGATCCCGGCCTGATCAGGGTCGCAGGGGCCGGGCGACAGGACGATCGCCTCGGGGCGCAACGCCATGGCGCCCTGCACATCCAGCGCGTCATTGCGCAGGACTTTGACATCCGCCCCCAACTCGCCCAGATAATGGACGAGGTTATAGGTGAAGCTGTCGTAGTTATCGATCAGAAGCAGCATCCTGCGCGCCTTTGCCATTGGGGGGTGAACCCCGCGTGAGACAGTTGTATACAGGTACAGGATGGTCCGGGGGCGTCAAGGGATACCGGTAACCGGAACCGACGCTCCTGGGGCCCAGAGGCCGAGGCAGGCAAGGGAGCAAAGAGTGGCGCGGAGTTTTGCGAGCGGTCTCGTTTGGGGCATTGTGACGGTTGGGGCGGGTTTTGTCGTGATCTCGCAAGTGGCACCGCCGCCGCATGGCCCGGAGGCCCGGACAGAATCGCAAGCCGCGGCGCCGCAGACCGGGACTGTCCCCGTTTCGCCCGGAGTGGTGACGTCTGAGAGTGCACCTTCCGGGGCCAAGCCGCCCGAGTCGACGCCTTCGGAGGCGGCGCCATCTGCGACACTGCCGGCTGAGAGCATGCCCTCCGGGTCCACGCTGCCGGAGTCCTCGTCTTCTCAGGCCGCCTTGCCCGAGGCTGATGCGTCAGCGGGCGCGGGTGGGCAGCCGGAAGGTGCGCCCTCTGAACCGGAGCCGTCCGCGGCCGCGCCCTCTGCCGCAAGCCCGGCGCCGGCTCTTGTGGCCCCTGAGCCGGATGCCACTGCCGCCGTCGCGCCTGAAGCGGCGCCGGGGACCGCACCGGGCGAAGCCGTCGCCGCACCTGAGGGCGCAGCTTTGCCCGACACTCCGGCGCCCTCGGCCGATGCTGGGGTCGGGGCGCAGGCCTTGCCGCCGCTGCCCGAAACTCCGGCGGCGGTGGAGGCTCCTCCGGCCCTGTCGTCGCTGGATGATGCCCTGACGGCGCCTGTGGCCGAGCCGCCGCTGGTCAACCCGCCGCTGTCTGAGCCTTCGGGGATGAAGGACGCGCTTTTGCAGCCCTCGCAAGGGGCGGGACTGACCGAGCCGCAGCGCCTGCCGCAGATCGCGCCTCCGCTGTCTCCGGGGGACGATGCTCCGGCTGCGCCGGCTGCTTTGCCGTCCCCTGCGGATTTGCCCGCGCCGGGGGCGCTGCCCGGCCCCGCGCCCTCGCCCGAGACGGCGGCCCTGCCGGCGCCCCTCGCCACGCCGGCGCCCGCGGGTCTGCCGGCGCCGGTGGCGGAGCCCGGTGC